>NZ_JBEXSR010000019.1:0-151448 GCF_040613735.1 Streptomyces sp. NPDC006235
AGACTTCCTGCACACCTACAACCACCACCGCTGCCACACCGCACTCGGCGGCCAGCCACCCATCACCCGCGTGAACAACCCTGCGGGTCAATACACCTAGACGTCGGGGGTGCACGCCGCGGCGATCGACGCGCTGTTCTCATAAAGATGGTGCCGGGTGATCCGCCCGCCCTCGACGGTGAGCCGCAGCGCGAAGGGCCCCGAGAAGGACTTGCCGGTCGCACGGACGGTCCCGGAGAGGTGCCCCATCAGAACGGCGTCGGTACCGTCGACGAGGATCGTGTCGATGGACGCGCGGGCGTCCTCCGGCACGGTGTACTGGGCCAACTCGTCGGCCTGAGCGGCACATTCGGCGGCCGTGGACCGAGGGCGGATCCACGGAACGCCGGGGTTCTCGGCCAGCATCCAGTCGACCTTGTCCGCGAAGAGCCCGGTGAGCCCTTCGGTGTCGCCGGCGAGCCGGAGTTCGAGGAACTTCTGGACGGTGGCGCGGGTGGCGTCCGCGGTGCTGGTGGCTGTCATGAGAGCCAGCTTGCCGGGATGCCGAAGACCCGTCGATTACGTCAGAGGTAAGGACGACCCCTACGCCAAGCGGACTTGACCGCCTCCGCCTCCGCCTCCTCCTCCGCCTCCTCCTCCTGTGATCACTGCCCGACCCGTCCGTCGATCAGCTCACGCAGCAGGTCGGCGTGACCGCAGTGGCGCGCGTACTCCCCGATCTGCGCCACCAGCACGTCACGCAGCTGGAGCTGCCCACCGGGCTCGGGCCCGAGGTCGGAGTACCCGGCGTTCCGTGTGGCGAGGTCGGTGACACCGGCCAGATACCGCTCGTTGAGCTCCACTTCGGTCCGCCACTGCCGCCACGCCTCCTCCACGACCGCCGCGTCCGCGACCGCCCCGTTGAAGTCACCGTCCCGGTCCTCCTCGGTCCGGTACAGCTTCGGGGCGTCGTCCCCGGTCATCACCCGCCGGAAATGCCGCTCCTCCTCGGCCAGATGCCGCACCAGCCCGAGCAACGACATCGTGGACGGCGGCGCGGACCGCCGAGCCATCTGCTCCGCGTCCAGCCCCGCGCACTTCATCTCCAGGGTGAGGCGATAGTGCCGCAGGGCATCGAGCAACGCCCCCCGTTCGTCGACGATCTCCACCTCGGTCTCGCGCGGATCGTCATCCGGATCCACCCACATGTCGGGGTAGACGCTCGCCCGCGTCCACCGAGCGACCGCTGGTTCACTCACGTGCTCGTCGGAGACCATGCCGGGATGGTGGACGGGATGGGACGGGTTCCGCTACCGAATTTCGCCCGGCGCTTCTGTGCCCTGCAGCGCTTCATCAGCACGGTGATCCGCGCTTGGTCGGCCCGACCATTGAGCTCAGCCAGTAGCCCCCCGGCACACCTCTGGCGACGTAACGTCTCCTGCTCACTGCTTCCCCCCCCCGGGTCATCCAACGTGGCCCCGTGACTTCGTCGAGGAGGTCCAGGATGCCGAGGAGGGACAGCGGTAAGACCCAGCTTGACGCTGCGATGATCTGGTGCACTTGTGGGGCGGGGCCGACGGGCGCCGTAGCAGAAGCTACGGTCGGTTTATGCAGTGGATCACCCTGGTCAGCACCATAGTTGGCGCGGCGATCGCCACAGGATCCGCGATGCTTCTGGACCGTCAACGATGGAAGCGGGAGCGCTTGGATCGTGAGACGCAAGTGCGTCGCGTCCTGTATGGGGACTACCTAGCCGGTCTGTCCGAGGCCCGTCACGCCTGCGGCAACATGGCTCGTGACCCGGACATGGAACCTTCGATGCGCCGCACCACCGCTCGCGAAGCGTTCGGGCCGTGCATCGGGCTGAGATATCAGATGACCATCAGTGCGCCCAGCCGCGTCGTAGGAGCTTCGGAGGATGCTTTCCGCCGTCTGCGCGACCTTCGCGATCGGGTGATGGAGGGAGTCTTGGCAACTGATCCCGTGTACCTGGAGGGGCGCCGAACCTATGACGATGCCCTCGCTGTGCTCCGGGCGCGCATGCGAGAAGACCTGCGCGTCAGTGAAGACAGCACTGGGCTCTGAGTTTGGGAAGCTGATGTGATCTACAGTCGGGGCCCCAAACCCCTTTCACGGCCCAGCGATGGCCCCAGCGCAGCAACAAGCCCCCTACTCGCGGAAAAACCGCAGGAAGGGGGCTTGATCGCGTCGGCCTACTTCTTCTTCCCCTGGTTCTTGACCGCCTCGATCGCCGCCGCAGCCGCGTCAGGGTCCAGGTACGTCCCGCCCGGGTTCACCGGCTTGAAGTCGGCGTCGAGTTCGTAGGACAGCGGGATGCCCGTCGGGATGTTGAGGCCCGCGATGTCGGCGTCGGAGATGCCGTCCAGGTGCTTGACCAGGGCGCGCAGGCTGTTGCCGTGGGCGGCGACCAGGACCGTGCGGCCGGTCAGCAGGTCGGGGACGATCGCGTCGAACCAGTAGGGGAGCATGCGGACGACGACGTCCTTGAGGCACTCCGTCTGCGGGCGCAGCTCCGGCGGGAGGGTCGCGTAGCGCGGGTCGGAGAACTGGGAGTACTCGGCGTCACGGTCCAGCGCCGGCGGCGGGGTGTCGTAGGAGCGGCGCCACAGCATGAACTGCTCCTCGCCGAACTCGGCGAGCGTCTGGGCCTTGTCCTTGCCCTGGAGGGCGCCGTAGTGGCGCTCGTTCAGGCGCCAGCTGCGGTGGACCGGGATCCAGAGGCGGTCGGCGGACTCCAGGGCGAGCTGCGCGGTGCGGATGGCGCGCTTCTGGAGGGACGTGTGCACGACGTCGGGGAGCAGGCCGGCGTCCTTCAGCAGCTCGCCGCCGCGCGTCGCCTCCTTCTCGCCCTTAGCGGTCAGGTTGACGTCCACCCAGCCGGTGAACAGGTTCTTCTCGTTCCACTCGCTCTCGCCGTGGCGGAGGAGGATCAGCTTGTACGGTGCGTCGGCCATGCCTCAGAGCGTAATCCACGCATTCGCCCGTTCGCGTGGCTGCCCGGCAGGCGGACGTTTGACGGGTTCTGTTAATTGAGTGGCCTCCGTCAAGCGCGGATTCGTAACGTGTGATTGCTGCATGCGCCGCTTACATGCGCCGCTTACATTCTTGCGTTCCGGGGGAGCCCATGTCGTCCATGCCGTACGCCCTGCGTGCCAGACGCGCCGTCCGGGAGACCGTCTCCGGACTGCCCCGCGAGTTCTGGTGGCTGTGGACCAGCACCCTCGTCAACCGGCTCGGTGCCTTCGTCGCGACCTTCATGGCGCTGTACCTGACGCTCGACCGCGGCTACTCCGCCACGTACGCCGGTCTGGTCGCGGCCCTGCACGGGCTCGGCGGGGTGATCTCCTCACTGGGCGGTGGCGTGATGACCGACCGGCTGGGGCGGCGGCCGACGCTGCTGATCGCGCAGGCCTCGACCGCCGTGTCCGTCGCGCTGCTCGGGTTCGTGCACCACCCGGTCGCGATCGCCGGCGTCGCGTTCCTCGTCGGCATGGCCAGCAACGCGTCCCGGCCCGCCGTGCAGGCGATGATGGCCGACATCGTCCGGCCCGAGGACCGCATCCGCGCCTTCTCCCTCAACTACTGGGCCATCAACCTCGGCTTCGCCGTCTCCACCATGGCCGCCGGGTTCATCGCCGAGGTGAGCTATCTCGCCGGGTTCCTGATCGAGGCGGGGATGACGATGGTCTGCGCGGTCCTCGTCTTCGTGAAGCTGCCGGAGTCCAAGCCCGCCGAGACGGTGAAGACGTCCGCCGCCTCCGACAGCTCCGTCAGCCTCGGGACCGTACTGCGCGACGGGCGTTTCATGGGTGTCGTCGGGCTGTCCTTCCTCGTCGCGCTGATCTTCCAGCAGGCGTCGGTGGGGCTGCCGGTGGCCATGGGCGAGGCCGGGTTCACGCCCGCCGAGTACGGCATGGCGGTCGCCGTCAACGGCGTCCTGATCGTCGTGCTCCAGATCCCGGTCACGCGGTTCATCGAACACCGGGACCCGCGCCGGCTGCTCGTCCTCTCGTCCGTCCTCGCGGGGTACGGCTTCGGACTCACCGCCTTCGCAGGGTCGGTCGGCGTCATCGCCCTCACGGTGTGCGTGTGGACGCTGGCCGAGATCGTCAACGCTCCGACGCAGACGGGTCTGGTCGTCCGGCTCTCCCCGCTCCACGGACGCGGGCGCTACCAGGGGATGTACAGCATGTCCTGGTCCGTCGCCGCGCTCGTCGCCCCGCTGATGTCCGGTTTCGTCATCGACCGCTTCGGGGCCGAGTGGCTGTGGGGGCTGTGCGCGGTGGTGGGGACGGTGGCCGGGCTGGGGTACGGGGTGTTGATGCGGCGGGTGCCGGAGGAGGAGCCGGCTGAGTCGACCGTTCCGGCCGGACCTGCCGCCGTGGCCCCAGGGGAAGTCCCGGAGCGTTCCGCGTCCGCTCCCTGATCCGTTTCCGGGGAGTTCCCGATGGTGTGGCGATGCGGCGCTTGATGAGCTGTTCCCATGACCCGTCACCGCCGACACCACCACAGGCAGCAGCAGTCAGCCCATCGCCTCCTCTTCGTCGTCCTCGCCGCCCTGGTCGGCATGGCCACCCTCGCCGTCGCCGCCTCCGCGGGGGCCGGTACCTCTCACCACCCGCCGCCCCGATTACACCCGGACGGCCACGCAGCCCAGAAGAACCAGGCAGCAGCCCATGCCACGACCCAGGCCGTGCTGAACCGGATCGTCGCGCAGGGCCCCCCGGGCGTCATCGCCCAGGTCCGCGACCGGCACGGAGTGTGGGACGGCCGAGCCGGTGTCCGCAAGCTCGGCTCGGACCGGCCGCGGAACACCCACGAGAGGTTCCGTATCGCCAGCGTGACCAAGACCTTCACCGCCACCGTGCTGCTCAAGCTCGAAGCCGAGGGCAAGCTGTCGCTGGACGACAGCGTGGCCAAGTGGCTCCCGGGAGTGGTGCGCGGCAACGGGTACCGCCCCGGGCACATCACCGTGCGGCACCTGCTCAACCACACGAGCGGGATCTTCGACTACAACATGGACGCCGGCTTCCGGGCCAGGTACGCGGGTGAGGAGTTCGAGCGGAACCGGCACACCAGGTGGTCCCCACGGGAGCTGGTGGACATCGCGCTCGCCCACCCGCCGAACTTCCAGCCGGAGCAGGGCAGCAGGCCCGGCCGCCCCGGCGAGTGGGACTACTCGGACACCAACTACGTCCTCGCCGGCATGGTCATAGAGAAGGCCACGGGCTGCAGCTACGCGCACGCCGTCGAGCGCCTCGTCATACGGCCGCTCGGTCTGCGCGGCACGAGCGTGCCGGACACCGCACCCGCCCTGCCCTCGCCCCACGCGCGGCACTATTCGACGCTCTTCGAGGACGGGCCGCAGGCGAAGGTGCGCGACGTCACCGAGTTCAGTCCCACGGTCGCCTTCTCCGCGGGGCAGATGATCTCGACCGTGGGCGACGTGAACACCTTGCTGTCCAGCCTGCTGGCCGGTCACCTGCTGCCGCCCGCACAACAGCGGCAGCTGCTCGACGCCGTCCCGGTCGATGGGGACAAGGGCCATGGCGGCCCGGAGGACGCCTACGGCCTCGGCCTACGGCACTTCAAGCTCGCGGAGGGCTGCTGGGCCTGGGGGCACGGCGGCATGATCCCCGGCTCCGCGACCCGCACCCTCGCCTCGGCGGACGGCCGGCAGGTCATGACCATGAACCGCAGCGGCGACTGGGGCGAGCAGCGGCTGGAGGACGCCGCTGTCGCATCCGAGTTCTGCCGGAGCGCCCCCTGAGGCCGGCCGATCGGCCGGCCGCACCGCTCACATCACTGGACCGTCAACGGCACCGGATGGATCTCGTCCGCCTTGTGCCCCGCGCGTTCGTGGATGCGCTGGACCGCTTCCGCGGAGGGTGCCTCCGAGAGGCAGTAGACGAGGCCGGACTCCGGGTCCGCCCAGGCCCTCTCGAAGTGAACCTTCTCGTCCGCTTCGATGGCGAGGTCCGCGTTGTGGGCCTCGAGCAGCTGTTCTTCCGTGATGCCCTTCATGCTGTGGTGGACATCCATGAACTTGGCCATGACGTCACGCTCCTTCCCAGGATCCGGCGGGCACGCCGATACAGCGGGCGTACCTCCATGGTCCGCCCGTACCGGTACGAAGGCACCATGACGGCCGAAACCTTCACAACGCGACAGGGCCCCGGCGGCGAACCACCGGGGCCCTGCTGGTCGTACGAGAATGCCGGCGTCAGCCGCACTGGCAGGGGCTGCCCGACTGGCAGCCGCAGCCGCAGCCCGAGCCGCAGCCGCACGCGGCGACCAGGGGCAGGTTCCTGATCTCGGCGGGCTGCTCGGTCTCGCGCTGCTGCGTGGGGTCGGGCGTGGTGCTGGGGGATTCGGCCATGGGTCCCTCCTCGAGGCTGGTGCCTGTGCCCATTGGATGCCCGTTCCGCTGGGCGCATCAACGGCGCACAGAGGCGCCCGCACGCCCGGCCGATCCCCGCCGGCCCCGACCACTGGCCGGCTCGCGCCACGCTCAGGCGCTCTCCGCCCCCGTCACCGCCTGGATCTCCGGCTGCGCATCCGCCTGGAGCTCATCCGCGTGCTCACCCGTCACCAGGTACACCACCCGCTTGGCGACCGAGACCGCGTGGTCGGCGAACCGCTCGTAGTAGCGGCCGAGCAGCGTCACGTCCACGGCCGTCTCGATGCCGTGCTTCCAGCGGTCGTCCATCAGGTGCCGGAAGAGCGTGCGGTGCAGCAGGTCCATCTCGTCGTCGTCCTGCTCCAGCTGGAGCGCCAGGTCGACGTCCTTGGTGATGATCACCTCGGCGGCCTTGGCCATCAGGCGCTGGGCGAGCTGGCCCATCTCCAGGATGGTGGCGTGCAGGTCGCTCGGCACCGCGCGGTCCGGGTAGCGCAGGCGCGCGAGCTTCGCCACGTGCTGGGCGAGGTCGCCCGAGCGCTCCAGGTCGGCCGACATGCGCAGCGACGTGACGACAATGCGCAGGTCCGTCGCCACGGGCTGCTGCCGCGCCAGCAGGGCTATGGCCCTGGCCTCCAGGTCGTGCTGCAGTTCGTCGACCTTCTGGTCGGCCTCGATGACGTTCTCGGCCAGCTTCAGGTCGGAGTCGAGCATGGCGGTGGTGGCGCGCCCGATCGCCGAGCCGACCAGCCGGGCCATCTCCACCAGACCGTCGCCGATCGAGTCCAGTTCCTCGTGGTACGCGTCCCGCATCAGGCATCCCTCTCGTGCGTCCGTGTCGGGGGTTCAAGGGCCGGGGCCCACCGAACAACCGGCGGTACGACCGTCGTATTACCAACGGTCCGAACCCCACGCTCCCACGTTCCGTCCCGTACGCGTCCGTTTCCGTCATCCCAAATGAACCAATACTGGCTCCAAGGTGAACTCTGGGCGACGAGTGTTCGAGGTCGCAGCCCGACGGCTGTGGCCCGTGCCCGACCCATGCCTAACCTGGGTGCATGGACGTGAACGCGGCGGTCGCCGCAGTGGCAGCGATCGCCGGGGTGCTCACCGGCGTCATCGCCATGCTGGCGTTCCGCTGGAGTGAGCGTGAACAGAAGCGCCCCACCCGCAGCTCCCTCCACACGGACGCGGTGCTCCCGCCGGGCGTGGACACGGTCCTGTCGGTCCTCAGATCCTCCGCCGTCGTGCTCGACGAGGCGGACGCGGTGGTCAAGGCCAGCTCGGCGGCGTACGCCCTCGGCCTGGTCCGAGGCGGCAAGCTCGCCGTCGAGCCGATGCTGCAGATGGCCCGGGACACCCGGCGCGACGGGGAGATACGCCAGGTCGAGCTGGACCTGCCGAGGCGCGGCACCGGACGCGGAGAGGCCCTGGCCGTCTCCGCGCGGGTCGCGCCGCTCGGCTCCCGGCTCGTGCTGCTGCTCGTGGAGGACCTCACCGAGGCCCGCCGGATCGAGGCGGTGCGGCGCGACTTCGTCGCCAACGTGAGCCATGAGCTGAAGACGCCCGTCGGCGCCCTGTCCCTGCTGTCCGAGGCCGTCATGGACGCCTCCGACGACCCCGAGGCCGTCGAGCGGTTCGCCGGGCGCATGCAGATCGAGGCCACCCGGCTCACCAGCCTGGTCCAGGAGCTCATCGACCTGTCGCGGGTGCAGAACGACGACCCGCTGGAGGACGCCGAGCCGGTCCGCGCCGACGAGCTCGTCGCCGAGGCCATCGACCGCTGCCGGCACCAGGCCGGCACCAAGGAGATCACCATGGCCGCGGGCGGCACCGCCGACCTGCACGTGTGGGGCAACCGCGGCCAGCTCGCCGCCGCCCTCGGCAACCTCGTCGAGAACGCGGTCAACTACTCGCCCGCCCGCACCCGCGTCGGCATAGCGGCCCGCAAGGTGAACGCGCCCGGCGGGGAACAGATCGAGATCGCCGTGACCGACCAGGGCATCGGCATCTCCGACAAGGACAAGGAGCGCATCTTCGAGCGCTTCTACCGCGTCGACCCGGCCCGCTCCCGTGCCACCGGCGGCACGGGCCTCGGGCTGGCGATCGTGAAGCACGTGGCCGCCTCGCACGGCGGGGAGGTCACGGTGTGGAGCGCCGAAGGCCAGGGCTCCACCTTCACCCTGCGGCTGCCGGAGGCCGGTGCGGCCCGCGACCGCGCACATCAGCAGCCCGCCCGAGAGATGCGCGCAGGAGGCGCGGGCCTCGACGAGGAGGCCGGGCGGTCCACCCCCACATCCCCCGAATCAACCGCGTACGAAACGCTTCCTGCCCCGGAGGTCCTTCCGTGACCCGAGTGCTCGTCGTCGAGGACGAGGAGTCCTTCTCCGACGCCCTGTCGTACATGCTCCGCAAGGAGGGCTTCGAGGTCGCCGTCGCGACCACCGGGCCCGACGGACTCGACGAGTTCGAGCGCAACGGCGCCGACCTCGTCCTCCTCGACCTGATGCTGCCCGGTCTGCCGGGCACCGAGGTCTGCCGCCAGCTGCGCGGCCGCTCCAACGTCCCCGTCATCATGGTGACCGCCAAGGACAGCGAGATCGACAAGGTCGTCGGCCTGGAGATAGGAGCCGACGACTACGTCACCAAGCCCTTCTCCTCGCGCGAACTGGTCGCCCGCATCCGCGCCGTGCTGCGCCGCAGAGGCGAGCCGGAGGAGGTGACCCCCGCCGCGCTGGAGGCCGGCCCCGTCCGGATGGACGTCGACCGGCACGTGGTCACCGTCGGCGGCACCAAGATCGACCTCCCGCTCAAGGAGTTCGACCTGCTGGAGATGCTGCTGCGCAACGCCGGCCGCGTCCTGACGCGCATGCAGCTCATCGACCGCGTCTGGGGCGCCGACTACGTCGGTGACACCAAGACCCTCGACGTCCACGTCAAGCGCCTGCGCGCCAAGATCGAGCCGGACCCGGGCGCCCCGCGCTACCTGGTGACGGTCCGCGGCCTGGGCTACAAGTTCGAGCCGTAGGCCGGCCGCGTACGACGAACGTGAAGGGCGGGACCTCCTGGGAGGTCCCGCCCTTTCGTACGACTGTCTCACGCGGGCTCAGTGCCCGGCGCCCGCGCCCGTCGACGCGCTCGCGGAGGCCGCGTCGGTCGGCGTGCCCGGCGACGCGTGGCCGCCCGGGGTCTCGCCGGCGGCGGGGCTCTCGGTGCCGGCCGGCGAACCGGAGGGGCTCCCCGACGGCGAACCGGACGGGGACGCCGAGCCGCCCGGCGCGGCCGGCACCTCGGTCGGGCCCCACTCGGCGAAGTAGTGCTTGGCGGGGACGACGAACGCCCGCAGGCTCACGTCGCCCGTCTTGCTGAAGGTGAAGGTGACCTTCTGGGCGTTGCCGTCCTGGACGGCCTCGCGGCTGCTCGGCAGCACGGCGGTGGCGTTGTCCTTGCCGCCCAGGACCAGGCTGCCGCCGGCCGGGATGCTCAGGCTGCCGCCCTTGGCGGGCTTGAGCTCGGCCTTCTTGCCGGTGCCCGGCAGGGTGATGGACTCCAGCGTCTCGGCGGTGCTGCCGGAGTTGAAGAAGGTGGCGGAGATCGCGGCCGGGCCGGTCGACTCGAGGTCGGGCTGAGTGATCACGATCGCGTTCTGGATCTTGATGTTGCCGACGCTCGTCGCCGCGTTGTCCGGCTTGATCTCGAGGGTCTGCGCGTTGTTGCCGGCACCGCACGCGGCGAGCGAGGCGACGGAGAACGCGATGGCGGCCGCGGCGAGGACGCCGCGTCGAAGGCTGCTGCTCACGGCGGCGGCAACTCCTTGACTCGAGCAGAGCGGCCGATAAAGCCGCCCTAAGTGTCTGTCAGCAGGCCTCAGGTTACCGAGCCGTCCCCGCCCGGCCGCACCCGACCCCCCGGCACCCGTCGTCCCACCTGAGTCACAAGTGACACCCAGGTCACATTGCGGGGTGCTCGTCCGGCATTCACATAAGCGCCTCGGGGGGCAGCGCAGATTTTCCGTGAAGGAATGTGCGGACCACCTGGAATTGATCACCGGCGGCTCGTCCGGACGCCCGGTGATCAATTCCGGATTCGACCGGAACCCGGCTCGGGCCGCCGAACGGAGTAGCGGAAGTCGATCATACGGAAGCGGACATATGGGGATGTTCGACCGCTCGGAGGGGGGTTCGGATGCGTGTAACGTACGCGTTTCACTCGACCCGGAGAGCCGCTCCGACCTGCGAATACCTTCTTCCATCCCCTGTCCGAAGCACGTTCCTGTTGGACTTGTCAAGCCCCGAGATACGCCCTGACCTGCGAAAACGCCATTCAGAACCCACGATTTCCGTGTTACCCTGGATAGCCACGGAAGGGGTACCTGTCACATGACGTTCAAGGTTGGCGACACCGTGGTCTATCCCCATCACGGGGCCGCGCTGATCGAGGCTATCGAAACTCGCCAGATCAAAGGCGTGGACAAGACCTACTTGGTGCTGAAGGTCGCCCAGGGTGACCTGACAGTGCGTGTGCCAGCGGACAATGCGGAGTTCGTCGGCGTGCGTGATGTGGTCGGTCAGGACGGGCTGGACCGGGTCTTCGAGGTGCTGCGCGCGCCGTACGCCGAGGAGCCCACGAACTGGTCCCGTCGTTACAAGGCAAACCTGGAGAAGCTCGCCTCGGGCGATGTCATCAAGGTCGCGGAAGTCGTGCGTGACCTGTGGCGTCGTGAGCGTGAGCGTGGACTCTCCGCAGGCGAGAAGCGCATGCTCGCCAAGGCCCGCCAGATTCTGGTGAGCGAACTCGCCCTCGCGGAGAACACCAACGAGGACAAGGCCGAGGCCCTGCTCGACGAGGTTCTCGCCTCCTGAGGCGAAGCCGGTCGCTCAGCACTCTGCTGATCAATCCTGCACATCGAAATGCCGCGGTGCCCGATGACATTCTCCAGTCGCCGGGCGCTGCGGCATGTTCGTACTCGGATGCCGAATGCGCCGTCACCGCCGGATGTGTTAGCACTCACGATCCGGTGCTTGGCGTGCCGGGCCCGGGCAGCCGGCTCGACCAGCGTCACGGAAGGGTCCGGTCGAGCGCGTCGCGCCCGGCACTCCTCCAGGCCATACCCACGCCAGGGCAACACACAAACCTGACAGGAACCGATGTCTGACGATTCGCGTCCCTCGCCGTCGGCCGCCCCCTCGGCAGGCCGTACGGCGGCCGTGATCCCGGCCGCCGGCCGTGGTGTACGGCTCGGCCCGGGCGCCCCCAAGGCGCTCCGCGCGCTGGGCGGCACCCCCATGCTCATCCACGCGGTCCGCGCGATGGCCGCCTCCCGCGCCGTCTCACTGGTCGTCGTCGTGGCCCCGCCCGACGGTGCCGCCGAGGTCAAGTCGCTGCTCGACGCGCACGCGCTGCCCGAGCGGACGGACTTCCTCGTCGTACCGGGCGGGCAGACCCGCCAGGCGTCCGTGAAGCTCGGCCTGGACGCGCTGCCCCCCGGCCACGACATCGTGCTGGTGCACGACGCGGCCCGGCCGCTGGTCCCGGTGGACACGGTCGACGCCGTGATCGAGGCCGTACGCGAGGGCGCCCCGGCCGTGGTCCCGGCCCTCCCGCTCGCCGACACCGTCAAGCAGGTCGAGCCCGCCGGGGCGCCCGGCGAGCCGGAGCCGGTCGTCGCCACGCCGGAGCGCGCGCGGCTGCGGGCGGTGCAGACGCCGCAGGGCTTCGACCGGGCGACGCTGGTCCGGGCGCACGAGACGGTCACCGGGGATGTCACCGACGACGCCGGCATGGTCGAGCAGCTCGGCCTCACGGTCGTGGCGGTGCCCGGCCACGAGGAGGCGTTCAAGGTCACCCGCCCCCTGGACCTGGTGCTCGCGGAGGCCGTCCTGGCCCGCAGGAGGCTCAACGATGGCTTCTGACGAGACGCCCGCGACCGGCGAGATTCCCGCGACGCACGAAACGCCCGCGGTGCCGCTGCCCCAGGTCGGCATCGGCACCGACATCCACGCCTTCGAGGAGGGCCGCGAGCTGTGGTGCGCCGGCCTGAAGTGGGAGGGCGAGGGGCCGGGCCTGGCCGGCCACTCCGACGCGGACGTCGTCGCACACGCGGCGTGCAACGCGCTGTTCTCGGCGGCCGGCCTCGGCGACCTGGGACAGCACTTCGGCACGGGCCGCCCCGAGTGGTCGGGCGCGTCGGGCATCACGCTGCTGACGGAGGCGGCCCGGATCGTCCGCGCGGCCGGCTTCCGCATCGGCAACATCGCCGTCCAGGTCGTGGGCCCGAGGCCGAAGATCGGCAAGCGCAGGGACGAGGCCCAGAAGCTGCTGTCGGAGGCGGCCGGAGCGCCGGTTTCCGTATCGGGCGCGACGACGGACGGACTGGGCTTTCCCGGACGCGACGAGGGCCTGATGGCGGTGGCGACGGCGCTGGTCGTGCGGGTCGGGTGAACGGCTCCGCCCCACACACCCCCCACGGCCTACTACCCTGGTCCCGTGACTATTCGCCTGTACGACACCAGCGCCCGGCAGATCCGTGACTTCTCCCCGCTCAAGCCGGGTTGTGTCTCGATCTACCTGTGCGGTGCCACCGTGCAGGCCGCACCCCACATCGGGCACATCCGGTCGGGTCTGAACTTCGACATCATGCGCCGCTGGTTCGAGTACCGCGGCTGGGACGTCACGTTCGTGCGGAACGTGACGGACATCGACGACAAGATCATCTCCAAGGCGGACGAGCAGAACCGTCCGTGGTGGGCCATCGGCTACGAGAACGAGCGCGCCTTCAACGACGGCTACACCGTGCTGGGTTGCCTGCCGCCCACCTACGAGCCCCGCGCCACCGGCCACATCACCGAGATGGTCGAGATGATGCGGGACCTCATCGACCGCGGGCACGCCTACGAGGCCGACGGCAGCGTCTACTTCGACGTCCGCTCCTGGCCCTCCTACCTGGAGCTGTCCCGGCAGGACCTCGACGAGATGCGGCAGCCGGCCGAAGAGGGCATCACCGGCAAGCGCGACCCGCGGGACTTCGCCATGTGGAAGGCGGCGAAGCCGGGGGAGCCCAGCTGGGAGACGCCGTGGGGCCGCGGCCGTCCGGGCTGGCACCTGGAGTGCTCGGCGATGGCGCACAGGTACCTGGGCGCCGCCTTCGACATCCACGGCGGCGGCCTCGACCTGGTCTTCCCGCACCACGAGAACGAGATCGCACAGGCCAAGGCCTACGGCGACGACTTCGCCCAGTACTGGGTGCACAACGCCTGGGTCACCATGAGCGGCGAGAAGATGTCCAAGTCGCTCGGCAACTCGGTCCTGGTCAGCGAGATGGTCAAGCGCTGGCGCCCCATCGTGCTGCGCTACTACCTCGGCACCCCGCACTACCGCTCGATGATCGAGTACAGCGAGGAGGCGCTGCGCGAGGCCGAGTCGGCGTTCGCGCGGATCGAGGGCTTCGTGCAGCGCGTGGTGGAGAAGGCCGGTGTCGTCGAGCCGGCCGCCGACGTGCCGCCGGCCTTCGCCGAGGCGATGGACGACGACCTGGGCGTGCCGCAGGCGCTCGCCGTCATCCACACCACCGTCCGGCAGGGCAACAGCGCGCTGTCCGCCGACGACAAGGAAGCCGCGGTGGCCCGGCTCGCCGAGGTCCGTGCCATGCTCGGCGTCCTCGGGCTCGACCCGCTCGACGCCCACTGGGCCGGGGAGAGCGACCGAGGCGCCGACCTGCACGGCGTGGTCGACACGCTCGTCCGCATGGTCCTCGACCAGCGCGAGGCCGCCCGGGCCCGCAAGGACTGGCCCACCGCGGACGCCATCCGCGACCAGCTGAGCCAGTCCGGCCTGGTCATCGAGGACAGCCCGCAGGGGCCGCGCTGGAGCCTCGGACCGCGCTGACCCGGCCGCGATCCGGAAGATCGATTGTGCCGCCCGGGCCTCCGGGCGGCACACTTCATAGACGTACGTACGTACCGCACCCACAGACAGGTAGGTCATGGCAGCCAACAACCGCCGCATGTCCGGCAAGAAGGGCGCGCAGGTCGGCAGTGGCGGCCAGCGGCGCAAGGGCTTGGAGGGCAAGGGCCCCACCCCGCCCGCCGAGATGCGCAAGGGACACAAGAAGAACCGTGTCGCCGGCGCCAAGGCGCGGCAGACGGCGCGCCGTCCCGCGCCCCGGGGCCGCGGCGGCAAGTCCACGTCCGAGCTGGTCGTCGGCCGCAACCCGGTCTTCGAGGCGCTGCGCGACGGCGTGCCCGCCTCCACGCTGTACGTCCAGCAGTTCATCGACAACGACGAGCGGGTCCGTGAGGCCCTCCAGCTCGCCGCCGAGCGCGGTGGGATCAACCTCATGGAGGCCCCCCGCCCCGAGCTCGACCGGATGACGAACGGGCTGAACCACCAGGGGCTCGTGCTCCAGGTCCCGCCGTACGAGTACGCCCACCCGCAGGACCTCGCCGACGCCGCCCTCGACGACGGCGAGGACCCGCTGATCGTCGCGCTCGACGGTGTCACCGACCCGCGCAACCTGGGTGCGGTCGTCCGCTCCGTCTCCGCCTTCCGCGGGCACGGCGTCGTCGTACCCGAGCGGCGGGCCGCCGGGATGACGGCCGGTGCCTGGAAGACGTCCGCCGGTGCCGCCGCCCGTACGCCCGTCGCCCGCGCCACCAACCTGACGCGCGCGCTGGAGGCGTACAAGAAGGCCGGCATCGTGGTCGTCGGCCTGGCCGCCGACGGCGAGGTCGAGATCGGTGACCTGGAGGCCCTGGGCGGGCCCGTCGTCATCGTCGTCGGCAGCGAGGGCAAGGGGCTGTCCCGGCTGGTCGGGGAGACCTGCGACCACCGCGTGCGGATCCCGATGCCGGGCGGCGCCGAGTCGCTCAACGCCGGTGTGGCGGCAGGGATCGTGCTGTACGAGGCGGCCCGCCGACGCAGCTGAACGGGCGTCCGACACCTCACCCGCACGGGTTAATTCCGGGAACATCGGGGCGACGAGGACAAGCTTGACGGGGTCCGGACAGATCCGGCGAGTCAAAGCAGTGTCCTATCCCGACGTCACTCGGTTAGATGAGTGTGGACACCAGAACACCCCGCACACCCACGGGGGACCGCTCGTCGGGACTCGACGACGCTCCCGCGCTGAGCATGGTGAAGGTGCCGAGCGACCCGGCGCAGGTCATCGTCAATCACGCGAGTTTCCGCGTGCAGTTGGGCGTCTCGACGCGTCGCGTCCAGTCCCCCCGGGTCGCACGGCATCTGACCACCAGCGAGGACACCGCCCGCATCCCCGTCGTCACCGCCGGGGGCGCGGCGGACGGGGCCGCCACCCGCCGCCGGCCCGTCGTCTGGAGCGGCAAGTCCGCGCCCGACGACACCGGCGCCCACCGCCTCCTCCAGGCCGTCCGGCACGAGAGCGTCCGCCACCCCGACGAGTCCGCCACGGACGCCGGGGCCACCCAGGTCATCTCCCGCGTGGGCACCGCCCCGCAGGGCCCGGGGTACGGCGCCGGGTACCAGGACGGCGGTTACGGCGGCACCGGCTACGAGGGTGACGGCTACCCGGACGACCTCACCCAGACCGTCGAGACCCCCGTCGTCGGCCCGCAGCGCACCCACGAGCCCGCCGACGGCACGCGGCTGCTGCCGCCCATGCGCACGGTCGGCAGCGCCTACGACGAACCGGCCTACGACGAACCCGCCTACACGGAAGAGGACTTCGAGGACGCCGGTGAGGCGGACGACACCGGGCGGCCCGGCAGACGCCACGGCGACGACCCGGCACGGCACGCCTACTACCCGGGTCGCCGGCTGAACCTCGGCGTCGTCCTGCTCCCGCTGCGCGTCTTCCTCGGCTTCATCTCCATCTACGCCGGCATGGGCAAGCTGTGCGACCCCGTCTACTTCGACGGCGGCAAGCGCGGCACCATGGTGAAGTGGCTGAACACGCTGCACCCCTGGGAAGTCGCCGAGCCGCTGCGCCAGTTCGCCTTCGAGCACCCGGTCGGCTCGGGACTGGCCATCGCCTTCGCCCAGGTCATCGTCGGCGTCCTGACGGTCCTCGGCTGCTGGCAGCGCGTCGCCGCGTGCTTCGGCGCCCTGCTGTCGGCCGCGCTGCTGGTCACCGTCAGCTGGAAGAGCGTCCCCGTCTACGAGACCCCCGACATCATCTACCTCGCCGCCTGGTCCCCGCTGATCATCGCCGGCGCGCCCGTCTACTCCGTCGACGGCCGCCTGGCCGGCAGCGCCTGGCGCCGCCTCGGACCCCGCGCCCACATCTGGGACCTGCGCCGCTACGTGCTGCGCCGCGGCGCCCTCGTCACCGCCGTCGCGACCGGTCTCACGCTGCTCGTCGGCTCGCTGCTCGGCGGCGCCGTCCGCGACGCCGACCGGGTCGTCGTCCCCGGCCCCGGCGAGGCCCCGCGCAACGAACTGCCCGGCTCCCCGCTCCCGGACGCCCCCGGCGAGCGGCAGGCCAAGCGGACCCCGTCGGCCTCCACCTCGCCCACCCAGGGCGCCACGGCCGGCTCGGCCAGCCCCAGCGCGGGCACCACGACCACGCCGGGCGCCACCCGGGACGTCGGCACGGTCACCGGCGGCTCGCCCAGCCAGACCCAGGGCAGCGCGGGCCAGGCCCCGCCCCAGCAGTCCTCCCCGGCCGGCCAGGCCCCGAGCACGACCTCCGGCCCCACCTCCGGTGGCACGGCGACCGGCGGTACGGGCTCGACCGGCGGCACGGGCGACGGCGGCGGCTCCTCGTCCACGGGACGGCCGGGCCTGGTGGGCGGTTTGCTGGGCTAGTCGGCAAGGCAGGCAGCAGAAGGGCCCCGCACATCAAAGATGCGGGGCCTTTCTGACGCAGAGGGCGCAGCTGACCAAGGGGCGCGGGGCTGTGTCTGCTATGCGGCTCTGCCGCGTGGGCGCGACAAGTCACAGTCGGCCCGCAGCCGCCACACGACCACAACCAACCGAGTTCTCAGCGCCCCGACGACGCCAGTTCCTTCGCGGCCTCCGTCAGATCCTTCGCTGTGTCGATCGCACGCCAATACGACCCCTGAGGGATCGTGAAACCGGCCAGCTTCCGCTCACGGGCCAGCCGGGGAAACGTCGTGCGCTCGTGGTCCCCACGGTCCGGCAGCAGCCCGGCGAACCCGGGGGAGAAGACGTACACGCCCGCGTTGATCTCGAAGGTCGACGGCGGGGCCTCGATGAAGTCCGTGATGCGGCCGAAGCCGTCCGTCTTCACGGCGCCCCACGGCAGCCGCGGCCGGGCCAGGGCCAGCGTCGCGACGGCGTCCCGCTCGGTGTGGAAGTCCGCCATGTCACGCAGCGAGAACCGGGTCCAGATGTCGCCGTTGGTGGCGTACCAGGGCTGGTCCGGGTGGGGAAGGCGCGCGGCGGCGTACTTGAGGCCGCCGCCGCGGCCGAGGGGCTCCGACTCCACGACCGTGGTGACGGAGACCGGCAGATCGGCCGTCTCCAGCCACTTCTGGAGCACCTCGGCGAGGTGGCCGCAGGAGACCACCACGTCCGTCACGCCCTCCTCGGCGAGCCAGGACAGCTGATGGCCGATGATCGGTGTCCCCGTGCCGGGGATCTCGACCATCGGCTTGGGCCGGTCGTCGGTGTACGGGCGTAGCCGGGAGCCCTGGCCACCGGCCAGAACGACGGCTTGAACGGGGCGGGACGCGGCGCTCGGATCGCTCATGAGACCGAACTGTACGTGGCGTCCCGCCCGGGGCCGCGGCGGACAAAGGTTCTCGCGTCGGCCGCTGTCGGCTTCTCACCCCTCTCGTCCGGCGGCAGGGCGGGGTGCTCAGCTGTGCGCGGCCGCGACGCCCGTGGCGAAGGCGGTGTCGCAGACCGGGCGGGCGTAGGACTGGGCGCGTGTCGGGCCGTAGACCCGGACGGCGGCCTGGCCGAGGGCGCGGGCGATGGACGCGCAGTGCTTCGCCAGCGACGGGCGGCCGTTGACGGCCTGCTGGAGATGAGTGAGGGCGACGCCCGGGTTCTCCTCCTGGAGCTCGGTGAGCAGCTTGTCGCGCAGGACGTCCTGCGGGGCGCGCTTGGCGGCCCGCGGCGTGCCGGCGGACGTGCTGGTGTCCGCGGCGGTGAGCACCGGGTCGGAGGTGCTCCCCGACCAGTTGACTCGGGTGACCGCGAGGGTCCCGGAGAGCACCAGGACGACGGGCAGGACGAAAGCGAGGGAGCGGCCGATCCGGCGGGCGGGGCCCCGGCCGCGTCGCGTCTGTTGGTTAGTGGAGTGCTTCACGCGTGTGAGGGTAGCGCGGGGTAATGGTTTGTAGACATTTAGTCACCGGTTCGGGGGATGGGAAAGTGCTCTTTTTTGGGTAAGGCGTTGACGCACACCGCTCGAAACGTCCGGTGTGCCGGGGTATTTGTCGACAACGAGCGGCAACGGGAAGGGCCCCGCAGCACGCTGCGGGGCCCTCTTCGTCAACCTGGGTGATTCACCCGGGGTTGTGCGTTTGCCGGTGGGTCAGTCGGACAGGCGCTCGCCCGTGGAGGTCGAGAACACGTGCGTCTCGCCGGAGCGCGGGACGATGTGCAGCGTGCTGCCCTTCTCCGGGACGTCACGGCCGCTGACGCGGACGACGAGGTCCTTGGAGTCGTCGCCCACCTTCGCGGTGCCGTAGACGTAGGCGTCGGCGCCCAGCTCCTCGACGACGTTGACGGTGACCGCGAGGCCCAGCTCGGCGTCGGCGCCGGCCACGTCGAAGTGCTCGGGGCGGACGCCGACGGTGACGGTCTTGTCGGTGGTGGCGGCGAGCGCGTCGCGCTGCACCGGCACGACCGACTTGCCGAACTTCACGCCGCCGTCGGTCACCGGGACCTCGACGAGGTTCATCGCCGGGGAGCCGATGAAGCCGGCCACGAAGAGGTTGGCGGGCTTGTCGTACATGTTGCGCGGGGTGTCGATCTGCTGGAGCAGACCGTCCTTGAGGACCGCCACACGGTCGCCCATCGTCATGGCCTCGACCTGGTCGTGGGTGACGTAGACGGTGGTGATGCCCAGGCGGCGCTGGAGCGAGGCGATCTGCGTACGCGTGGACACGCGGAGCTTGGCGTCCAGGTTGGACAGCGGCTCGTCCATGAGGAACACCTGCGGCTCACGCACGATGGCGCGGCCCATGGCGACACGCTGGCGCTGACCACCGGAGAGGGCCTTCGGCTTGCGGTCCAGGTACTCCGTGAGGTCGAGGATCTTCGCGGCCTCTTCGACCTTCTGCCGGATCTCCGCCTTGTTGACGCCGGCGATCTTGAGCGCGAAGCCCATGTTGTCGGCGACGGTCATGTGCGGGTAGAGCGCGTAGTTCTGGAACACCATGGCGATGTCCCGGTCCTTCGGCGGCAGGTGGGTGACGTCGCGGTCGCCGATGCGGATGGCGCCGGCGTTGACGTCCTCGAGCCCCGCGAGCATGCGGAGCGAGGTGGACTTGCCGCAGCCGGACGGGCCGACGAGGACGAGGAACTCGCCGTCCTCGATGTCGATCTCCAGCGCGTCAACAGCGGGCTTGGTGGAACCCGGGTAGATCCGGGTCGCCTTGTCGAACGAGACAGTGGCCATGATGAGTGAACCCCTTCTACCGGCAGGAACGTGCCGGACGATCCGAGTAGGAAGGTGGTGCCACGACGGTGTTCCGTTGTGGTGTAGTCCACGCGTGTGAACTGGCTCAGGACGGTACCTGGCGTTCACGTGGTCTGTCAGTACCTCCGGGCCTGTGAACTTCGCGGAAATTTTCGAAGACGCTTCACGGCTGCCCGTACCGGTCCGCCAGCGCCGCCACCGCCCGCGCCACGGCCTGCCGCAGCTCCGGCGGCCCGAGGACCTCCGCCTCCGGACCCAGCCGGAGCAGGTCCCCGACCGCCACGGCCTCCGCCTCCACGGGCAGCTCCACCTCCACCCACCCGTCCCCGTCCGGCGCACCCGTGTTCTGCAGGGCCCGTGCACCCGCCGCCCCGAACTGCATCGGCAGCAGCCGCTGCCCCCGCGGTGAGAGACGCAGCCGGGCGACACCCTGCTGCAGGGCGGCCTCCAGCCGCCGGGAAGACTCCTCCCAGTAGGAGGCCAGGTCGAAGCCGGCCGGACGGTCGAAGGTCTCCCCGGTGTCCTCCACGGCCAGCACTCGCGACACCCGGTACGTCCGTACGGCCTCGTCCGCCAGGGCGACCAGGTACCAGATGCCGCCCTTCAGGACGAGCCCCAGCGGCCGCACCTCCCGGTGCACCTCGCCCCGCCACCGCCGGTAGTGCACGCGCAGCACCCGCCGCTCCCACACGGCTGCCGCCACCGGCTCCAGGCACGGCACCGGGTCGGCCTCCCGGAACCACGCCGGCGCGTCCAGGTGGAACCGCTCCTGCACCTGCCGCGCCTGACCGGCCAACCCCGTCGGCAGGGCGGCCTGCACCTTCAGCTGGGCACTGGCCAGCACCGCCCCCAGCCCCAGGTCCCGCGCCGGACCGGGCATCCCGGCGAGGAACAACGACCCGGCCTCGGCGTCGGTCAGACCGGTCAGCCGGGTCCGGTAGCCGTCCATCAGCCGGTAGCCGCCCTCCGGCCCGCGATCGGCGCACACCGGCACACCCGCCGCGCCCAGCGCCTCGACGTCCCGGTAGACCGTGCGCACGGACACCTCGAGCTCGGCGGCGAGCTCGGGCGCGGTCATCCGCCCGCGGTTCTGGAGCAGCAGGAGCAGGGAGAGGAGCCGGTCGGCACGCATGGGGGTCATTGTCCGGGGTGCGTTTCCCGTACCTGACAGGAGATGTCAGGTACAGCGAAGAGAGTTGGGTCCTGGGACGGCCCGCACGGCCATCGTCTTAGCTTCTGATCTTCGAGAGGACACTCATGCCCGGCAGCACACACACCACCACCGGACACTTCACCTTCGCCGACTGGCAGGAGCGCGTGATCGGCCCGGGCGAGGACGCGAACCCCCGGCTCGCCCACGCCTCCGTCCGGAACACCTTCAGCGGCGGCATCGAGGCGGCCGGGACGCTCTGCGAGTACTCCATCGTCTACGTCACCCAGAAGACCGGCACCTACACCGGCATGGAACTGATCACCGGCCGGCTCGACGGGCGGGAGGGGAGCTTCGCCGTGGAGGAGCGGGGGTGGTTCGGCGAGGACGGGACGGTGCACTGCACGTTCGAGGTGGTGCGGGACTCCGGGAGCGGGGAGCTGGCCGGACTGCGGGGGAAGGGCGGTTTCACCGCGCACCACGGGGAGCCGACGGTGGCGTACCGCTTCGAGTACGAGCTGGAGTGAGACCGGCCGACGGGGAACTTCGTGGCTCGGGGTAACGGGCTCTGTGTACAGTGGTGCCGCCCTCGCGTACGGCGTTGTAGTACGCGGTGCCTCCTTAGCTCAGATGGCCAGAGCAACGCACTTGTAATGCGTAGGTCGTCGGTTCGAATCCGACAGGGGGCTCTGCTGGAACCCCAGGTCAGGTGCGTTCTGACCTGGGGTTTCGTCGTCAGCGGATGCGGCGGCGGCGCCGGGCGCGGGCCATGCGGCGCATCGCGGTCTTGGCGAGGTGAGATCTACCTGGTGGAAGGCACACCGTGCCGGGGGCGTTCCGTCATGCTCCGAGCACGTCCATGAGATGGTCGTCAAGGTCGGCTACCCAGTTCTCCCGCCGCCACGGCATCAGTGCCCTGCGGGCCTGGCGCAGGCGGAGCGCCGGCACCCGGCCCCCTGTGGTGGACGCGGCGGCCACACAACCGTGCAGCAGGTCCGTGGCCGCGCGAGGTTCGCCCAGCCGGATCCTGGCGAGCGCCTGATCGGTGGTCACGATCGCCCGCTGAACCTGGTCGCGCGGCGCCCTCAGCGCCTCGGCCGCTTGGGCGAAGCGGTCGTGTGCCTCGGCCGCGTCCCCGATGTACAGCTCACACAACCCTTCGAAGCCCTTTAAGTGGCCAGCTGAGAACGACGCGGGCGCCGGGTCGCCCGAGTGGTCCGCTTCCACGTCGTACCAAGCAAGCCCGAGTGCCGTCTGCGCCTGCCGCTCGTTCCCGGCCCGCGCCGCCAACTCTGCCTGGAGGGCGTGGGCGCGGGCCCGCATCAGGGAGCTCTCCCCGGTTCGCGCCGCGCGGACAGCCTGATCGACCAGGCGCCGTGCCCCATCCATGCCCTGGGCGGAGTAGAGGGTGACTAGAGCGTGGCTCATGTGGACGCTGGCCTGCCGCCACGGTTCCGCCAGACGGCCGGCTTCCCCGGTGGCCTCCGCGTACAACGCTCGGGACGCCGCGTCGTCTCGTGTCTCGAAGGCCAGGCGCCCGGCGAGCGTGGCAGCGGCCACAGCGACCTTCCGCAGCTGAGGGAGCAGGGGCTCGGGCACGGGGCCTGCGAGCAGGCGCCGTGAGGCCTCGACGGCGGGCGCAAGCAGGAGCTGCAACCGCACCATCGGCAGGCTGCCGATCTCTGCGTTGACGTCCGCCACGACAGAGGCCAGCCCATCGATGGTGTCCTCGTCTGTCCGCGACGGGTCGTCGAGGGCCGCGCTCAGCCCGACCTGGACGCCAGGCGCGAGCAGGGCGAGCATGCCCCCGCCCCCGCCCGCGTCCGTGACAGCCCGCAGCATGAGGCTCCGCAGCTCCGCCGTGCGCCGTTCACTCTCGCCCAGCAGGCCGAGCGCATTCAGGTACTCGGCGAAGTCGCTCCCCGCGCCGAGTACCAGCGACCCGCCAGGGGCGCGGGCGTAGAGGTGGGCGAGCAGCAACTGGTACCGCTCGTCCGGCATCACCGGCTTCGCGGCCTCCCAGCGGGCGACGGAACGCTGCACACTGGCCACGGCCGGTAGCGCGGGCTGATGCAGGTCCCCGGCAAGCTGGACGAGTGCATGCGCGACGGCGGCGAGGGACAGGCCGCGTCGCTTCCGCAGCCTCTTGAGCGCCGCAGCCCCTGCGGCCCTGTCCTCCATACGGCTTATGGTGCGGCAGCCGACGGCTACACGGGCACGATCAGGCGTGGTTTCCCCTGATCTGCTGTGTAGTTGAGGGTCTGCCACGTACCCGAGGCCGGTTCGGCGTGGTGCGGGAACCCGGCCGTCATGCCGCTGCGGTCGACCATCCAACGGTTGCGGGCGTGGAACGCCGGCGTCTTCAGCTCTGGGGCACGCAGCTCGACTATCTCTTTGACGCGGTCACGGACTCGGACGATTGCCTGGCGGGCCTCGGGCGGCTGTTGGTCGAGGACGCCGGGGACCACCACCGTCAGGTCGGCGCCCGTGTTACCGGCCAGCCACAGCAGGGACAGGGAGTCGATGCCTTTGGCGCCCCCGATGTAGAAGTGGGCGTTGCGAGAGAAGGGGCCAAGGTAGTCCCGGAACAGGGTGTCGTACTCGTCGAGGCTTCGGTGCCCAGTGTTCCGGGTGCCGGTGATCGCCACGGTCCGCATGATCAACTCCGTGTCATAGGTTGTCATATCCCGCGCCCCCCGGGCCGTTGGGATCGTTAGTGTGTGGACACCAACGACCTCCAAGTTCTCGCGGGTTATCTGGAGAAACGCGGCCTCCAGGTGGTTGTGAACGAGCCTGGGATGCGGCTTCTCGCGACGAATGCCCTCAACAGTCGCCTCAGCGAAGAAATTACCTCGGCCGGTGACCGGTACGTCACGTCCTTCGACTACGAGATCGGCGAGCGCGGGCGAGAAACGGAGTGCGCCGAGCGCATCGCGCAGATGCTCGCTCTCGGACCTGCGTCAGTACGCGGGCGGTCCGCATGAGCAGCACACCCACTGAGATCACATCCGTCGGGCAGGCCCTGGCGCTGCTGGCGCTCCCCAGCATCGGCAGCCTCACCGAAGACCAGGTGCGCGGCTTGACTTGCGTCTGGTGCAGCAGCGAAAAGCCGCTTACCAAGAATGCGGCCGTGGTCCTCGGGCCGCGCCGCATGAAGCGTCTGGACGGCCAGTACGACTGGCACCCGCGCGGCTGCCCCGAGCACGTGGCCCACGCGGCCTACGAGAAGCTGTTCGGCCACTGCATGGAGGAGTGCGAGCAGTGTGGCCGGACGGAGGAGACCGTCGTGGACGGTGTCGTGCAGGAAGACTCCTGCGAGATCGGTGTCGCGCTGCGTCGCCTGGTCATCCGGAGGGGGCGGCTGTGACAGCGACGTATTGCGCTCGCTGCAACAAGCCGCTGAACGACAATGACGCCGAGCAGATCAACATGGCTGCGCCGACTGGTTCGGGCACCACGATCTACGTGTGCAAGACGTACTGCCGGTCTGCCCCGACCCAGACTGCGCCGTACTCCAAGCGGCACTGATCCACCGTCACCGGCGCTCCGCCGATCGCACCGGTGACGTGCGGCCCCGGCCTAGCCCCCGTCGCCAGCCGGGGCCGCTCCATGCCCAGTCGTTGTGGCGAGCGGACAGTGGGCGCCAGGGCGAGTGGTGGCGAAGTCGGCGAACGCCATGGGTGACGGGCTCGACACGGGGCAGCACCAGCCGCTGGGGGTTTTGAACAGCGCCACGTTTGTGTCCAGTGACGAACCGGCCTGCAGAGCCTTGCTCAGCTCTTCCTCAAAACTGTTGCCCGGTAGTCGCGTTCACCACAAGATCGTCACGTCGCGCCGATCTCGCACGGCTGCCGGCCGGCAACGCAGCGGCCCGGACGCGGCACGCACGTCTGACCAACGTGCGGATGAGCAACGGAAATTCATGTACCGGGGGACGATGTGTCGACATCATCCATAGTCAGAGACCGCCTGGCCAAGGGGAACGGCCGATGGAACAGGATCCGCGACATCGCCGCGCTGACGGCGGCGGCCGTGGCGCTGGGGGTCGCGGCACCGCTCGCGACCGCTACGGCCGCTGAACGAGACACGGCAGTGGTCGCGAGTACCACCGACGCCGCCGAGGTGGAAACCGGCCTCGACGTGCTGGAGAACCTGAGCGAAGAGGACGCCTTCCGCGGTCTGGAGGAGGCCCTCCGGCTCGTCAGCGAGATCCCGGACGAGGTGCTCGCGCAGGGGCAGGAGGCCACCGAGCAGTGGCTGCGGGGCCGCCTCGGTGACACGGCCGGTGAGGGCCGCGTCCAGCTGATGAAGTTCGACGCCGGCGGATGCGCCCGGGGCATCCTGCTGGCGGTGGGGTCGAACCTGCTGGCCATCGGGAAGATCTACAAGGTCAAGAAGGCCATCGACAAGCTCGGCGGTATCAAGAAGGTCGTCAAGAAGATCCAGGACAAGAAGAAGCGCGGCAAGAAGAGCTTCAAGAAGGCGATCATGGAGGTCTTCGAGGAGTCCGGGACCGGTATCGGCGCCATCGCGGCCGAGATCCTCGGCGTCGACCAGGTCATCAAGAACTGCTGGTGAGACCGGCCTCGGGGAAAGGAAACGTCCTATGCAGACAGTCGCGACTGTGCTCCAGTGGTCCTTCTTCGGCGCAGGCGTCGCCGTACTGGCCGTGGCCCTGGGCAGTTCCGTCAGGATGAAGCTCTCCGGCGCCCGCCTCGGCGCCGTCCTCGAAGCCGTCGAGACCCGGTGGTTCGGAGCGGGATCCGTACTCCTCGCCCTGCTCGTCGGCGGCGCGGCCATGACCGCTGCCGGGCGCCTGACCGACCACAGCATCGGCATCGAGCAGGCCGCGCTGGTCGTCTTCCCGCTCGCCCTGGTCGCCGCTTTCGCCGTGCGCCGGATCACCGACAAGTACGGGCACAAGACCGCCGCCCGAGCCTCCGGCCTGGTCCTGGCTCCGGCCGTGTTGGGCGCCCTGATGTCGGCCGCCGGATGAGGCAGGCAGGCTGCTGAGGACTCGGCCGGCCGCTGCGGCTGCGTAGTGAAGCGAGGGCCATCGGAGGCACAATCCGTGGCCTCCGATGGCCCGTTCTGTCGTCATGAAGGACGTCGCGTTCCGGCCGGGTCAGAGCGTCTCCGGCCCGGGCCGTTTCCTGGTCCGGACGTCGCTGAGGGCATCGGTGCTGTCCACCCACTGGTCGATCGCGCCGGTGTCGGGCAGGGAGCGGAGGGCCGGGTCCGTGATGCGGGCGCGCAGGGCCGCCGTGAAGCGTTCCGCGCGGAGGACCTGGAACGGGCGGCTGTGGTACGGGCGGGTGGTGGGGTCGACGGGGGCCGTGAGCGCGAGATCGTTGTGGTGGGTCGCGACGGCCTCGTAGGCGTGCTTGAGGTGGTGCTCGCGGGTGTGCCAGTCGGGGGACGCCAGTGCTGCGGTCAGGGTGGGAGTGAGCGCCGCGCCCTGGGGAGTCGCGGTGAAGGCGGTGCCGAGCCACTTGCTGTACGGCGGGTAGCGGCGGTGCATGAGGAGGCTCAGGCGCATCAGGTCGCGGATCAGACGGGCGGCCACGATCGCCGAGCCGAGTTCGTCGCCCACCTCGCCGCAGCGGCCTACGAAGGCCTCCTCCTGGGAGATGCGTTTCCACTGGCAGGCCAGGACGTACAGCCAGACGTCGTGCGGGTACCACCGGAGGGTGGTGCGGGCCGGGGTGAGTCGGCCGAGGCCGTCGTGGAAGACGGCGCCCGCGGTGGCCTCGGCCAGGCGCTGGGTGGGTGCGGCCAGCCAGCCCGCCGTGGTGACGCCCTGGGCCGGGTCGAAGCCGAGCCGGTCCGTGAACCAGGTGGCGGGGTCCGTGATGTCGACGCGGTGGTGGACCGGGCCGTCGGTGCCGGTCATGACGCGGATGTCGGTGCCCGGGTCGTCGCCGGTGCGGGCGAAGTGGGTGGGGTGGCCGAGGAAGGTCTTCGGGAGGCGGTGGGAGAGGAGGGCGGTGAGGCGGGGGCCGTGGGTCTCGGTGTCCTCCGGGCGCAGGAAGAGCTGGAGACGCGGGCCCCACTCGTGGTCGGCCGAGCGCGGGGTGTCGTAGCCGAGGACCTCGGAGCCGCTGCCGAGGCGGGCGGCGGAGTGGGGGATGCCGGGGAGGGCCTCGTCCAGGAGGGGGCGTACGGCCTCGGTGTAGAAGCGGCGGGAGAGCTCCAGACCCGGGAGGAAGGAGGGCATGGGTCAGGCGGTGTGGCCGCGCAGGCGGCGGGCGATTTCGAGCTGGTCGTCGTCCAGGGCGCGGCCGTCCTCGATGTCCCACAGGGCGTTCTGGAGGAGGCGGCCGAGGGTCCAGGCGCGGGCGCGGGAGCGGTCCAGGGCGAGGACGTCGGTCATGGCGTCGAAGCGCCAGAGGATGTCGTCGGGGTCGTAGCGGTTGTCGATGGCCGGCCACAGTTCGAAGCCCGGGTCGCCCGCGAGGGGCTTGGGGTCGATGGCGAGCCAGGGGGCGCGGTCGGAGGCGAGGACGTTCTCGTCGTGGAGGTCCCAGTGCAGGAGCCGGTCGCCCGGTTCGTCGACGACCTCGCGTACGGCGGCGGCGCAGTCGGCGACGAGGCGGCGGGTCTCGGGGTCGGGGATGCGGTCGAGTGCCCAGGGGGTCTGGTCCAGCATGGCCCGGGCGATGTCGCCGAGGCGGCGCAGGCCGGGCGGGGCGGGGAAGGAGGTGAGGTGGGCGAGGAGTTCGGCGATGGTGACGACGGCCTGGTGGGGGTCCGGGACGTGGGACAGCATCCGGGTCTCGTCGAGACGCTCCAGCAGCATCGTGCCGGTGGGCTCGTCGTGGTCGAGGAGGCGGACCGCTCCGTCGCCGTCCCAGACGCGCAGCGCGACCGGTTCGCCCTCGCTCTCCTCGTCGAGGATCTGGAGCTTGAGGACCGCGCGGCCGCCGTCGGCGCGGTGGACCGGGAGGACCAGGGCGGACACGCCGTGCATGGGCGGCCCGTCGGGCTCCAGTCCCCAGCGGTCGAGGAAGCCGGCCGCCAGGTCCGGCAGTTCCTCGATGAAGGCGCGGCCCGCCTCGCCGTTGTACTTCTCCTGTGACGCTGCCAGTTCCCGGGGGATGTCGATCACTTCCGGCACGGTAGTGGGGTGGGCCGGGCGGGTCATGTGAATTAACAGCCGGTGCCGCCCCTTCAGGGCTCCAGTACCACCTTTCCGATCGTCCCCCGGCTCTCCAGCGCCCTGTGAGCGGCTGCGGCCTCGCGCAGCGGGAAGCGCTGTACGGCCGGAGTGAGCCGGCCGGCCGCGGCCTCGGCCAGGGCGCGCAGTTCGAGGGTGCGTACGGGGTCGGGGCCCCCGGCCTTCTGGAGCATCACGGCGCCGAGGACCTGCTCGGAGACGCCCTCGACGAGGTAGGGACCGCCCTCGTGGATGCCTTCCGCGGACCAGCCGAAGACGACGTGCCTGCCACCGGGGCCGAGCAGGGCGACGGCCTCGCGGGCCACGTCGCCGCCGACGCCGTCGAAGACCACGGTCGCGGCCCGGCCGCCGAGGTGGGCGCGGACCTTCGCGGGCCAGGACGGGTCCTTGTAGTCGACGGCGAGATCGGCGCCGCCCGCCTGCACGCGGGCGACCTTCTCCGGCCCGCCCGCGAGGCCGACGACGGTGGCGCCGGCGTTCTTGGCGTACTGCACGAGGAGCGTGCCGATGCCGCCGGCCGCGGCCGGGACGACGACCACCGAGTCGGGGCCCAGCTCGGCGAACTGCAGGATCCCCATCGTCGTACGGCCCGTGCCGATCATGGCGACGGCCTCGGCGAAGTCCAGGTTCAGCGGTATCTCGTGCAGTCGCCCGACCTCGGCGACGGCCAGTTCGGCGTAGCCGCCCGGGACGAATCCGAGGTGGGCGACGACCCGCTTGCCGAGCCACAGGTCAGCGACGCCCTCGCCCAGGGACTCGACGACGCCGGCGACCTCGCGGCCGGGGATGGTGGGCAGGGGCGTCGGCTCGGGCGCCGGCCCCTGTGCGCCCTCGCGCAGAGCGGTGTCCAGGAGGTGGACGCCCGCCGCCCGTACGGCGACACGGACCTGGCCGGGGCCCGGCCGCGGGTCCTCGACCTGCTCGTAGGTGAGGTTCTCGGCCGGGCCGAAGGCGTGCAGGCGGATGGCGTGCATCGGGGCTCCTCGTGTTGTCGTGGTCTGCGCCCCAGCCTTCAACCTCAAGCTTGCTTGAGGTCAAGCTCCCGTCGGCCGAGCGCCAACGACACCGCCGTCAGGGCGCTGTTGAAGGAGACCTCCGACAGCACGCCCGGGGCCGCTACCTGGTCACCGGCGAGGTAGACACCGTCGCCCCGGTCCACGGAGGGCCGGTCGCGCCAGCTGGTGCCGGGCAGGTCGACCGCGCCCGTACGGCCGTTCGCGACGGCCTCGCGCCGCCAGGTGACGCGCTCGCGCCAGCCCGGGAAGCCCAGGTCGAGCAACTGCTCGGCGCGGGCGGTGCCGTCGGCCTTGGACTCGTGCGGGGCGATGGGGATCTGACCCTGGATGAGCTGCTCACCGGCCGGGGCGAGACCGCGGTCCTGCGCGGTGAACCGTTCGAGCCAGCCCGGCGCGTCGAGGTCGGACACCACGAACGCGTCCCCGCGCCGCGTCCGTACGGCGAGGTCGACGAGGACGGTACGGCCGCTCGGCCAGGTCAGGAAGTCGTCGCCGAGCAGGCGCCGGGCGGCGTCGAGGGAGGTGGCGACGACGACCGGCGTGTCGGTGGGGAGCGTGTCGACGCGGGACAGGGTCTCCATCCGGACGCCCAGGTTCCAGGCGCGGGCGGCCATCCGGTCGATGAGGCCGGCCCAGCCGCCGCGCGGGTAGTGCGCCTCGGGCGGCAGCTTCGTGGCGCGGCGCAGCCGCTCCTGCACGAACGCGGCCGACAGGGAACCGGGGTCGTGGTGGAAGAGGGCGACGGCCGAGTAGTGGGCGGCGGCCCGGGCCCCCTCCTCGCCCGCGACACCGGTCGCCCAGGTCAGGAAGTCGACGTCCACGGGCGCCTGTTCGGCGGTCCGGCGCAGCAGCTTCAGCATCGGGAAGGGCGGGGTGCGGCGCAGCACGCCGTGGTGCCGCAGTCGTAGCCGGGCGGCCTCCAGGGGCGGGATCGGGGCGAGTGGTCCGATGAGGTCGCGCTGCTTGAGCCAGGCCCAGTGCGGGCCGCCGTTGTAGAGGGCGTGCGGGCCCTCGTTCGTGCGGTAGGGGCCCTCGGCGGTGCGGGCCCGGCCGCCGAGGGTGTGGTGGGCTTCGTGGATGGTGACCTTGGCGCCCGCCTCGGCGGCGGTGATGGCGGCGGTCAGGCCGGCGAAGCCGCCGCCGATGACGGTGATGCGGTGCATGACTGGGGGTCTCCCTCGGGTCGGGGTCGCCTTCTGCGAGTACGACCGACCGAGGGCGCCGGAATGTGACATGGCCGGTGTTCTCGCAGGTCAGGGCCGGTTGTCAGTGGTGGGGTGAACCATGGGGGCATGGCGAGGAGAGCAGCGGGCGGTACGGGTGTGAAGGGCGCGCGGCGACCGGAGATCCGGCTGCCCGCGCTGGAGCCGTTCCCGGGCGGCGGGCTGGAGCCGGACGGGGACTACGACGGGCTGGAGTTCCGGGAGGCGGACTTCGCGGGGCAGGACGGGGCGGGGGCCCGCTTCCTGGACTGCGCCCTGACGGAGTGCGCGCTGGACGAGGTCCGGCTGCCGCACGCCTCCGTCCTGGACTCGGTGCTCACGGGCATCCGGGGCGTCGGTACGCATCTCGCCGAGGCGACCCTGCGCGACGTCGAGCTGATCGACGCCCGCCTCGGGGGCACGCAGATGCACGCGGCGGTGCTGGAGCGCGTGCTGATCCGCGGTGGCAAGATCGACTATCTGAACCTGCGCATGGCCCGGCTCAGAGACGTCGTCTTCGAGGGCTGCGTCCTGGTCGAGCCGGACTTCGGCGGTGCCCGCCTGGAGCGGGTGGAGTTCGTGGACTGCGCGCTGAAGGGCGCGGACCTCCACGCGGCGACCCTCAAGGACGTCGACCTGCGCGGTGCCGTGACACTGGAGATCAGCCGCGGCCTGGACCGCCTGGCCGGGGCGGTGATCAGCACGGGCCAACTGCTGGACCTGGCACCGGTGCTGGCGATGCAGTGGGGGATCAGGGTGGAGGACTGATCACCCGCTCAATTCCCGTACCAGCCCCAGGTTCCAGCCCGTTCCGGGCAGTCGTAGGACTGATGCAGTGCGATCAGGGCGTTGATCAGGCGCGGGTCCACCTCGTGGCTCAGCAGCCGGTAGTCCTCGGCCACCGCGCGGAAGACGAGATGGGCGCGGCGCCAGATGACGCGGCGCGGCGGTCCGAAGCCGTCGCCGTCTCCCGCCAGAAGAGCCCACACCAACAACAGCAGGTACACCGGAAAACCAACGGGCCACCACAGCGCCCACCACACCAGACGGCCCTCGTACCCCTGGAGGGCGGGGCCGGCCACCGGCTCGACGGTCCAGCGCCTGCGGCCCCAGCGGAAGGCGCGGCGGCGCCGCAGCGTGATCCGCCCGAGCGGCGCGCCGTGGGGATCCAGCACCTGGTACACCGCCGGGCGCCCGCTCAGCCGGGACCCCAGGGCCTGCTCCGTGACCACGCGGGCGACCGGCGTCCCGTCCTCGGCGCGCAGATGGAAGGCCCGCAGCGAGCGGAGCCGGTCGGGAGCGGGACTGTCGGGGTCACGGCACAACCGGACGGAGGTGCCCTGCCCAGGTCCGTCGCCGACGACGGCCGGTGGGTGCACCCTGTAGTCCAGCCCGTAGGTCACACGTCCCTGCGTCATGCTCCCGCTCTCCCCGTGTCAGGTACTGATCACGGACAAGGGTGTCACCGCGGTCGCCGGCGCCCGTCAGGAGCCCCTGGGGAAACGCGCCTGGAGCGTCCAGATCGCCGGGTTCTCGGCGAGGTCGTCATGCAGGTCGGTGAGGTCGGCGATCAGGTCGTGCAGGAAGTCGCGGGCTTCGCGGCGCAGTTCGGAGTGGGAGACGGTGAGCGGGGGCTCCTCCGCGCGCATCCAGTCGGCCTCGATGTCCACCCAGCCGAAGCGGCGCTCGAACAGCATCCGGTCGGTCGACTCGGTGAAGTCCAGCTCCGCCCGCTGCGGCCGCGACGCCCGTGAGCCCGCCGGGTCCCGGTCGATCCGCTCCACGATGTCGCACAGCGCCCACGCGAAGTCGAGCACCGGCACCCATCCCCAGGCTGTGGACACCTCATGGTCGGTCTTGGTGTCCGCCAGATAGACGTCACCGCAGAACAGGTCGTGCCGCAGGGCGCGGACGTCCGCGCGGCGGTAGTCGGTCTGCGGCGGGTCGGGGAAGCGGTTGGAGAGGGCGTAGCCGATGTCGAGCACGGATGTGATGGTGTCACGCACCCGTAGGATCGCGACCGTGGCCCGATCTGTACGTCTTGTCCCCGCGCTGACCGCCGTTCCCGTAGCCCTGGCCCTCACCGCGTGCGGCGGCGGAGTCCACGGCACCCCGGGCGGCTCCGGCGTGCGCGACCCGTACTTCCCGAAGGCCGGTAACGGCGGCTACGACGTCACCCACTACGACCTGCGCCTCGACTACGCCCCGGACGCACACCGCCTCACCGGCACGGCCACCCTCACCGCCCGGGCCACCGAGGCCCTCTCCGCCTTCAACCTCGACCTGCTCGGTCTGGAGGTCGGGAAGGTGACCGTCGGCGGCGAGACCGCCCGCTGGAACCGCGCCGGGCAGGAGCTCACCGTCCGGCCGCGCGAGGATCTCGACCGGGGTGAGACGTTCCGCGTGACCGTCGGCTACTCCGGGGCGCCGGAGACCGTCACCGACCCGGACGGCTCGCAGGAGGGCTGGCTGCGCACGACCGACGGGGCGCTCGCGCTGGGCGAACCCACCGGATCGATGGCCTGGTTCCCCGGCAACCACCACCCCTCCGACAAGGCGGCGTACGACCTCACGGTGACCGTGCCGCGCGGGCTGCGAGCCGTGTCCAACGGGGAGCCGCGCGGCGAGACGACCGCGCGGGGCCGGACGGCCTTCCGCTGGCACACCGCCGAGCCGATGGCGAGCTACCTCGCCACGCTCGCCATCGGCCACTACGACATCTCCCGCTCCACCGCCCGGGACGGTCTGCCCGTGTACACGGCCGTCGACCCGGCGGAGAAGGAGGGGAGCCGTGCGGTCCTCGCGCGCCTCCCCGAGGTCCTGCGCTGGGCGGAGCGGCGGTTCGGCCCGTACCCGTTCTCCTCCACCGGCGCGATCGTCGACCACGCGCCCGCCATCGGCTACGCCCTGGAGACCCAGAATCGGCCTGTGTTCCCCGGCGCCCCGGACATCACCTTCCTCGTCCACGAGCTCGCCCATCAGTGGTACGGCGACTGCGTCACGCCGGAGAGCTGGCGGGACATGTGGCTCAACGAGGGCTTCGCGACGTACGCGGAGTGGCTGTGGGAGGAGGACCACGGCGGCGAGACGGCACAGGAGACCTTCGACGCGCTGTACGACCACGGGGAGAAGACCTACGAGGATCTGTGGACCTTCCCGCCGGCGAAACCCGTGGACGCCGCGCACATCTCCGGAGCCCCCGTCTACCAGCGCGGCGCCATGGTCCTCCACAAGGTCCGCCAGGCGGTGGGCGACGAGACGTTCGGCGGCATCCTCCGGGGCTGGGCGGCGGCTCACCGCCACGGTAACGCCGACACGGCCGACTTCACGGCGTACGTCGAGAAGCGGGCGCCGGGGAAGGACTTCGACCGGATCTGGGAGGACTGGCTGTACGGGGAGGGGAAGCCGGAGCGGGCCTGAGCGCGTGCCAGGGCGTCCTAGGACGCGGTGAGTTCCTTGCGGAGCACCGCACACGGGCGCTTCATCTCCCGGTCCTCGCGATGGTCGATGACCTCGTAGCCGAGGGCGGTCCAGAAGGCCAGGGCCTTCGGGTTGTTGTCGAGGACGGCGAGGCGTACGGCGCCGCGGTCCGCCGCGCGGAAGCGGTCCTCGACGAGGGTGGCCAGGCGGCGGCCGTGGCCCTGGCCGTGCAGGCTCGCGTCCACCAGCAGGAGGCCGATCCACGGGTCCGGGTCGGCGGGGTCGGGGTGGTGGGCCAGGGTGATCGCGATCCCGGTCAGGAGGCCGAAGCTGCGGGCGAGCAGGACCTCCGTGCCGGGCTGGGCCCATTCCTCCGACAGGGCGTGCGCCACCTGCTCCGGACGGATGTCGTGCGGGTCGGGGAAGTCGCCGGTGAGGGTGTGGAACGCGTGGTTGGAGGCGTAGAGGGCCGTGAGCTCCGCGAGGAGGGGTGCGGGGAGGGCGTGGCCGGGGGGTGGCGGGAGCAGCGGGTCGAGGATCACATCGGGAACGTATCGCGGGCGGTTCGGGAACGTAGCGCGGGCGCGGGTCGGGGACGGGGAAGCCTCCCCGGGCGGGCCGGTGGAGCGGGATGGGGAAGTCCCCGCGGGCCGGTGGGCGGGGATGGGGAAGTCCCCGCGGGCCGGTGGGCGGGGATGGGGAAGTCCCCGCGGGCCGGTGGGCGGGGATGGGGAAGCCCCCGCGGGCCGGTGGGCCGGGACGGGGAAGCCCCCGGGCCGGTGGAACCGGCGCCGGGGGCTTCTGCCCCGCGTGAGGGCGGACGTCAGACGTTCACGCCGAAGTCCTGGGCGATGCCGACCAGGCCCGAGGCGTAGCCCTGGCCGACGGCGCGGAACTTCCACTCCGCGCCGTTGCGGTACAGCTCGCCGAAGACCATGGCCGTCTCCGTGGCCGCGTCCTCCGACAGGTCGTAGCGGGCGATCTCGGCGCCGCCGGCCTGGTTGACGATGCGGATGTAGGCGTTGCGCACCTGGCCGAAGTTCTGCGAGCGGTTCTCGGCGTCGTAGATGGACACCGGGAAGACGATCTTGTCGATGTCGGCCGGGAGGGCGGCGAGGTTGACGTTGATCGCCTCGTCGTCGCCGGCGCCCTCACCCGTGCGGTTGTCACCGGTGTGGACGATCGAGTTGTCCGGGGTCTGCTTGTTGTTGAAGAACACGAAGTGGGCGTCCGAGTAGACCTTGCCCTGCGTGTTGACCGCGATCGCGGACGCGTCGAGGTCGAAGTCCGTGCCGGTGGTGGTGCGGACGTCCCAGCCGAGGCCCACGGTGACAGCGGTCAGGCCCGGAGCCTCCTTGGTGAGCGAGACGTTGCCACCCTTGGACAGGCTTACAGCCATTGTTGGGAGTCCCTTCCCTCGTTTACGTACGGCAAAGAAGCTACAGCTACCCCCATGAACGTGGAGAGGGGTACGCGAGGTTCCAGGTCCTTTACTTTCTTTACGCGCGATTATTCGGGTGACGTGGACCGGTCAGGAGCGGGAACATGGACGGCATGTCTGGTCCCCACGTCATCCGCGGCTCCGTCTCCCTGCCCGAGGCCGAGCTCATCTGGCGTTTCTCACGGTCGTCGGGGCCGGGCGGGCAGCACGTCAACACCACTGACTCGAAGGTCGAGCTCAGCTTCGACCTGGCGAGGACCGAGGCGCTGCCCGAGGTGTGGAAGAAGCGGGCGCTGGAGCGGCTGGCCGGGCGCCTGGTCGACGGGGTCGTCACCGTGCGCTCCTCCGAGCACCGCTCCCAGTGGCGCAACCGTGAGACCGCCGCCGTACGCCTCGCCGCGCTCCTCGCCGAGGCGACCGCACCCCCGCCCAAGCCCCGCAAGCCGACCCGGATCCCCCGGGGCATCAACGAGCGGCGGCTGCGCGAGAAGAAGCAGCGCTCGGAGACCAAGCGGGGGCGTTCCGCGCAGAACTGGAACTAGGTCAGCTCCAGCACTCCGACCGTCTGGCCTCCACTGGTCTCGCCGTTCGTGCGGAAGCCGAGCCCCAGGTAGAAGCCCTCCGGGCCGTCGGGGCCGGGATGCCAGGTGACGTAGAACTCCTTGGTGCCGCGCCGGCGCAGTTCCTGCGCGACGGACTCGACGGCGAAGCGGCCGTAGCCCCTGCCTTGCTCCCCGGCCGCGATGTTCAGCCGCCACAGGCCCGAGCGCAGCACGCTGCCGTCCTCGTACCAGTCGATGTCGAGGAAGGCCATGAGGAAGCCGACCGGGCGGTCGCCGTCGACGATCAGGCGGGGCCAGGCGACCCCGGGATGCACATAGGCCTCGGCGAGGGACTTCACGACCGGGGCGACCGCGTGTTCCTGATCGGGGCGGACACGGATGCCGAGTGCGGAATCGAGGTTCCCGGCGGTGATCTCTTCGAGGCGCGGGCCCGTCTTCGTCATGCGCGCACCCTAGGCGCGCCGATCACCCCGGACCACCGGATTTTTCACGTCACCTCAGGTGCCGGTACCGCCCCCGGAAGTACGTCAGCGGCCCGCCCTCGGCGCTCGGCACGCGGGCCGTCAGGACGCGGCCGATGACGAGGGTGTGGTCGCCGGCCCGGACCCGCTGCTCGGTGCGGCACTCCAGGACGGCCAGGGCGCCGCCGACCAAGGGCGCGTCGGTGTACTCGCCGCGCGTGTACGGGATGTCCGCGAAGAGCAGGCGGTCGCTGACGCGGCCCTTCATGGCGAAGCGGCCCGCGATGTGCCGCTGGCTCTCGGAGAGGACCGAGACAGCCCACATGGGCTGCTCGTCGAGCAGCTCGTCCATGCGGGAGCCCTCGCGCAGGCTCACCAGGACCAGGGGCGGGTCCAGGGACACCGACATGAAGGCCGTGGCCGTCATGCCCACGTCCTCGCTGCCCGGCGCCGAGGGGTCGTCCGGGTCGAGCGGCGGCTCCTGCGCGGTCACCAGGACCACGCCCGAGGCCAGCCGGGACATGGCGGCGCGGAACTCGTCGTTGCTCACCCCCTCAGCATGCCCGGAGGCGGGCGGCGGAATGATCGCGGACGTGACAGCGGGAGTGTTCGGCACACCCGAAACGCTAATCTCCGTCCCCGGCGCCCCGCATCGGGCTCCCGCCCGATCACGGTCTTAGGACTCCTGACAGGCTTCCGACGGGCTTCAGACGGACTCCCGAGGACTCCCGACGGACTCCCCACGGACCCACGACGGGCCTTCGGCGGTCACAGGGGAAATATATGTGCGCACCTGACAAAGTTTGCGTTCGGTAGCCGCACGTGAAGAACGCAGAAACTCCACTCAATTGTTCAGGTTTGCCTGTGACTTGAGTCACAAGGGGCAGGAATTGTTGACCCTGTGTACCGAGTGGGCAGCGCGCTGTGATTCAGTGGCTGGGAAGCTGCCAGGACGATACGCCGATGAGAACCCTTGATTCGCTGCGAGGTCTCGGGGGGAGGGCGAGCATGGAGACCGAGTCGGAGCCCTACGTCCGCCTTGCCTCCCTGCGGCAACTGCACCAGGTCATGGCCGACATGAACACGGCCCGCAGCCTGGCGGACACACTGCAGACCGTCGCGGAGGGCGTCGTCGCCGCCCTCGGGTACGAGCTGGCGTGCGTGAACCTCGTACGGCCCGACGGCGACCTCGTCGTCGCCGCCTTCGCCGGGAACCCGGCCGCCGAGGCCCTCATCACCGGCCGCGTCGGCTCCCGCGAGTCCTGGGAGCGCCGCCTCGGCATGGGCGAGCACTGGGGCGACCTGGTGTTCATACCGCACACCGAGGGCTGGGTCCTCGACGACGACGACGTCCCGCAGTGGTACACCGACGGCCCCGCCCCCCGCTTCGAGGACGAGTGGCACCCGGCCGACCGGCTCTTCGCCCCGATGTACGCGCCCGGCCCGCAGGGCAGCGCGGCCTGCGGCGAGCTGATCGGCGTGCTGTCCGTGGACCGGCCGCGCAACGGCCGCCGCCCCGGCGCCTGGGGCCGCGAGGCGCTCCAGATGTACGCCTTCCAGGCCGCCATCGCGATCAGCAACGCCCGGCTGCGCGCCAACATGCAGCGGGCGCTCGTCCGGCTGGAGCGTGAGCAGCAGGCGCTGCGGGCCAGTGAGGAAAGCTTCAGGCAGGCCTTCGAGTACGCCCCGTCCGGCATGGCCATCGCCGAGATGGGCGGCGACCAGCACGGCCGGATCCTGCGGACGAACGACGCCCTGTGCCGGCTGCTCGGCCGCCCCGCCTCCGCGATGCGCCGCTACTCGTTCTCCGACCTGGTCCACCCCGAGGACATAGGCACGCTGCTGCGCACCTCCGCCGAGGGCGGCCGGGCCGAGCTGCGCCTCGGTCGCCGGGACGGCACCTACGTCTGGGTCAGCCTGCGCAACAGCGTGGTGGCGGACGCCGCCGACGGCCCGCGCTTCCTCCTCACCCACGTCGAGGACATCGAGGAGCGCAAGCGCCGCGAGCTCCAGCTCGCCCACCGCGCCTCCCACGACTCGCTCACGGGCCTGCCGAACTCCGCCGAGCTGCGCTCCCGCCTGTCCGCCCGGCTGTGCCAGCGCGCCGCGCCCTCGCACCCCGGCATCGTCGAGTCCCACGACGCGGCCTTCGGCCATCCCGCGTTCGACGCGATCGGCCACGCCTTCGACGCCGGGCCGAGCACCGAGCCGTTCGACGCCTACGACCACCATGTGCACACCGTCGCCCCGGACGGCGACCACGACGACGGCACCAAGGGTCTCGCCGTCCTCTTCTGCGACCTCGACGGCTTCAAGTCGATCAACGACCGGTTCGGGCACAACGCGGGTGACGCGGTTCTCATCGAGGTCGCCCGCCGGCTGAGCAACGGCGTCCGCGACGGCGACACCGTCGCCCGGCTCGGTGGTGACGAATTCGTCATCCTCGCCGACGGGCTCGGCCGCGCCGACGCGCAGGACCTCGCGGTCCGTCTGCGGAACGAGATCATCCAGCCCATCCGTGCCGAGGGGCGGGCCGTCCGGGTCGGCGCCAGCTTCGGCATCGGATGGGCACACTGTGGAATGACGGCGGACGAAGTGTTGAAATCCGCTGACGAGCGGATGTACGTCGAGAAACGATCTCGTCCCAAACAACACAGACGCGCGGGCTGAGCCCCAGGTCAGCGAGTGGATGCGGTCTGAGTCACCTGTTTGGGTCACTGGGAGCGGGTAGGCTCGCGTTCTCACGACCCGTACCGCATGCACCGCACCCGACTGAGGAGACCAAGGGATGACGCCCGGCAACAACGGCGCGAGCACGCCCGAGGACGACGACCCGTTCGGCTATCTCTACGCCGACGGGCAGGCCAACGGGGCCCAGCCGCCGTCCGGGGGCGGCTACGGCTACCCGAACTCGGTCAACCGGGTGCGGGCGGTCGGCACGCGCCAGTACGGCCAGCAGCCGCAGGCGAGCCAGACCGCACCGTACGGCCAGGTCCCGCAGCAGAGCGCTCCCGGCCGGCCGAACGCGCACTACGCGGCACCCGAGACGCTGCCCGGCGGTGCGCCCACAGCCCACCAGCAGGTGCCGGGCGGCGGTGGCGGCGGCCGTGGTGGCCGCGGCCCCAACACCAAGGGCCTGCTGATCGGCGCGATCGCGGTGGTCGCCGCGGTCGTCATCGGCATCGGCGTGGCCATGCTGGGCGGCGACAAGGACAAGGACGACGCGTCCGACAAGACGGGCACGACCCCGACCCAGTCCCAGAACGCGAAGCCGAGCCCGTCGCCGAGCAGCAGTGGCGCGGCGAGCGAGGAGGACCTGCCGGCGGCCGACGTGAAGACCCTCAGGCTCTCGCCCGGCATGACGACCGCCACGGACATCAAGGGGGCCAAGGCCGCCGGCGGTGTCTACGTCACCGGGTTCAACCGGGTCGGTGCCTCGGTGACCTGGACCGTCAACGGCATCCCGAAGGCGGGCAAGTACAGCCTGTTCGTCGGCTACAGCGTGCCCGGCAAGGACCAGAACGCCACTCTCACGATCAACGGCACGCCTTCCAACCGACCCGTCGAGCTGAAGAACTGGGCGGGCGGCCCCGAGGGTGATTTCGCCAAGGGCTGGACGAAGACCTACAACTACATGGAGCTCAACAAGGGCACCAACACGATCAAGGTTTCCTGCGAGCAGGGCAACCAGTGTGACGCTCTCCTCGACCAGATGTGGCTGGTGAAGGGCTGGGTCAAGAGCTGACCTTCAGGCCGCCGACGCCTCGCCGGTGACCGCCACCCTCCCCAGCAGCTCCTCGTACACCCCCCGGTCGAACTCCCCCGCAACCGGTGCCGAGACCGTCGCTGCCGACAGGGCCACCGCCCGGGCCAGGCGGTCCGGCCAGGGAAGGTGTTCCACCAGGCCCGACAGCAGGCCCGCGACCGCTGAGTCGCCTGCGCCTGTCGGGTTGCCTCGGACGGAGGTCGGTGGGGTGGCTCGCCAGCGGCCGTCTCGAGTGGCGGCGAGGAGGCCTTCCGGGCCCAGGGACGCCACGACCGCGGCCGCGCCCCGGCGGCGGGCGTCCTGCGTGGCGCGCAGGGGCTCGTGGGAGCCGGTGAGTTCCGCCAGTTCGTCGGCGTTCGGCTTGATGATGTCCGGGCGGGCCGCGACGCCCCGGCGCAGCGCTTCGCCGCTCGTGTCCAGGAGGACCGGGACACCGGCGGCACGGGCCGTACGGACCAGGCCGGCGTACGCACCGACCGGCACGCCCGGTGGGAGGCTGCCGCACAGGGCCACCGCCGAGGCGGACGGCAGCAGGTCCTCGTAGGCCTCCTGGAAGGCCGACCATTCGGCGGGCGTGACCGTCGGGCCCGGTTCGTTGAGCTGCGTCGTGTCGCCGGTCTGGGAGTCGACCACGGCTATCGTGCGGCGGGTCGCGCCCGAGACGGGGACCAGCGCGTCCACCACGCCCGGCACCGCGGCGAGCAGCTCCTGTACGACCCGCCCCGTCGCCCCGCCCGCGAAACCGGTCACCGTCACCTCGTGCCCGAGCGCGGCGAGCACCCGGGCCACGTTGACGCCCTTGCCGCCGGGGCGTTCCGTCACCTCGGAGACGCGGTGGGAGGCGTGCGGCCGGAGGGACCGGACGCGGTAGGTGATGTCGAGAGCGGTGTTCAGCGTGACCGTGAGGATCACCTGGGCCGACCTCCCCCGAGAATGCGCTTGCCGCCGTGAACGTTCAGGTAGTCCGATCATGCCAAAGAGACGGCGGTCGGCCCAGTCCTGGAGTCGGCCACCGTCTCCCTACCGCGGGACGGATCAGCGCAGTTGGGGACCGACCACCCATTCGCCACGGCGCATCACGCCCTTGAGCTCGTAGTCCGCGTCCAGGAGCACCAGGTCCGCGTCCTTGCCGGGCTCCAGGGAGCCGATCCGGTCGTCCATGCCGAGCAGGCGGGCGGGGGTCGCCGAGAGTGCCTTCACCGCGTCCTCGACGGAGAGGCCGTCGACCGTCACCGCCCGTTTGAAGGCGCTGTCCAGGGTGAGGGTCGAGCCGGCGATCGTGCCGTCCGCCAGCAGGCGGGCCACGCCGTCGGCGACCTCCACCTCCAGCGGGCCCAGCCAGTAGCGGCCGTCGCCGAAACCGGCCGCGTCCATCGCGTCCGTGATGAACGCCACCCGGTCCGCGCCCGCGCGGTGGAACGCCAGCTGGAGTGCGGCGGGGTGCAGATGCGTGCCGTCGTCGATCAGCTCGATGGTGATCCGGTCGTCCTCCAGGAGCGCGGCGATCGGGCCGGGGGAGCGGTGGCCGAGCGGCGGCATCGCGTTGAACAGGTGGGTGGCGACCGTCGCGCCCGCGTCGATGGCCTCGACCGTCTGCTCGTACGTCGCGTCGGTGTGGCCGATCGCCGCGATCACGCCGTGTTCGGCCAGGAGGCGTACGGAGTCGGTGCCGCCGGGCAGCTCGGTGGCCAGCGTGACCATCGTCGCCCTGCCCCGGGCCGCGTCGATCAGTTTGCGGACCTCCGCCGGGTCCGGGTCGCGCAGCAGTGCCTCGGAGTGCGCGCCCTTGCGGCAGGGGGAGATGAACGGGCCCTCGAAGTGGATGCCGGCGATTTCGCCCTGCTCGGCCAGCTCGCTCAGCAGGCCCGCGCGCTGGGTGAGGAAGTCCATGTCGCCGGTGACGGTCGAGGCGACCAGGGTGGTCGTGCCGTGGAGGCGGTGGGTGTGGATGCCCTTGAGGATGTCCTCGACCGAGCCGGAGGTGAAGGAGGCTCCGCCGCCGCCGTGGTTGTGGATGTCGATGAAGCCGGGGATGACGTAGTGGCCGGTTACGTCGATGACCTGGGCGTTTTCGGGTGCCGCTCCCGTGATGCGGGTGCCGTCGATGGTCACCTGGCCGTTTTCGACGGCTCCTGTGGGGAGGACGACGGTCGCGCCGGTGAGGACCGTGGGGTGTCCGGCCGTTGCGGGGTGCGGGTGCGTTGTGGCTGGTCGCGCAGTTCCCCGCGCCCCTGGGGGCGTTGCCATCAGGTGGTTACCTCCGAACGGTCGGTCGACGACAGAAGATCCCAGGCCAGCAGGCCCGCCCCCAGACAACCGGCGCTGTCCCCGAGCGCCGCGGGGACGAGCGTCGGCTGTTTCTGGAAGGTGATGCGGTGACGGATGGCTTCCCTGAGCGGTGTGAACAACGTCTCCCCCGCCTCCGCCAGACCGCCGCCGATGATCAGGACGCGTGGGTCCAGCAAGGTGAGGGCCGTGACCAGGCCGTCGGCCAGAGCGTCCACGGCGTCCTGCCAGACCGCCTGAGCCCTCGGATCGCCCGACTCGACGGCCTTCGCGCAGGCCGCCGCGTCCGCGTCCGGGTCGCCGCAGGCCGTCGCCCACGCCTCGCTCACCGCCGCCGCCGAGGAGAAGCGCTCCAGGCAGCCGCGCTGGCCGCAGGGGCAGGGGGTCCCGCCGGGGCGTACGACGATGTGGCCGACCTCGCCCGCGAAGCCGTGCGCGCCCGCCTCGACCCGGCCGTCGACGCCGATGGCGCCCGCGATGCCGGTGCCCAGCGCGACGAACAGGAACCGGTCCGCGCCCCGGCCCGCGCCGATCCGGCCCTCGGCGAGGCCGCCGGTGCGCACGTCGTGGCCGAGGGCGACGGGGATGTCCAGCCGCTGCGCCAGCAGGTCGCGCAGGGGGACGTCGCGCCAGCCGAGGTTCGCCGCGTAGGCGGCGACGCCCCGCGCCTCGTCGACGATGCCGGGGACGGCCACGCCGGCGGCCGACGCGGGCGTGCCGAACTGCTCGGCGCCGTACGCGCGCAGCTCGGCGGCGAAGTCGAGGATGCCCGCGACCACGGCGTCGGGTCCGTGGTCGCGTCCGGTGGGGCGGCGGGCCCGGTGCAGCAGCTCGCCCTGCGGACCGGCCAGAGCGGCCTTCATCCCGGTGCCGCCCACGTCGAGGGCGATGACATGTCTCACGTGGACAGTGTGACCCGGGGACCCGCAAGAGGTCTAGTCCACTCACGTGGTGTAGACCTTGTTCCGATTATCGAAAGCTTTCGTCGGCGGTCACGCCAGGGTTGGGGAAGAACAGCGGTGCAGCGGCGGTGGATGGCAGGAACGATCGCGGTGGTGTCCGCACTGGGCATGACGGCGGTCCTCGGCGGCTGTGGCGTGACGGGCGGCTCGGCCGACGTGACCCTGAAGCTGGTCGCCGCCGACTACGGAGACAGTGCGGCCAACAGCTCCAAGAAGTACTGGGACGAGCTCGTCGAGGAGTACGAGGCCGACCACCCCGGCGTCAAGATCGACGTCAGCGTCTACTCCTGGAACGACGTCGACCGCAAGGTCAGGGAGATGGTCGCCGCCGGTGACCCGCCGGACATGGCGCAGATCGGCGCGTACGCCGACTACGCGGCGCAGAACCAGCTCTACAAGGCCGACGACCTGCTCTCCATACCCGTGCAGGCCGACTTCGTCGGGCAGCTGGCCTCCGCGGGACAGGTCAAGGGCGTGCAGTACGGCATGCCGTTCGCCTCCTCCACCCGCGTGCTCTTCTACAACAAGACCCTCTTCGCCAAGGCCGGCATCACCCCGCCCAAGACCTGGGGCGACCTGGCCGACGACGCCGAGGCGCTCAAGGGCGAGGGCGTGAAGTACCCCTACGCGCTGCCCCTCGGCCCGGAGGAGGCGCAGGCCGAGACCCTGCAGTGGATGCTCAGCGGCGGGGGCGGCTACACCGACAGCGTCGACAGCTACGGCATCGACTCCCCGGAGAACATCGACACCTTCTCCTGGCTGAAGAACGAACTGGTCGCCAAGGATCTGACCGGGCCGGTCGCGCCCGGCGAGCTGAACCGGGCCGCCGCGTTCGCCGCCTTCGCCAAGGGCGAGGTCGGCATGCTCAACGGCCACCCCTCCCTGATGAAGATCGCCGCCAAGCACGGCGTCGAGTACGGCATGGTGCCGACCCCCGGCAAGGAGGGCCCGAGCAAGTCCACGCTCGGTGTCGCCGACTGGATGACGGCCTTCCGGAAGAACGGCCACCGCGACCAGGTCGGCGACTTCCTCGACTTCGTCTACAGCGAGAAGAACGTGCTGGCCTTCTCCCGCGAGTACGACCTGCTGCCGGTCACCAGCTCCGCGTCCCAGGCCATGGCCGACTCCGGCCGGGACCGGCACCTCAAGCCCTTCCTGGAGGAGCTCGTGGCCTCCGAGCTCTACCCGGTCGGCAAGACCTCCTGGGCCGATGTCAGCGCCGAGGTGAAGAAGCAGATCGGCAAGGCCGTCGCGCCCACCGGCAGCCCCTCGGGCGTCCTGGGCCACCTCCAGGCGGTGGCGACCCGGGCGGAGAGCGCGGAGTAGTCCCGCTGTCGGTGGCGGGCGTTACGGTGCCTGGCATGGACGAGGACACGGATGACGAGCGGCTCGGGCGCAGGGAGCGGGACATCCTGGCGCTCGAACGCCGTGGTTTCTCCGGGCCGGGCGCGAAGGAACGGGCCATACGGGAGGAGCTGGGCCTCGCCCCGGTGCGCTACTACCAGCTCCTCAACGCCTTGCTGGACGACCCCCGGGCCCTGGCCCACGACCCGGTGACGGTGAACCGGCTGCGGCGGATCCGGGAGAGGCGCCGGGCGGAGCGCTGACAGGCATTACGGCAGCCGGTCCGCCAGTGCGCGCAGCAGGCGTACGACACCCTCCGGGCCGTCCACCACCACGTCCGCCCGTTCCCTCAGCTCGGTCACCTCGTCGCTGCCGCTGCACACCAGCAGGCCCGGGGTGCCGTCCGAGCGGAGCGTGTCGACGGCCGCGTAGGCGGGCAGGTCGCCCAGGTCGTCTCCGGCGAAGAGGACGGACCCGGCGCCGATCTCCCGCGCGAACCCGGTGAGGGCGGCGCCCTTGTCCATGCCGGGCGGGCGGAGTTCGAGGACCATCCGGCCGGGCTCCACGATCAGGCCGTGGCGGCCGGCCAGGCCGGCGAGCGGATCGCGCAGGGAGTCCAGCGTGGCCTGCGGGTCGGCGGCCCGGCGGGTGTGCACCGCCACGGACCGGCCCTTGTCCTCGATCCAGGTCCCCTGCGACGCGCCGAACCGGTCGAGGAGCTCGGGCAGCTCGGCGCGTACGGCGGCCACGCCCGGATGCGGCTCGGGGGCGCTGATCTCGCCGGTGCGGGCGTCCCAGCGCTCGGCGCCGTAGTGGCCGAGGACCACGAGGTGTTCCAGGCCCGGGGCGTCCGCGAAGCCGCCGTTACGCACGGCGACCTCGGCGGGCCGCCCGGTGATCACCGCCACGGCGGCGACCTTCGGCGCGAGCGCGGCCAGCGCGGGTACGGCGTCCGGATGGGCCCGGGCCTGCTCGGGGTCGGCCACGATCGGCGCGAGCGTCCCGTCGAAGTCGAGGCCGATCAGCGCCCGGCCGGGGCGGTCGAGGAGGGCGTCCAGACCCTCCAGGCCCGCCTTGGTCACGGGAGGGGGCAGCGGCTGCCACGCCGGCGTGGTGCTGCTCATCCGCCGCTCAGCCCCTCAACGCGTCGAGCTGGTCCAGGAACCACTGCGCCGGCGGCAGCGCGGTCGCCGCCGCTGCCAGCCGCTTGCTGCGCTCGGCCCGTTCCTCCGGGCGCATCGACAGCGCCTCGTGCAGGGCCGCCGCCGTCCCCGTCACGTCGTACGGGTTCACCACGATCGCGTCCTCGCCCAGCTCCTCGAAGGCCCCGGCCTCCCGCGACAGCACCAGGGCGCAGCCCTCGTCGGAGACGACCGGGACCTCCTTGGCGACGAGGTTCATGCCGTCCCGGATGGGGTTGACGAGCGCTACGTCGGCCAGCCGGTACGCGGCCAGGGAGCGGGCGAAGTCGTCCTTGAGGTTGAGGACGACCGGGGTCCACCCCGGCGTCCCGAACTCGGCGTTGATCTCCTCCGAGACCCGCTGCACCTCGGCCGTGTACTCCCGGTACACCGCGAGGTCCTGGCGCGAGGGATACGCGAAGGCCACGTGCACCACGCGCTCGCGCCACTCGGCGTGGGTCTGAAGCAGCCGGCGGTAGGCCAGCAGGCCGCGCACGATGTTCTTCGACAGCTCGGTGCGGTCGACCCGGACGATGGTGCGGCGGCCTTCGCCGATCTCCTCCCGGAGTGCGGCCATCCGCTCCTCGACGTCCTGCTCGTGCGACCGCTTGCGCAGGAAGTCCGCGTCGGCACCCAGCCCGTGCACGCCGATCCGCGTGCCGCCGAGCCCGCCGGCGAACTGCTCGGCGCACGCGGTGAACGCGTCCGCCCAGCGCTGCGTGAGGAAGCCCAGCCGGTCCGCGCCCAGCATGCCGCGCAGCACCTGCCCGGCCACGTCGTCCGGCAGCATCCGGAAGTACTCGGGCGGCGCCCACGGCGTGTGCGAGAAGTGGCCGATCCTCAGGTCCGGCCGCAGCTCGCGGAGCATGCCCGGCACCAGGGTGAGGTGGTAGTCCTGCACCACGACCGCCGCGCCCTGCGCCGCCTCCTCGGCCAGCGCCTCGGCGAACGCCCGGTTGTACGTCTCGTAGGACGCCCACTGGCGTCGGAACTCCGCGTCGAAGACCGGCTCCAGCGGCGTCTGGTAGATCATGTGGTGCACGAACCACAGCACCGAGTTGGCGATGCCGTTGTACGCGTCCGCGTGCACGTCGGCCGGGATGTCCAGCATCCGCACGCCGTCCTCGCCGACGCCCCGCCGGACCGCCTCCCGGTCGCCGTCGGACAGCGCCGAGCACACCCACAGCGCGTCCGCGTCCGAGCCGATCGCGGACAGCCCCGAGACCAGCCCGCCGCCACCCCGCTTGGCGTTCAGCGAACCGTCATCGCCCACCGCGTACGAGACCGGACCGCGGTTGGACGCCACCAGCACCTGTGCAGCACCGTACGTCGAAGCCATACGCCTCAACCTAGCCCGGCCCGGAAACGCTCAAACGTGCGGCCCCGCCCCACCCGGCCGAAAACGACCCCGGTCAGGCCGCTCTCCGCGCCTGGTACTCGGCGATCTCCACCATCGGCGGACGCTCCTCGGTGTCCACGGAGTACGTGCGCGGCTCGAAGCCGTCGCCACCCCGCTCGAACTGCGTCAGGGACGGCCGGATCAGATGCCCGCGGGCCAGCCGCAGCTGGGCCGTGCGGTAGATCGCGGCCGCCATCCGGCCCAGCGCCTGCCCGTCCTGGTGCCGGTGCTTGCGCACGCCGACGTCCACCTGGGCGAGGGCGTCCAGGCCCACCAGGTGCAGCGCGTCGACCAGCATGCCCAGCTCGACGCCGTACCCGACGGGGAACGGCAGCTGCTCCAGCAGCGAGCGCCGGGCCGCGTACTCGCCGCCGAGCGGCTGCACGAACCCGGCCAGCTGCGGCCAGTGCATGTTGAGCAGCGGGCGGGCCATCAGCTCCGTGACCCGGCCGCCCTGCCCGGCCGCCCCGCCGAGGGGACGGTCGTACATGCCCTTCACCAGGGCGACGTCCGGGTCGGTGAGCAGTGGTCCCACGATCCCGGAGACGAAGTCGGACGAGAAGTCCTTCAGGTCCGCGTCGATGAAGCAGACGATGTCCCCGCGCGTGACGAGCAGCGAGCGCCACAGCACCTCGCCCTTGCCCGGTACGGCGGGGATCCGCGGGATGATCTCGTCGCGGTGCACCACCGTCGCGCCCGCGGCGGCGGCCACCTCCGACGTGCGGTCGGTCGACCCCGAGTCGACGACGACCAGCTCGTCGACGAGCGGGACCTGCCGCATCAGGTCGTGACGGATGATCGCGGCGATGTCACCGACCGTCTCCTCCTCGTTGAGCGCGGGCAGCACCACACTCACCGTCTGGCCCGTGCGCTGCTTGGCGGCCAGGATCTGGTGGAGCGGACGATCGGTCGCTGACCAGGAACGGGTGCTCAGCCAGCGCTCGACTTCTTCCAGCACCGTGGCGGCTCCTCTGCGTACTCTCGGCGGGACGGACTGTGACCCATCTCGCGGTTCGGACGACTATCTCAACTGTCCTGGTCGTCGGTTACAGTCTTGAACAACGCGGATGACCATCGCATGTCCGGGGTCAACCGTTGTTTACAACCGAATACAGCTCATCCAGAGGGGCAGAGGGATACGGCCCGATGAAGCCCCGGCAACCCTCCAGCCGACACTCGTAGGTCACTGTCGACCGCTCCGCGAGGTCCCGGCTCGGGAAGGTGCCAAATCCGTCTCACGGCGAGATGCGTCGTGAGGAAGATGAGGAAGGGCCTCGCCTCACATGGCTGTGCAGACTGTTGCAAGCACCACCGACTCCACCGTAGACCTCGGTCCCGCCGCGGCGCTGAGCTGCCGCGAGTGCGGTCACCGCGTACCCCTCGGCCCGGTCTTCGCGTGCGAGGAGTGTTTCGGTCCGCTGGAGATCGCCTACGACTTCTCGGCCTACGACACCGAGGAACTGCGCAAGAAGATCGAAGCGGGACCCGCGAACATCTGGCGCTACGCCCCGCTGCTGCCGGTCCCGGCCGACGTGGCGACCAAGCCGAACATCAACCCGGGCTGGACCCAGCTCGTCAAGGCCGACAACCTCGCGCGCGAGCTCGGCGTCGAGACGGGCAAGCTCTTCATCAAGGACGACTCCGGCAACCCGACGCACTCCTTCAAGGACCGGGTCGTCGCCCAGGCCCTGGAGGCCGCCCGCGCCTTCGGCTTCACCACGCTGTCCTGCTCCTCCACCGGCAACCTCGCCGGCGCCGTGGGCGCCGCGGCGGCCCGCGCCGGCTTCCGCTCCTGCGTGTTCATCCCGCACGACCTGGAGCAGGGCAAGGTCGTCATGGCCGCGGTCTACGGCGGCGAGCTCGTCGGCATCGAGGGCAACTACGACGACGTGAACCGCTTCTGCTCCGAGCTGATCGGCGACCCGGCCGGCGAGGGCTGGGGCTTCGTCAACGTCAACCTCCGGCCGTACTACGCGGAGGGCTCCAAGACCCTGGCGTACGAGATCTGCGAGCAGCTCGGCTGGCAGCTGCCGGACCAGATCGTGGTGCCGATCGCCTCCGGCTCACAGCTCACGAAGATCGACAAGGGCCTGCAGGAGCTGATCAAGCTCGGGCTGGTCGAGGACAAGCCGTACAAGATCTTCGGCGCGCAGGCCGAGGGCTGCTCGCCGGTGTCGACGGCGTACAAGGCCGGCCACGACGTCGTACGCCCCCAGAAGCCGGACACGATCGCCAAGTCGCTGGCGATCGGCAACCCGGCGGACGGGCCGTACGTGCTCGACATCGCGCGGCGTACGGGCGGTGCGGTGGAGGACGTCGACGACGAGCAGGTCGTCGAGGCGATCAAGATCCTCGCCCGGACCGAGGGCATCTTCGCGGAGACCGCCGGTGGTGTGACCGTGGGTGTGGCGAAGAAGCTCGTCGAGAACGGGGTGCTCGACCCGTCGAAGACGACCGTGGTGCTGAACACGGGGGATGGTCTGAAGACGCTGGATGCGGTGGCCGGGACCGGGCTTACTGCGACCATTCGTCCCAACCTTGATTCGTTCCGTGAGGCTGGGCTCGTCTGATCGTTGTCTGCTGCGGGCCGGTGGGGGTTGGTCGCGCCCACGCGGCGGAGCCGCACATCGACACAGCCCCGCGCCCCTGGGGCGCGCCCCAGCCGTAGCTGCAAAACAAAACCGGAGGTCACATCCCGATGAGCGTCACCGTTCGCATCCCCACCATCCTGCGTACCTACACCGGCGGGCAGGCCGAGGTCGCCGCCGAGGGTGCGACCCTCGGCGAGGTCATCGCCGATCTGGAGAAGAACCACACCGGGATCGCCGCCCGGGTGCTGGACGACCAGGGCAAGTTGCGCCGGTTCGTCAACGTGTACGTCAACGACGACGACGTGCGGTTCGAGCAGGGGCTGGAGACGGCGACGCCGGACGGTGCCGGGGTGTCGATCATCCCCGCCGTCGCGGGTGGCTGAACCGGTCGACCGGCTTGATTATTACCTTCGGTAACGTCGGTCACTGAGAGTTCATCGAATTGCCCCCTCCGTGAGAGAAGCGGAGGGGGCAATTCTGTGTGATTGAGCGCGGTACAGTTGGGGAACGCAGCACCGATCTCCTGATCGGGAGCCCTTATTTCCTGCCGCGCGCCCGACAAGATGTAGCCAAAGTGTGTGCGTCTTTCGCGGCTTTTGTTCTTTTTGTGTGGTCCGACTTGCCCTGAAGTCTGGCGAATTCTCCCCACATTCCGGATCCTGCGCGTCCAGAATTCTCGTCCGATTGACCTGTTGCAGACGGCAGTTGGACAGATACATTCAGCCGCGGTCGACGCGTTCCGGCGCACGCCCCCAACCGTGGGGGGTGAGGTCTGACCCGGGTCCGCGAAGTGTGGATCTGTGCAAGGGCCAGTAATAGGGGAGTTAGGCATGGCTCAGGGCACCGTCAAGTGGTTCAACGCGGAGAAGGGGTACGGCTTCATCGCGGTCGACGGTGGTGCGGATGTTTTCGTCCACTACAGCGCGATCCAGATGGACGGCTACCGCACCCTGGAGGAGGGCCAGCGGGTCGAGTTCGAGATCTCGCAGGGCCAGAAGGGACCGCAGGCCGACATGGTTCGCGTCTCTGCCTGAACGCGCACCACGACCAAGCGCAAGCGACCGGTCTTCTCTGAAGGGCCCGCACCCCCCGGGGTGTGGGCCCTTCGGCCTGCTCGCGGGCCGACGCCCGGTTGGCGGGCGTGCCGGGCGACCTGGCGTCGAAATTCGCCGCGCCCGAACGCGCTTCGGCCTCCACCCCGGTGCAGGTGGCGCGGGTTCGCGCTCCGCACCCGCTCGCGGCGTCGGTCTCCTTGCCGTCGCGGGCCGTGGGCCAGGCCTTTCTCTGCTCGCGCGACCCGCCGTGGCGCTGCCCGCGGCCTGTCGGCCAAGCCCGGTGCGCCCTGTTCGCCGGGGGCTGAGTGCCCCGCCCGAACCGTGGTAGCCGCTTGCACTCGCCATGCCCGAGTGCTAATCATTGCGTTAGCACTCTGAAGGTGAGAGTGACAACGTAAGGACCGGGTCGGTGAGGCCCGCAGGCTGGGTGGGAAGGAACCACGAGGCCGGCGAGCCGTCCGTCGCGGGCGCGGGCGCGGTCCGAAGTAATCACCCCCAGTCCTGGAGGGACCACTTCACATGGCCAAGATCATCGCGTTCGACGAGGAGGCGCGGCGCGGCCTCGAGCGCGGCATGAACCAGCTCGCGGACGCCGTCAAGGTGACGCTCGGCCCCAAGGGCCGCAACGTCGTCCTCGAGAAGAAGTGGGGCGCCCCCACGATCACCAACGATGGTGTGTCCATCGCCAAGGAGATCGAACTCGAGGACCCGTACGAGAAGATCGGCGCCGAGCTGGTCAAGGAAGTCGCCAAGAAGACGGACGACGTCGCCGGTGACGGTACGACCACCGCGACCGTTCTCGCCCAGGCCCTGGTCAAGGAAGGCCTGCGCAACGTAGCCGCCGGCGCCAACCCGATGGCCCTCAAGCGTGGTATCGAGCGCGCCGTCGAGGCCGTCTCCGCCGCCCTGCTGGAGCAGGCGAAGGACGTCGAGACCAAGGAGCAGATCGCCTCCACGGCCTCCATCTCCGCCGCCGACACCCAGATCGGCGAGCTCATCGCCGAGGCGATGGACAAGGTCGGCAAGGAAGGCGTCATCACCGTCGAGGAGTCCCAGACCTTCGGTCTGGAGCTGGAGCTCACCGAGGGTATGCGCTTCGACAAGGGCTACATCTCTGCGTACTTCGCCACCGACATGGAGCGTATGGAGGCCGTCCTCGACGACCCGTACATCCTGATCGCCAACTCGAAGATCAGCAACGTCAAGGACCTGCTGCCGCTCCTCGAGAAGGTCATGCAGTCCGGCAAGCCGCTGCTGATCATCGCCGAGGACGTCGAGGGCGAGGCCCTGTCGACCCTGGTCGTCAACAAGATCCGCGGCACCTTCAAGTCCGTCGCCGTCAAGGCCCCGGGCTTCGGCGACCGCCGCAAGGCGATGCTGCAGGACATCGGCATCCTCACCGGCGGCGAGGTGATCTCCGAGGAGGTCGGCCTCAAGCTGGAGAACGCCACGATCGACCTCCTGGGCAAGGCCCGCAAGGTCGTCATCACCAAGGACGAGACCACCATCGTCGACGGTGCCGGCTCCGCCGAGCAGGTCCAGGGCCGGGTCAACCAGATCCGCGCCGAGATCGAGAACAGCGACTCGGACTACGACCGCGAGAAGCTGCAGGAGCGCCTGGCGAAGCTCGCCGGCGGTGTCGCGGTCATCAAGGCCGGCGCCGCCACCGAGGTGGAGCTCAAGGAGCGCAAGCACCGCATCGAGGATGCCGTGCGCAACGCCAAGGCGGCCGTCGAGGAGGGCATCGTCGCCGGTGGTGGCGTGGCCCTGCTGCAGGCCTCCTCGGTCTTCGAGAAGCTGGAGCTCGAGGGTGACGAGCTGACTGGCGCCAACGCCGTGAAGCTGGCGCTGGAGGCCCCGCTCAAGCAGATCGCCGTCAACGGTGGTCTCGAGGGTGGCGTCATCGTCGAGAAGGTGCGCAACCTGCCCGTCGGCCACGGCCTGAACGCCGCGACCGGTGAGTACGTCGACATGATCGCCGAGGGCATCATCGACCCGGCGAAGGTGACCCGTTCCGCGCTGCAGAACGCCGCCTCCATCGCCGCGCTGTTCCTCACCACCGAGGCCGTCATCGCCGACAAGCCGGAGAAGGCCGCCGCGCCCGCCGGCGGCGGCATGCCGGGCGGTGACATGGACTTCTGATCGACCTGGTCGATCAACGTCCTTGCCGAGGGCGGCACTTCCTGTTCCGACAGGGGGTGCCGCCCTCGGGCGTGTCCCGGATCACAGTGCGGACGGGATGCAGGGGACGGGGCCGGATGGTTGGACCGTACGTCTTATGCGTATGCACATACTGTCCGGTATCCGAAGAGGAGCACCCCACGTGACCGTCGACGTCTCCGCCGCCTCCCGCGCCGCCGAAATCCTGTCCCGGCCCGTATCGCTGGGCGGCCTGACCGTCCCGAACCGGATCGCGATGGCGCCGATGACCCGCATGTTCTCCCCGGGCGGCGTCCCCGGCGACGACGTCGTCTCGTACTACTCCCGCCGCGCCGCCGCCGGAGTCGGCCTGATCGTCACCGAGGGCACCTACGTCGGCCACGAGTCGGCCGGGCAGAGCGACCGCGTGCCGCGGTTCCACGGCGAGGAGCAGCTCGCGGGCTGGGCGAAGGTCGCCGAGGCGGTGCACGCCGCGGGCGGCACGATCGTGCCGCAGCTGTGGCACATCGGCATGGTCCGCAAGCAGGGCGAGCCGCCGGTCGCGGACGCCCCGGCCGTCGGCCCCTCCGGTCTGCGCATCGGCGCCACGGAGCCCACCGGCAAGGCCATGACCCAGGCCGACATCGACGCCGTCATCGGCGCGTTCGCCGAGGCCGCGGCCGCCGCCGAGCGCATCGGCTTCGACGGCGTGGAGCTCCACGGCGCCCACGGCTACCTGCTCGACCAGTTCCTGTGGGAGGGCACCAACCGCCGCGCCGACGCCTACGGAGGCGACCCGGTCGCCCGTGCCAGGTTCTCGGCGGAGATCGTCGCGGCCGTCCGCGAGACCGTCTCGGCCGACTTCCCCGTCATCTTCCGCTACTCGCAGTGGAAGCAGGACGCCTACGACGCCCGCCTCGCCGAGACCCCGGAGGAGCTGGAGGCCATCCTGACCCCGCTCGCCGCCGCCGGCGTCGACGCCTTCCACGCCTCCACCCGCCGCTACTGGCTCCCCGAGTTCGACGACTCCGACCTCAACCTGGCCGGCTGGACCAAGAAGCTCACCGGCAAGCCTTCCATCACCGTCGGCTCGGTCGGCCTGAGCGGCGTCGACTTCCTCAAGTCCTTCCAGGGCGAGGGCGCCGAGGTCGGCGACCTCGACAACCTCCTGGACCGCTTCGAGCGCGACGAGTTCGACCTGGTCGCCGTCGGCCGCGCCCTGCTCCAGGACCCGCAGTGGGCGCGGAAGGTCCTGTCCGGCCGCTTCGACGAGCTGGCGTCGTACGACCCGGCGGCGCTGAAGACGCTCAGCTGAGTCCGGAGCCTGTGCCTCTGGATCTCCTTGCGTCAGTCAAGGACACTGACTGAGCGCCTGTTCACCGGCACTCGTGAGGAGATCCAGATGACGACGACGGAGCCCCGCCCGGCGGCCGACGCCCCCCGGTCCGCACCAGTGGTGCGCACCACCGCCGGTGCGGTACGCGGCCGCAGGGAAGAGGGCCTGGCCGTCTTCCGCGGCATCCCCTTCGCCGCGCCCCCCGTGGGTGAGGCCCGGTTCCTGGCACCGCGCCCCGCCCACGCCTGGGACGGCGTACGGGACGCGTACGCCTTCGGCCCGCCGCCCCCGCAGGATCTCGGCAACCTCGGCGGCCCGGGCCTGCTCGACGTCCCCGAGGGCGACGAGTGGCTCACCGTCAACGTCTGGACCCCCGAACCCGACCCGGGCGCCCGCCGCCCGGTGATGGTGTGGATCTACGGCGGCGCCTACAAGCTCGGCCACGCCGGCAGCCCCGGTTACGACGCCCGGCGCATCGCGGCCGACGGTGACGTGGTGGTCGTGTCGCTCAACTACCGCGTGGGCATGGAGGGTTTCGCGTTCATCGAGGGCGCCCCCGCCAACCGCGGCCTGCTCGACCAGGTGGCCGCTCTGGAGTGGGTCCGGGACAACATCCAGGCCTTCGGCGGCGACCCCGGCCAGGTCACGGTCTTCGGTGAGTCGGCCGGTGCCGGTTCGATCGCCTCGCTGCTCTCCATGCCGGGCGCGGCCGGTCTGTTCCGGCGGGCGATCGCGCAGAGCGTGCCGGGGACGTTCTTCTCCGACGCACTGGCCCGGGACATCGGTGCCGCTCTCGCCGCGGAGGTGGGCCTGCGCCCCACGGTTGCCGATCTCGCGACGATCGCCCCGCACCGGCTGACGTCGGCCGGTGAGACGCTGAGCGCCAAGATGCTCCAGTACGTCGACCGCTGGGGCCAGGCGGCGCCCACGGTCACGCCCTTCTCCCCGGTGGTCGACGGCGAGGTGCTGCCGACGAGCCCGTGGCAGGCACTGCGGTCCGGCTCGGCAAAGGACGTCGACCTGCTCGTCGGCCACAACCGCGACGAGTACCGCCTCTTCGTCGCCATGGCGGGTCAGCTGGGCCAGATACCCGAGGAGCGGGCGACAGCGGCCCTCCGCCTCTTCGCCCCCGGCCCCGACGGGGAGCAGGCGTACCGAGCGGCCTTCCCCGACGCCGGCCCCGGCGAACTCTACGAACGCGTCCAGACGGACTGGCTGTTCAACATGCCCTCCCTGCACCTGGCCGAGGCGCAGCGCGCGGGCGGCGGGCGCGCGTACGTCTACGAACTGACCTGGCCGGCCCCGGGCAACGGAGGCGCGCTGGGCGCCTGCCACGGCCTGGACATCCCTCTGCTCTTCGGCACGTTCGGGGCGGACCTCGGCGCGCTGCTGTTCGCGGGCGCCGAACCGTCAGCCGAGGCCGAGGCGCTGTCGTCCCGTTTCCGCGCGTCCTGGACGGCGTTCGCGAGGTCGGGAGACCCGGGCTGGCCGGCGTACGACGACGAGCGGCGGCTCGTGCAGGTACTGGACGCGGAGCCGGTGGTGAGGGCGTACCCGGAGGAGGCCTCGCGTCGCCTGTGGGAGGGCCACGGCTTCCACGCCCTGCCCCTGCTCTGATCTACAGGTTGCCCATCGGCTCGATGTCGACCCTGACCGGCGTACCCCACACGCGCAGGACCTCGTAGTCGGTGAACTCGTGCACGAGCCGGTACGCCATGGCCGCCCGGGGAGCCTTGCGCTGGGCGGCGATGTACAGCTCGGCCTCGCGGCGGTCCCGGCGCGGGGTGCCGCACAGCTGCCACGTCTGGCCGTTCCACAGCTCCGGCAGCCAGCGCTGCTGGGGCTGGGGACGGTCACCGCTCACGCCGTAGCGGGACTGGACCGGCTCGGTGGGCCGGTGATGCGGGGCGGGGCCGTTGAACTCCGCGCGGCGGGCGGCCCGGCGCCGGGTCTCGCACAGCAGGCACAGGTCGGGGGCGGCCTCGTCGACCGGGCCGGTGGGGTGCTCCGGGCAGCGCGTGCTGGGCGCGGCCGTGGTGACGCTGTCCTCCAGCAGGTCCAGGGCGCGCTTCAGGTCGGCCCTGACCTCGTGCAGTTTGGCGTCCGGGCTGTCGGAAGTGAGGGCCTCCCCGTGCTCACCGAGGAGACGGAGGGCACGGCCTAGGGCGGTGAGCTGGGCGTGGTTCATGTGTCCCATTGTCGTCAGTCGGCGTAGTCCTTGAGTTTCTCGGTGTCCAGGGTGATGTTCACGGGGGCGGGGAGCTCGACGGTGGCACCCCAGGGGTGTCGGGAGATCTGCTGGTAGCGGCCGTCTTTCGGTTCGCTGTGGACGGTGAGTGTGTTGTTGTCGCGGTCGATGAGGAGGTATACGGGGATGTCGGCCGCTGCGTAGCCGACGGGCTTGTCGATGCGGTCGCGTTGGTCGGTATCGCGGTCGTGGGAAGCGATCTCTACGGCCATCAGGGCACCGTCGGGGTCGGACCACTCTCGGTCGCCCTTGAAGTGATCCACTGGTGCCAGGAACCCATCCGTGCGTGCCCGGCCCTTGCGGTAAGCCTCTGCCTTGACGCCCCGCTCCGGTGCGAGATCGAAGTCGGGTCGATGTTGCATGCACTGGCGCGACAGCCACAGGAAGATCGACGTGTGGTTGCCGTCCGGTATGGCTTTGACCTCTACCTTTCCATTGATGTACTCAAGCCGCACTGCCTCGGGCGCCGCTGCGGCAAGCTCCTCGAACTCGTCTACGTCGAGCGGGCCGTGCCGGATGCACAGTCGTCCGCCCAGGAACTCCAGCCTGTTCCGGATCTCCCTCGGAGCCCTGCTCACGAGTTCGTCGAAGTCCTCGACATCCATCTGCGGGCGGTCGGTCGTGTCTCGGGTCATGGCTTCGCCTCCTTCCCTCCATCGTGCCCCGGGCTGGTGGCGCCGGACGGTAGGAGCCGTCATGTGTGTGCCCTCTCTTGTCGTCGTCGGGACATCGCAGCGCGGATCTGGGCTGCGTGGTCGTGAACCGTGGGGGCGGACAGGGGTGCGGGCGGTTGCGCGGGGGCGCGTTCGCCCCGGCAGGCGCTGCAACGTCCCCCCGGCAGGGTTTCGGGACGGCCCGGGGCACCGCAGTTCGCGCACTCCAGGATCCGGAGCGGCGGACGTGGGGCGGGTGGAGGCGGGAGTTTGCTGGTCAGGCGGTTGCGGACCAGGGCGGCGGCGTGGTGGACGGGGGTCGGCAGGCCGGCCGTGAGCGCACGTAGTACGTCCTCCTCCGAGGCGCCCCGCTCGAACCACTCCGTCACCAGCGGGGCGAGCGTCGCGCAGTCGGCCTGGGAGAGGGACAGGACGGGCGCCGTGCGGCCGAGGGCGGCCAGGAGGATGTGGGCGCGGGAGCGGGTGGGGCGCGCTGCCTGCTTCGGTACGTCGCCGCGGGTGAAGGCGGCCCACCAGTCGTCATCCCGGGCGGTGCGGGTAAACCACGTTCGGGTGATCCAGCGGGAGCTGCCGTCGTCCGCCGTCACGCACTCCCGGCCTCGGCGCAGGTGTCCAGCTTGCTGGATGCGGTTGAGGGCGGTGCCGAGGGCGCACTGGCCGTACGGGAGCTGTTTGGCCAGCGTCTTTACGGAGATGTCGGCGCCGTCGGGGAGCCGGTCGAGGTAGGCGGCGATGGCTGCTTCGCGGGGTGGGAGGTGTGCGAAGTCCTGCCTGGTGCGAGGAAGTTGGTTGGGGGCGGAGCGCTTTCCGTAGCCGGGGTTGGCCATCGGGTGCGCGGACAGCGCGGGCCCACTAAAGTTGGCGTCAGCCATGGGATCGAACCTGTTCTTCGATGCCGCTGGTTAAGCCCCCGCAGGTGTTGGCGCACCGGGCGGGGGCTGTTGCTTGTGCACGAACGTTAGAGGCGTGTCACTGTCCGTGGCAAGCCGAACGCGTCAAGTCAACACGCGGGGTGGGGGGGCGGGTTGAGCCCTCTACCCGTTCCTTGAAAAAAGGGCTCGAAGCCCGGGTCCCGAAGCTCAGGCGGTGCCGTCCTTGAGGTTCGCGACGAACGCGCCCCAGGTGGTGGCCCGGAACACGAGCTTCGGGCCGTGGGGGTTCTTGGAGTCGCGGACAGGGATGAATGGGGCGTGGTTGTCGGCTATCTCCAGGCAATCGCCGCCGCTGCCGCCGCTGTAGCTGGACTTGTGCCAGGTGGCCTCAGTGATGCTCCTCATGGCCGTAATCCTGCGCGATGTCCTCGATGAGGGCCAGGGAGTCGGCCGGTGAGAGGGCGCATGCCGTAAGGAGTTGGAAGGTGCGGCGCTGGTACCGGACGGTGGTCGGATCGTCCTCCAGCCGTCCCGTACCCACTCCCTCGAAGTACAGCAGCGGAGGCGCGTCCTCGAAGTCCATCAGCTTCATGGAGCCCTCCATCGACGCGTGAGCGCCCGCTCCGAACGGCAACACCTGCACGATGACCCGGTTGCGGCGAATCAGGCCGGCGACGTGGTCCAGCGCCTCTGCCATCACTTCCCGGCCGCCTGTCTGCCGACGCAGCGCGGCCTCGTCAAGCACTGTCCACAACAAGGGGCCTGTTGGGTCGTCGAGGAGGGTTGTCCTGTCCATTCGGGCCGCCACCAACTCCTCGATCACCTCCGCCGGTGCCGTGGGCCGGTAGGCGCGGAACACGGCTCGCGCGTACGCAGGAGTCTGCAGCAGCCCGGAGATCAGGAGCGACGCGTACTGCCGGATCTCTGTGGCCTCCGCCTCCGCCTCTACCGCCTCCGCGAAATGCTCCGGATACTTCGACTTCGCCGCCGCCCCACAGTGCCGCTGGAAGAAGTCCTCCGTCCCCAGCGCCTCGTCGAGCAACCGCGCGTACTCCCGCTGCATCCTGCGCGTACCCGCCTCCAACTGCCCGATGAACGACCCGCTCACGAACAGCCGCTGTCCCAGTTCCTCCTGGCTGAGGCCCGCCTTCTCGCGGGCGTGGCGGAGTTCGGCGCCCAGGAGAGCCCGCGGGGAGGAGGACGGGTCGAGGTTCCTGGATCCGGGCATGGGCAACTCCCTGTCGTACACATCGGGTTGTTGGACCGCCGTATCTGGCCAGGTTAGGGGCGGCTCGGACACGCTGTGTGGTGAATCGCGAACTCAGCGTGGAGGTAGGGAAAGGTGCGTTCGACCGAAGAGATCGTGGAGTCACTGCGGGACGCGCTCGCGGGAGTCGGTGTCGTGCTGCCGTCGCTGGGCGTCGACCCGGTGACCGGTGCGAGCGCCGAGCCGTTCGCCCTGGTCGATCTGGGGCGGTGCAACGTGAGGACGGCCGAGCATCTGACGGACGTACTGCGCTCGCTGCCCGCGCGGGAGACGCTGCGGGCTCGCGTGAGGCAGGTCAACCGGGAGACGAAGTCACGGTGAAGTATTGGTGACCGGCGGGCGTACAACCATTTACCCGCCATCGCCGTCGAACTGGCGTATCACGCGTACAGCGGCGTATGCCCCACCGCACGCCATCCCGGAAGACACGTCCTTTTCTCAGAGGGATCCTGTTCATGACGCTCCGTTGGCTGTGCGGTGTCCTGCGCGTGCGCGGGAAGACCGATCTGTTCCTCGTCCTCCTCCTCGCCGCCGGTTTCGCCGCCCTGCCCGTCTTCGCGTTGCTGCCGTCGCTGTGGGGCTTCGCGGCGGCCTCGGCCATGACTTACGTCGCGGACGAGGTGCTGCACGCGCGGGCCCCCTCCTTCGTGCGGCGGTTGGCCGCCTTGCAGCTGACGCGCACGATGCGGTTCACCGTGCGGACGGTGATGCTGCTCGCCCTGGCCGACCGTATGAACGCGTCGGACGCGGTGCTGGTGACCGCCCTGGCGGTGTTCAGCGCCCACTTCGCGCTGGTGACGCTGTATACGGCGGTGCATCACGCCATCCGGCGGCGGCGCACGCTCCCCGTGGTGGCGCGCAACCTCGACATGAGCGGGGCGGGCATCCCCGAGGCCCCGCCCGCCTTCCTCTACCGGCGCTTCCTGCGCAAGCTGCTGCACCTGGACCTGCCGGCCCACGCCGGGCTGCTGGCCGCGCTCGCGGCGGGGGCGTGGCAGCCCGCCGTCGCCGGTTTCGCGCTGACCGCCGGGCTCACGGTGGCCGCCGTACTGGCGTTGCTGGCGCAGCTGCGCCGGGCCCGCCGGACGCCGTCCGACGACCAGGTGATCGCCGAGGTCAACCGGCAACTCGCTGGATACCGGCCGGAGGTGGCGCTGTACTTCAGCTTCGCGTCCGTGTCCCGGGACTTCATGTACCAGGTCAACATGTGGATCGAGACGCTGGAACAGCTCGACCGGCGGCCGCTGATCATCCTGCGGGAGCGGGCCTCGTTCCGCTACCTGAGCCGTACGTCGATCCCGGTCCTGTGCGTACCGAAGGCCGACGACGTGGCGCAGCTGGAGCTGCCCGAGCTCCGGGTCGTCCTCTACCCCGGCAACGCGGGCAAGAACGTGCACATGCTGCGCGTCGCCGAGGCCAAGCACGTCTTCATCGGGCACGGCGACAGCGACAAGCTCGCCAGCAGCAACCGGGTGAGCAAGGTGTACGACGAGATCTGGGTCGCCGGGCGGGCCGGACGCGACCGCTACCAGCGGGTGCGGCACGCCATCGACGACGGGGCGATCGTCGAGGTGGGCCGTCCGCAGCTGTCGTCGATCCGGCTGCACGCGGACCATGTGCCCGGGCCGCTGCCGACCGTCCTGTACGCGCCGACCTGGGAGGGCTGGAGCGACGACGACTGCCACACGTCCCTGATCCCGATGGGCGTGACGCTGGTGGAGAAGCTGCTCACGGAGAACGTGCGGGTGCTCTACAAGCCGCACCCTCTGACCGGCAAGCGCTCCCGCGCCGCGGCCGAAGCCGACCGGGCCATCAGGGAGTTGCTGCGTGCCGACAACGTCTGGCGGGACGCCGAGGGGCGGGACGGTGACCGGGCTGAGGCCGCGATCGCCGCCGCCCGGCCGCGGCTCGCGGAGATCCAGGCCCGGCTCGGCGAGCTGTCGGGACGGCTCCGCGGCGACGACGCGCAGCAGACCCGCGAGGCGCGCGTCCCGGACCGGAGCGGCGAGGCCGAGTGGCACGCGCTGCGGGCCGAGTGGCACCGGATCTTCTGGGAGAGCCGGGGCGCCGTCCGGCACCACGTGATCGTCAGGCAACTGCCCACGCTCTACGAGTGCTTCGACCAGGCCGACATGCTCATCAGCGACGTGTCGTCCGTGGTCGCGGACTTCGTGGCGAGCCTCAAGCCGTACGTCCTGACCAACGCGGACGACCTGCCCGACGAGGCCTTCCGGGCCGCGTACACCACCGCCGGGGGTGCCTACCTCCTCGACCGCGAGTGCGTCCGGCTGCCGGAGATCCTCCGCGCGGTCCGCGCACCGCTGCACGACCCGATGGCACCCGAGCGCCGCGTCCTCAAGGAGTACGTCCTGGGCCCGGACCATCCCACCTCCACGGAGCGGTTCAACGCGGCAGTCAACGCCCTGGCCGGCAAGGCCGCGGCGGAGCACGAGAAGTGGCGCGGCGACGGACCGCGGGTCGCTGTGGGGCTCTAGGCCGTGTCCGCCCGAGTGGTGCTCGTGGCCGCTGCCAGGGCCGCCCGCAGGTGGCCGGCGGACTCCGCCAGCAGGCGGGCCGCCGTCGGGCCGTCGACGCCGGCCAGGAGGGTCAGGATCGCGTTCTTCACCTCGCCGTCGGTGGCGGCCAGGGCCCGTTCGATCTCCTCGTCGCCGGCGCCGGTGGCGAGGGCGACGATGCGGTGGGAGCGGGCGCGCAGTTTGTCGTTGGAGGCGCGGACGTCGACCATCAGGTTCCCGTAGGTCTTGCCCAGGCGGATCATCGTGATCGTCGAGAGCATGTTCAGGACGAGTTTCTGTGCCGTGCCGGCCTTCAGGCGGGTGGAGCCCGTGAGGAGTTCGGGGCCGACGACGATCTCGATGCCGTGGTCGGCGGCGGCCCCGAGCGGGCTGCCCGGGTTGCAGGCCAGGCCGATGGTGAGGGAGCCGCGGGCGCGGGCGTACTCGACGGCGCCGATGGCGTACGGGGTGCGGCCGGAGGCCGAGATGCCGACCACCGTGTCGTCCGGGGTCAGGCCGAGGGGCTCCAGGTCGGCACGGGCCAGTTCCCGGGAGTCCTCCGCGCCCTCCACCGAGGTGACCACGGCCTGCGGGCCGCCCGCGATCAGCCCGACGACCCGGTCGGGGTCCGTGTTGAAGGTGGGCGGGCACTCGGAGGCGTCCAGGACGCCCAGCCGGCCCGCCGTGCCGGCCCCCGCGTAGACCAGGCGGCCGCCCCGGGCCATCCGCTCGGCCAGGGCGTCGATCGCGGCGGCGATCTCAGGCAGCCGGGCCGCGACCGCCCCGGCCACGGTCGCGTCCTCGCCGTTCATGAGCCGCGCGATGTCGAGGGTGGGTAGCCGGTCGATGCCGGCCAGCTCCGGCCGGAACGCCTCGGTGGTCAGGGACTCCAGCTCGGCTCTGAGACCACGGGGGTTGGAGGTGGAGGTCATGGACGGCTCTTTCCGTGTCTTTCCGGTGCTGGGCGGGGCGGCTGCCTCAGGAACGATGCCGGTGGGCCAACGCCTCGTACGACGCCGAGAGCGCCGGCGCCGCCGTCTCGTACGTCCGCTGCGCCACGCCCACGAACAGGCAGTCCACCACAAGAAGCTGTCCGGTCCGGGACGACATGGCCGCGGGACGCAGCTCGCTCTCCCGGGCCGTGGACGTGGTGAGGACGTGGTCGGCGTACTGGGAGACCGGGCCGTCCGGGCGGCCGGTGATCGCCACCGTCGTCGCCCCGCGCTCGAAGGCGACCCGCAGCGGCTCGATGACGTCCCCCGTCGACCCCGAGTGCGTGATGGCGATCGCGACGTCGCCCGCGCGCAGTTGGACGGCGTTGGTGACGGCCAGGTGCGGGTCGCTGTGCGCATGCGCGACCAGCCCTATGCGCAGCAGCTTCTGCGTGAGGTCCTGGGCGACCAGGCCGGACGCCCCGACGCCGTACACGTCCGTGCGGCGGGCGCCGGTCAGCGCGGTGACGGCCGCGCCCAGTTGGACGGTGTCGAGACCGGCGGCGGTGTCGGCGAGGGTCTGCTGCTCGTCGTAGGCGAGCTTCGCGACCACGTCGGCGATCGGGTCGTCGACCGCGATGTCCGTCGTGATGGCCGGGGCGCGGCCGGACTGCTGCTGCGCGGCGAGGCCGGCGAGGGCCAGGCGCAGGTCCCGGTAACCCGGATAGCCCAGCAGCCGGGCGGTGCGTACGACGGTCGCCTCGCTGGTGCCCGTGAGCTCGGCGAGACCGGTGACCGTGAGGGCCGCGCAGCCGGCCGGATCGCCCGCGACGGCCTCGGCGACGCGCTGCATGGAACGCGTCATCGACGGGCCCAGCGTACGGACCTTGGCCGCGAGGGCGGCGGGCGCCGGCGGGGTGCCGAAACTTTCCTTCACTCTTGAGGTCACCTCTGAAAGATATTTTCGGCTCGGCGTCACGGTCAAGAGTGCGCACAATGGGGGCATGGACCCCATCAGCCCCCTGGAGCAGGCACTGCACGCCGCGCGCGCCCTGGTGCTCGCCGACCTCGTCGCGGGACGCGTCGCCGAGGCGGACGTCGTCTCCCTGGTCGAGGAGTCCGTCGTGCAGCGGCGCTGGTGGGTCGAGCAGTGGCCGGAGGGCGCGCAGTACGTCGCCGGCCTGGTCGCGCAGGACGTGCAGGACGCCCTGCTGGAGCGCTACGGCCGCTGGCCGCTGTGCCCGGTGTGCGGCACGGGCGAGCCGCACGCGCTGGACGTGCAACCGGAGTTGGGGCCCGACCCGCACTGGGTGTGCAGCGAGGCGGGCGTGAAGGTCGCGGCGGTCGGGTCGCTGGGCGAGGCGCTCGGCGGAGCGGCGCCCTCGTGACCGTCTACATCGACCCGCCGACCTGGCCCGGCCACGGCCGCATGTGGTCCCACCTGATCAGCGACGTCTCGTACGAGGAACTGCACGCCTTCGCCGAACGCCTCGGCGTGCCCCGGCGGGCCTTCGAACGCGACCACTACGACATCCCCGCCCAGCGGTACGCGGACGCCGTGGCGGCCGGGGCCGTGGAGGTCAGCAGCCGCGAGGTGGTGCGGCTGCTGCACGCGGCGGGGCTGCGCCGGCCGAAGGGGCGGCGGACTCAGCCGCGTGGTTCGCGCAGCTCGTAGGTGACCTGCTCGGTGTCCTCCGCGACGGCCTTGAAGCCGGCCCGGGCGAGGACGTTGTGCGAGGGCGCGTTGTCCCGCTCGACGTTCGCGACGACCGTGTGCACCTCGTCCCGGGACAGCGCCCACGCGGACAGCGCGCGCAGCGCCTCGGTGGCGTAACCGTGGCCACGGGCCGCCTCGACCAGGTCGTAGCCGACCTCCACCCGCCCCGACTCGTCCGGCACGCTGTGGAAGCCCATGGCGCCGAGCGCGCGGCCGTCCTCCCGCCGGACCAGGACGTACATGCCCCACTCGGGCCGGTGGACGCCGTCCTCGTACTGCTTGAACACCAGTCCGGAGCCGACCCGGGTGCCCTCGATCGGGCCGCCGTCGAGCCACTCGAAGCCGCCGTCGCCGACCGTGGCGAGGTCGCTCGCCACCGCCGGGGTGACGCCCTGCAGGGTGAGCCGGTCGGTGGGGATCACGAGGTTGTTGCTCCACCGCCACGCGGTGACCGGCTCCCGGCCGGGCAGGTCGCCCCGGCCGGTGGCCCACAGCAGGGTCCGCCAGGGGGTGGGGCCGGGCTGGACATGCGGGAAGATCCGGGTGAGGACGAAGTCGCACAGCTCGGGGGCCGGTTCGCACGCCACGCCCAGGCCCTCGGCCACGTCGTGGGTGTGCAGCAGCACCTCGGCCACGCCCATCGCGGCGAACCCCTCGCGGTTCGCGCTGCGGAACGGATACGGATGGAAGGCCCGGACCTCGCGCGGGGTGGTGCGGATCGTGGCGGCGAGCAGGTGCCCGTCGTGCGGATCACCCGCAGCGCACCCGCGTTGTCCGTGCCCTCCTCCAGCGAGATCTCGAACGGCGTCCACGCCTCCTGCTCGCGCCCCGCCAGCTGCCCCGCGTACGCGATGAGATTCTCGGCGATGTGCACCGCCGTCTCCCGGCAGCTCCACTCCATCCGCCCGGCGCGCACCGGCTCCCAGTCCCGGTCGGTGACCGCCCCCAGCAGGCCCACGCACTCGTCGACGGCCTGCTCCACCTGTTCCGCGCCCGTTGTCCACATGCCGGGCAGGCTACGAGGTGCCGCCGGGCGGAAGCGACAGCATTTCCAGCTCGGCGGTGAGGTTGTAGCGGGCCGTGGCCTCCCACTCCGAGGCTCCGTACGGCGTCCTGAACAGCCTCGGCAGGTCGAGGAGTTGGCGCAGGATCGCCGCGCGGCCTGTGCGGAAGGCCTCATTCGGGACGAAGTGGTACTCCTCGCGGACGGCGGCGGTGTAGGCGGCGTACGCCGACGGGGGCGAGGCGAGGACCGCCAGGTCGGCGTCGCACAGCACCTGGCCGTCGGGGTCGTCGTCGGCGGGGTCGTGGCCGACGGTGAGACGGACCAGGCGGGCCACCTCGGCGGTCCTGGCGGCGGACACGCCGGCCTCGGGCAGGGCGCGTTCGGCGAGACGGGCGGAGCGTTCCTCGTTCTCGGAGCGCTCGGGGAGGTACACGGCGTCGTGGAACCAGGCGGCCAGCCGGACCACGTCCGGGTCGTGCGCGTACTTCTCCAGTACGTCGATGTGGTCCAGGACCGCCGTGAGGTGCGCGACCGTGTGGTAGCGGCGCTGCGGCTCCTGCCAGCGCCCGAGCAGGTCGTCGGCGTACCGGACCGGGTCCGGGCCGGCGGCCGGGCCCCGGGCCGCTTCCAGGGTGCGGACGAAGCGGGCGCGGAGGGCGTCGATATCGGCCATGGGGTCATTCTCCCGCTCGGCGGGGGCGGGCACCTAGCGTGGGTCCTATGACGACTCCTGCTGATGTGCACGACGTAAGGGATCCCGAGCAACCCGGGCGGCTGCTCGCGAGCGAGCGTGACGCGCTGATCCCGCTGTTGCGGGCCAGGGCCGAGGAGGACTTCGCGCTGCCCGTGAGGGCGTGTCCGGGCTGGTCGGTGCGGTCGGTGCTGGCGCACTGCTCGGCCGCGCTCACCCGGGTGGTGGAGAACCGGTTCGAGGAGGGCGTGTTCTCGCCCGAGTCGAACGACCGGGACATCGCCGAGCGGGACGGCTGGAGCAACGCCCGGGTGGTCGACGAGCTGGAGCGCGGGATGACCGAGGCCGGGCCGGTGATCGCCGGGGCGGACGGGAAGCTGGACGGCCTCGCGCTGGGGGAGTGGGTGCACGCCGGGGACGTGCGCGACGCCTTCGGCGAGCCCGGGGCGTACGGCGGGGCCGGGCTGCCGGACGCGCTGGCGCTGCTCGCCCGGATCACCCGAGAGCGGGGGCATGTGCCGCTGCACGCCGACCTGGACGACCTGGACGAACCCCTGCGGCTCGGGGAGAGCGGCGGGGAGCGGCCCCCGGGGCGTTTCATCGGGGACGGGCCGACCCTGGTGCGGCTGTACACGGGGCGGCCGGTCGGCGGGGCGCCCGCGTTCGAGCTGGTCGGGGTGGAGGCGAAGGACCTGAACATCTTCGGCTGAGCCAGGTCCGCGGGGCGTGGGAGGCGGCGGGAGCGGGCAGCGTTAGTCTTGATTGGACTAGACCTGTTTGGCTAGACCTGTCGCCGAACGCCGACGCCATGCCGACGAAGGGGCCCCATGAGCAAGCGTGCAGTCCTGGAGGTGATCGCCCTCGGCGTCGAGGACGCGGTCGCCGCCCAGGCCGGAGGCGCGGACCGGCTGGAGCTGGTCACCGACATGGCGGCCGACGGGCTCACCCCGTCGGCCGCCACCGTCGCAGGGATCCGCCGGGCCGTCGACCTCTCGCTGCGGGTGATGCTGCGGCTCGCCGACGGCTTCGCCGCCGGGGACGTCGACCGGCTGGTCGGCGTGGCCGCCGACTTGCGGGAGGCCGGGGCCGAGGAGTTCGTGCTGGGGTTTCTCGACGCGGGGGGCGGGGTGGACCTGGCGGCTGTGGAGCGGATTGTGGGGGCGCTGGACGGCTGCCCCTGGACCTTCCACCGGGCCATCGACCGGGCCGCCGACCGGGACGCCCTGCGCAAGCAGCTGGACGGGATGCCCGGGCTGGACACGTACCTGACGGCCGGGTCGGCGGACGGGGTCGACGACGGGCTGCCCGTGCTGCTCGCCGAGGCGGGGCGGTCGCGGTCCGGGGAGCCGGGGTATGAGCAGCAGTTGCTGGTGGGGGGTGGGCTGCGGCTGGAGCATGTGCCGATGCTGCGGGGCGCGGGGGTGGACGCGTTCCACATCGGTGGGGCGGTGCGGCCGGGGGGCTGGGCCGCACCGGTGTCGACGGCGGCCGTCGCCGAGTGGCGGGCTGCGGTGGACGCTTCTTGACAGGCGCAGGGCGTTGTGGCTGGGGTCGGGTGGGTGCGCAACCCGGCGCAGCGGGGTGCCGCTGCGCCCACCCGTGCCGCCCCAGCGGCACGACTGCCCGCAGCTAAGCGATCATCGCAGCTAGGCGATCAACTGCGGCGGCAGCGGGGCCGCATGCGTCACCGTCAGGCCCGACACCGCTCGTGTCAGCGCCACGTACAGGCGCCGCAGGCCCGTGCGTTCGTCCGGCTCGCCGTCGACCACCGCCCGGGGCTCGTCCAGGACCACGTAGTCGTACTCCAGGCCCTTCGCGAGCGACGCCGGGACCAGGGTCAGGCGGGTGTCCTGAGTGGTCTCCTCGCCGGGGCCGAGATACGGGATCCCGGCGTCTGTCAGGGCCTTGGCCAGCTCGGGTACGCGGGCGTCCGCCGCGATCAGGCCCGTCGAGCCCTCGTGGCGCAGCGACTCCCGGCAGGCGTCAACCACGTCGGCGGTGCCGGTGACCTCCCGGACCTCGAAGTGGCCCGGGTTCTCACGGATCGACACGACCGGCGTGAGCCCCGGGGCGATGTGCGGCAGCAGCCGGGACGCGTAGGTGATGACGTCCGTCGGCACGCGGAAACCGGCCGTCAGCTCTTCCACCACCGCGTCCGCCTTGCCCAGGTGGGCCAGCGCCTCCTGCCAGCTGCGGGTCGCCCACGGCGTGGTGCCCTGCGCCAGGTCGCCGAGGACGGTCGCGCTACCGGTCGTGCAGCGGCGGCCGACCGCCCGGTACTGCATGGGGGAGAGGTCCTGCGCCTCGTCGAGGACGACATGGCCGAGGGAGTGCGTACGCTGGATCAGGTCGGTGGCCTCGTCGATGAGGACGGCGTCGGCGGCCGACCACTTGGCGGATCTGACACTGCGGGCCGGCTTCGCCCACAGCACCGCCTTCTGCTCCTCCTCGTCGAGGATCCCCGCCGCGTGCTCGGCGAGGAAGTCCGCGTCCGACAGCAGGCGCAGCACCAGCTTCGCCGGGTCGACGGCCGGCCAGACCGCCTTGACGGCCGCCTTGACCGCGCTGTTGCGGGCCACCGCGTCCTGCACCCGGTCGTCCGGCGCCTCGCCCGACCGCTCCATCTGCACCAGCACGGCGTGCGCGATGCGCTGCGGCAGGGCCTCGCGGGCGGCGCCGTAGCGGATGTCGCGGTCGAGCAACTCGCGGACGATCTCCTCCAGTTCGTACGCCGCCACGCGCCAGCGGCGGGAGCCGCGCACGACCACGACCGGCTCGGTGGGCATCGTGACGTGCGCGTAGAGGGCCCTGCGCAGCACCCGCGCCATGCGGGCGTCGCCCTTGACGACCGCGGCCGTCGCGTCGTCCGTCCCCTTGATCTCCACGTGCGCCACCAAGTCCTCGACGGTGGCCTGCTGCACCGTCAACTCGCCGAGCGCGGGCAGCACTTGCTCGATGTAGTGCAGAAAGGACCGGTTGGGTCCGATGACGAGCGTGCCGGTGCGGGCCAGGCGCTCGCGGTGGGCGTAGAGGAGGTAGGCGACCCGGTGCAGGCCGACGGCGGTCTTCCCGGTGCCCGGGCCGCCCTGCACGCACACCGTGCCGGAGAGCCCCGACCGGACGATCTCGTCCTGCTCGGGCTGGATCGTCGCGACGATGTCCCGCATCGGGCCGACGCGGGGCCGCTCGATCTCCTGCTGGAGCAGCTTGCTGGTGCGCGCCGCCTCGGCCGGGTCCGACAGGTGCTCGTCCTCGTACGCCGTGAGGTCGCCGCCCGTGTAGCCGAAGCGGCGGCGCAGCGCGATGTCCATCGGGTCCTTCTTGGAGGCCCGGTAGAACGGCTGGGAGACGGGGGCGCGCCAGTCGATGACCATCGGGTCGCCGTCGGCGTCGTGCACATGCCGCCGCCCGATGTAGAACCTCTCGCCTGGGAGATAGTCCAGCCGTCCGAAGAACAGCGGGGTGTCGCTGAGGTCGGCCAGGGCCTTGATGCGCTCCTCGATCTGGTGGGCCAGCACCTCCGCGTTGACCCAGTTCGCGGTGACGTCGCTGATGTCGAGGGCCTCGACGTCCTCGCGCATGGCACGTAGGGCGGAACGGGACGCGGCGAGGTGGGAGCGCTCACGGGAGAGCGGGTCGTCGACGGGCGTGGACAAGGGGGTGCCTCCGGAGGACCTGCTGGGAGATGGCGGTGAGATGCCGGCCGGTTTCCGTCCGGTCGGCGGCGCTCCGAGAGGGAGGCGGGCAAGAGCGGAGATCCTAGAGGAGCGGGGGAGGCGACCGCCAACGGTTTTTCTCATCCCCTAGGGGCCGGCGTCGGTCCGCAGGCGTACGGGCGGAGCACGCGGGTTCGGTCCTCAGGCCGACGCGGACTTTACGTGCGGAAACGCACCATGGAGACATGAGCGCAGCAACCATCTCCCCCGCCCCGGCACCGGGCCGCCCGCCCGGCGCCACCGCCGTGGCAGGCAGCCACCACCGTCATCTCCTCGGCGATGCCCTGCGCGCCGTCAAGGTGTTCGCGGGCGCCGCCTTCGACGTGGTCATCCTCGGCCAGTACGGCGAGGAAGTGGGCGTGGTCCGCCGCAAGTGAGCGGCCCCACCGCCCGCGAGCAGACCCACCACCCCCGAGCAGCCCGCCCGCCTCAGCTCTCCGCGAGCAGCTCGTCCGCGTCCATGATCCGGTACGCGTACCCCTGCTCCGCCAGGAAGCGCTGGCGGTGCGCGGCGAAGTCCTGGTCGAGGGTGTCCCGGGCGACCACCGAGTAGAAGTGGGCCTTGTGGCCGTCGGACTTCGGGCGGAGCACCCGGCCCAGCCGCTGGGCCTCCTCCTGGCGCGACCCGAACGTGCCGGACACCTGGATCGCGACCGTCGCCTCCGGCAGGTCGATCGAGAAGTTCGCGACCTTCGACACGACCAGCACGCTGATCTCGCCCTGCCGGAACGCGTCGAACAGCTTCTCCCGCTGCGCGTTCGACGTCTCGCCCTTGATCACGGGCGCCCCGAGGTGCTCACCCAGCTCGTCGAGCTGGTCGATGTACTGGCCGATGACGAGGATCTGCTGCCCGGTGAAGCGGCGGACGATCGCCTCCGTGACCTTCCGCTTGGTGTCGGTCGTCGCACAGAAGCGGTACTTCTCCTCCGCCTCGGCCGTGGCGTACGCGAGCCGCTCCGCGTCCGTCAGATTGACCCGGACCTCCACACAGTCGGCGGGCGCGATGTAGCCCTGCGCCTCGATCTCCTTCCACGGCGCGTCGAACCGCTTGGGCCCGATCAGGGAGAACACGTCCGACTCGCGCCCGTCCTCACGCACCAGCGTGGCCGTGAGGCCCAGCCGCCGCCGCGCCTGGAGATCCGCCGTGAACTTGAACACCGGCGCCGGCAGCAGGTGCACCTCGTCGTAGACGATCAGGCCCCAGTCCCGGGAGTCGAACAGCTCCAGGTGCGGATAGACGCCCTTCCGCCTGGTCGTCAGCACCTGGTAGGTGGCGATCGTGACGGGCCTGATCTCCTTCTTCGTCCCGCTGTACTCGCCGATCTCGTCCTCGGTGAGCGACGTCCGCTTCACCAGCTCGTGCTTCCACTGCCGGGCGGAGACCGTGTTCGTGACGAGGATCAGGGTCGTGGACTTCGCCTGCGCCATCGACCCGGCGCCGACCAGCGTCTTGCCCGCACCACAGGGCAGGACGACCACGCCCGACCCGCCGTGCCAGAAATTCTCCACGGCCTGCTTCTGGTACGGCCTGAGCGCCCAGCCGTCCTCGGCCAGCTCGATCGGGTGGGCCTCGCCGTCGACGTACCCGGCGAGGTCCTCGGCCGGCCAGCCCAGCTTCAGCAGCGTCTGCTTGATCTGGCCGCGCTCGGAGGGGTGCACGGCGACCGTGTCCGGGTCGATGCGGGTGCCGACCAGCGGCGCGATCCGCTTCGACTTCAGGACCTCCTCCAGCACCGGACGGTCGGTGGTCGTCAGGACCAGCCCGTGCGCCGGGTGCTTGGACAGCGTGAGCCGCCCGTAGCGGTCCATCGTCTCGGCGATGTCCACCAGCAGCGCGTGCGGCACCGGGTAGCGGCTGTACTGCACCAGCGCGTCCACGACCTGCTCGGCGTCATGGCCCGCCGCCCGGGCGTTCCACAGGCCCAGCGGGGTCACCCGGTAGGTGTGGATGTGCTCCGGCGCCCGCTCCAGCTCCGCGAACGGGGCGATGGCCCGACGGCATTCACCGGCCTGCTCGTGGTCGACTTCCAGGAGCAGGGTCTTGTCGGACTGGACGATCAGCGGACCATTCACGCGTGGCACCCTTTCCCACGGCCGGACGGCTCGGACGGCTCGAACGACTCGGCCAAACGTCCAGTGTGCCTGATCGTCGCCGCCCCGAGGGTGTGATCTGCGCGGGATCGGACCGGCTCCGGTCCTACAGAATGCCTTTTCATCCCAACGTGTGGTGTGAATTCAGTTTTTCCACGGCGGCCCCGAAGAATGGCGAACCGTGCGGAACCCAACAACCACCACCCTCGGATACGCCCTGTTCGCCACCCGCTGGCTCCAGGCCCCGCTGTACTTCGGGCTGGTGGCCGCCCAGGGCGTCTACGTCTACAAGTTCTTCAAGGAGCTGTGGGCCTTAATCCTGATGTGCGTGAGCGGTCACGCCACCGAGACGTACGTGATGCTCGCGGTCCTGAAGCTGGTCGACGTCGTCATGATCGCCAACCTGCTGATCATGGTGATCGTCGGCGGCTACGAGACCTTCGTCTCGCGCATCGGCCTCCAGGGCCACCGTGACCAGCCCGAATGGCTCTCGCACGTCAACTCCAACGTACTGAAGGTCAAGCTCGCCACGGCGATCGTGGGCATCTCCTCCGTCCATCTGCTGCAGATGTTCGTGGACGTCCACCACACCTCCCACCACGCCCTGCTGTGGGGGACGGTGATCCACATGGCGTTCATCGCCTCGGCGGCGATCCTCGCCTACATGTCGGGCCCGATGGCGGCACAGTCGGACCGCGGGCACGGGGACCGCGGGCACGGGGACCGCGGACACGGGGACAGCCGGCATGGCGACCGCGGGCATGCGGACCGTTCCTCGGTCGGCCGGCCCCCCGCCGGGCAGCCCGAGACATCGCAGCCCCCGGCATCGCAGCCCGAGGCCCCGGCCGCCACCCCCGCCCTGCCCCGCCAGCCCGCCCCCGACGCGGACGCCGAGGCCCGGATCCGTGCGGCCGGGTTCCCCGTCCGCAAGCTGCTGGAGGACTTCGACCCGGAGCACCCCCGGGGCTTCGACCGGGAGGCACTGGCCCGGCTCGGCAAGGCCGAGTTCGTCGCCGCCCCGCGCAACGTCGTGCTCGTCGGCCCGCCCGGCACCGGCAAGACCCACCTCGCCATCGGCCTCGGCGTGCGCGCCTGCCAGGCCGGGCACCGGGTGCTGTTCGCGACCGCCGCCGAGTGGGCCGCCCGGCTCTCCGACGCCCGGGCCGCCGGCCGGCTCGACGCGGAGCTGGCCGCCCTCGACGAGTACCCCCTGCTGATCGTCGACGAGGTCGGCTACACGCCCTTCGACGCGGCGACCGCCGGACTGTTCTTCCGCCTGGTCGCCCACCGCTACGAGCGTGCCTCGCTGATCGTGACCGGCGACCGCCCGCTCGGCCGCTGGGACGAGGTCTTCGGCGGCGCCTCCACCGCGGCGATGGTGGACCGCCTCGCCCATCACGCCGACATCGTCCGGCTGGACGGCGACAGCTACCGGACGCGACGCGCTACTTCAGCGTGGGCAGACTGACGTTCTGGATCAGCGGTCCCTCGATGCCGATCGCCTCGGAGACCAGGGGCTCGGTGCCCGCGGCGGGCAGGGGCAGCGGCAGTGCGGGCGTGGCCGCCGCGGCGGAGGGCGCGAGCACGCCGATGAGGGCGACGGCGGAAAGGACGACGGCGGGCAGCTTTTCACGCATGGGGACGACAGCGCCTTTCATGTGCTGAGAGATGAGGGACACCCCACCGCGGGCCGGCCCGGGGACCCCGGGGCCGGCCCTATGGGTGCGCGGGAGGCGGATCAGATCTGCGGTGTCTCGAGGACGAGGCCGGCGACATCGATGCTCACCGCGGCGGCCGGAGTGGCCAGCCCGCCGAACGTCATCAGGGCGGCGGTGGCCAGGACGGCGGCGAAACGACGGACAGCGCGCATGCTGGGACTTCCTTTCGACAAGGGCTCACAGGACACCCCGTGGCTGCCCCCGCGCGGACGGCGGAATGCGGCACGCCCGGCAAGGTCGCTCAAGGGTGGGAAATCCCCGGCGTGGCGTGCATGAACGCCGACGTGCACCCGAACGGGTGAGACGACGCCCTGGCCGAATGCTCCGTCAGCCCGCGTCGTCGGCGAGTTCCGCGACCCCGGTGATCCGGTGCAGCGGGTACGTACGGACCTCGTCCGCCGTGTGGTCGTACGCCGTGACGAAGCCGCCCTCGACGCGGATCGGGGCGATGACCCGCTGGCTGGCGGCGCCCTCGGCGTTGACGTAGCCGATCCACAGGGCCTCGCCGGTCAGGACGGCGGCCTGCATGGTGGCGAGGGTCTCGGCCGAACCGGTGCGGGGCAGTACCCCGTTGACCGCGGGAGCAGTGCCCGGCTTGCGCGGGGTGGTGGAGGCGAGGTCGCCGGCCCGGATGGCGCGCAGCGCCGCCGCGAGGAGCGTGTCGTCGGGGACCGGCGGGCCTTCCGGCACCGGCTCGGGTGCCGTACGGGGCGGGGTGCGGTGCGCGTGCGCGCGGGTGATCAGCACATCACCCTCGGCGGACTCGGCGGCCGGCGCGAACCCCATCGCCCGCAGTCCCTCCAGCAGCCCCGCCGGGTCGGTCTGCGCGGCCAGCACGGTCGGGGCGAGCCGGCGCAGCCCGAGCCCGGCGGCCCGCTTGTCGGCGAGGATCTCGCCCAGCACCGCGTCGTCGTCGCAGCGGACGTAGGCGGAGGCGGCGCCCACGCGCAGATGGCCGTGCCTGCGGGCCACGTCGTCGATCAGGTACGTCAGCGGCTGCGGCACCGGCGTACGGGAGTGCGCGGCGAGGAAGGCGTGCAGGTCCGAGGCGCTCTGCCCGGCGTCGAGGGCGCGCCGCACCGAGCCGGGCGTGAACCGGTAGACGGTGGCCCCGCCCTTGGACTCGACGTCCGCCAGCACGCCCAGCATGTCGGCGAGCGGGCGCTGCAAGGGCCCGGGCGCCACCGCCGTCAGGTCGGCCTGGAGCAGCACGTGGTCCAGCGGCTCGGGCAGCAGGGGAGTGAGCAGCCGGGCCGCGGCGGCGGAGGCGACGGCCTGTTCGGCGGCGGAGAGGGTGGGGACATGTGTGGGGCGGTGGTGGACCGGGAGCTTGTCGCCCGGCCCGGAGGGCTCCGCTTCCGGGCTCTTCGCCGGAGCGGCGGGTGCCCCCAGCAGGGCCCGGCCGTGGGCCGACAGCGCACCCCTGCCCGTCACGCCCAGCAGTTCCGCCTCGGACAGGGCCCACTGGGCGAGCCGGCTGCGGAGATCGTCCTCTTGCTGGGCACCGCGCAGCGGGCGCTCCCAGCGCAGCCGGGCCAGCACCGACTCGGCGGCGGGCGCGGTGCCCTCCGGCAGCCCGGCCAGCAGCGCCAGCACCCGGTGCCGCACCTCGGGCGCGGCCGAACGGTCCAGGCCGGGCCCGAGCGCCGACAACGTGCGGTCCTTCGCGTCCCGGCCGCCCACCAGCCCGGGGGTGCGGGTCGCCGGGAGCCATGCCGTGACCAGGTGCGACCAGCGCTCGGCGGCGGGCCGTTCCCGCCACTCGTCGTACGCCGGGGTCGCCGCGTACCGCTCGTCGGCCTCCCCGTCCGGCGCGATCAGGCCCGCCGCGTACGCCAGCTCCACCCAGAACGCGGCGACCGGCTCGGGCACGTCGAGGGCGACGGCGGTCCGCTTCAGGTCCCGCACACTGAGCCCGCCGGCCCGCAGCACCGCCGGCCCGCCCTCGTCCCAGTCCTTCAGCAGCTCCTCGATGGTCGCGAGGGCGGTGTAGGCCTGCCCGGCCGCGGTGCTGTCCACAACCTGTGGACGGTGAACGGCTGCGGCCTCGACCGCCGGCGGCACCGGCTCGGGCGTCCGGTGCGCCAGCCCCCGCCGCAGGTGCAGGGCGACCTCGCGCGGCAGTACGACCGTGCCGGGCGCCGTCGGCAGCAGCAGCCCCCGGTCCAGCAGCCAGCGCAGCCGGGGCGCCGGATCGGCCGTGACCTGCCCGTACGGCGGTCCCCACACCAGCCGCTCCAGCACGTCGAGGGAGTCGGCCGGGGCCTTAGCGAGCAGCGCGGCCATCCGGCGCCGGTCCGTGAACAGCTCGGTCAGGGACGTCACCGCGGAGACCGAGTCGTGGGTCGAGGGCAGTCCGGCGGCCGTGACGATCTCCTGGATACGCCCCGGGGACATCCCGGCGGTGGCCTCCTGGACCGTCGGGCCGAGCCCCGTCGGCGAGGGGTGCTGCGGCGAGGGGGCCAGCAGCTCACGGGCCGTGCGCACCAGCCGCAGCCGGTCGTCGCCGCCCCAGACCAGGGCCTGCTCGCGCAGGACGCCCAGGGCGTGCGGCAGGGCCTGGGCGACGGCCGGGTCGGCGTCGTCCCCGGCCATGAGTCCGAGCAGTTCGTCGCCCGTCGCCGGATCCGCCGCCACGGCCAGGGCCTCAGCCGTCTGGAGCGTGAACCGGTCCAGCCGCTCCAGGGCCCGCACGACCGAGGCCCGGGTGCCGGCGCGGGTCGCGAGCTGGGTGAGGTCGGTGGGGACGGGCGTGATGAGATCCGGACGGCTGCGCAGGAGCGCGCCCAGCGAGACGTCGTCCCGCCCGCGGAGCGCTTCCGCGAGGGAACGGGGGGCCGAAGGCCTGTCCTCGGTGCTCATCCGGTCCACGGTAGCGGGTCGCCTCCGGCGCCCGGGGCGACTGTGCGCGGGTGAGCGGGGGCCGGTGCCGGACGGGCATGTGGGGCGCCCGCCCGTCCTCGCGGTACCGTCGACCGACGGCGTCAGCCAACGCACACGCCCCGGAGGGGACTTCGTGGGGATTGAGAGCGACCAGGTCGTTTACGAGTATCTGAGCCGCGTCGGCGACGTGGCCCAGCAGCGGCAGTTGTCGTCGGCCACGCGCATGCGTCTGGTCGCGGACCTGCGCAGCGAGATCGACAAGCGCCGCGCGAAGGCCACCGTCGACTCGCCCGCCGCCGTCCGCCGCATCCTGTCCCGCCTCGGCAGCCCCGACGAGATCGTGGCGGCGGCCGCCGACGGCACGGGCGCGGGGGGCGGAGGTACGACGCGGAGTGCCCCGGCCGCCGTGCCCGTACAGCGCGAGGCCCACGAGCCGCAGGAGACGGGCGAACGGCCGAAGGGTGTCCTGCGGCGCGTCGTACCGCGTCCCCGCCCGGCCCGGCCCGCCGAGGAGTCACACCCCGCCGCCGGGGGCGCGGCCCCGCCGCACCTGGCCGCCGGGCACGAGCTCGGGGACAGCGCCGTCCAGCCGGACTGGTGGCGGGTGGACAGCAGCCCCTTCGGCGTCGGCGACGAAGTGCCGGGCTTCGTGGGCGGCGTGGAGCTGCCGGACCTGCTGAAGCAGCCGAAGCCGAGGAAGCCGGACCTGGAGAAGCCGGCGGCCGACGAGGAGACGGCTGCGGCCGTCGAGGTGGCCGGGGAACCGGAGGAGACGGCGGGCAAGGCGGCCCGCCGGCGTCTGCCGCGCCTGCCCGCGGGCGGCTGGAGCAACCCCCTCCTGCTCATCGCCGCCGGTCTGCTCGTCGCGGGCGCCGTGCTCGGCAACTGGTTCGTGCTGATCCTGGGCTGGCTCATCGCCTACGCCTCACGCCGCCTGACCCCGGCGGAGACGAAATGGGCGGTGGTGATCCTCCCCAGCCTCTCCGTCGCGGCCGGGATCCTCTGGCTGTGGGGCCGGACGAACGACCGCTGGGGCACCCCGATCGCCGAGGGCCACATGAACGACGCGGTGGCACAGACCTGGCCGTGGGTGGTCAGGGGCGCGGCGGTGGCGTCGGCACTGTTCCTGGTCTGGCGCTCACAGCGCTCTCGTTAGACCCTGTCGGGCCTGGCCGTCACAGGGCGGCGTCTGCCGTTCACACCGCCTGGGCACAATGGCCCATATGGCCTTCATGACCCCGCCCGCGCTCACCGTCGGCTTCGACCTCGACATGACCCTCATCGACTCCCGCCCCGGCATCCGCGCCTGCTACCAGGCGCTGTCCGAGCGGACGGGGACGTACATCGACGCCGATCTGACGGTCACGCGGCTCGGGCCGCCGCTGGCCGAGGAGCTGATCAACTGGTTCCCGGCCGGGGAGATCGCGGCCGTGGCGGACCTGTACCGGGAGATGTACCCGACGATCGCCATCACCGCGACCCCCGCGCTGCCCGGCGCCCGGGAGGCCATCGCGGCCGTACGGGAGGCCGGCGGACGCGCGATCGTCGTCACCGCCAAGTACGAGCCCAACGCCAAACTGCACCTCGCCCACCTCGGCATCGAGCCCGACGCCGTCATCGGCGACCTGTGGGCCGAACAGAAGGCGGAGGCGCTGCGCGAACACGACGCGGGTGTCTACGTCGGCGACCACGTCGGGGACGTGCGCGGCGCCCGGACGGCCGGCGCGCTGTCGGTCGCGGTGGCCACCGGCCCCTGCCCCGCGGAGGAACTGCGCGCGGCGGGCGCGGACGTCGTCCTCACCGACCTGACGGAATTCCCCGGGTGGTTTTCGGACTACCGTCCCGCACGCGCCTGACGCCGGCCGGCCGCCACGGAACGCAGTACTCCCGCGCCGGCCATCAGGAATCCGACCGCCATGAGCATGCTCAGGCCGAACATGTACGTCGGAAAGGGCGTCGTCCCCAGGAACAGCGGGGCGACCGTGACCAGTGTGGCCACGGCGCCGATGAAGAAGACGATGGCACCGGCACGGACCAGACGGTCACCGGGAGCGGCGGAATTCGTTTGGGTTTTGTCACGCACCCGACCAGGGTAGTTCCCAGCGCGAAGGAACAACCGGGTGACGTCTTGTCACCGGCCTGAAGAGCATTAGCCTTGGTACCGGCGGGTCGTACGACCCGCCCGAGTGCTATCAAGAGCCGTTTCCAGAAGCAGTTTTCCGACGAGTACGAGGACGAGGACAGACGTGCCTACCGGCAAGGTCAAGTGGTTCAACAGCGAGAAGGGCTTCGGCTTTCTCTCCCGCGACGACGGCGGTGACGTCTTCGTCCATTCCTCGGTCCTCCCCGCCGGAGTCGAGACGCTCAAGCCGGGACAGCGGGTGGAGTTCGGTGTCGTCGCCGGACAGCGCGGCGACCAGGCGCTGTCCCTGACGATTCTGGACCCGACCCCCTCGGTCGCGGCCGCGACCCGCAAGAAGCCGGACGAGCTCGCGTCCATCGTCCAGGACCTGACGACGCTCCTGGAGAACATCACGCCGATGCTGGAGCGGGGCCGCTACCCCGAGAAGACCGCCGGCAAGAAGATCGCGGGCCTGCTGCGCGCGGTCGCCGACCAGTTGGACGTGTAGACCGCTTGGACGTGTAGCCCGCTTACGGGAATCGCAGTGCGTTCGGGCCGAGGGGCGGCACCAGTCCCTCGGCCGCCGCGCGTGTCAGCAGCCCGCGTACGGCGGCGTAGCCGTCCTCGCCGAGGTCGGCGGTGAACTCGTTGACGTACAGCCCGATGTGCTGGTCGGCGACGGCCGGGTCCATCTCCTGGGCGTGCTCCATGACGTACGGGCGGGAGGCCTCGGGATCGTCCCAGGCCGCCCGGACCGACGTCCGGATGGAGTCGGCGAGCAGCAGCAGCTTCTGCTCGCCGAGCGACCGCTTGGCGATGATCGCGCCCAGCGGGATCGGCAGCCCGGTGGTGTTCTCCCAGTGCTCGCCCATGTCGGCGAGCTTGTGCAGGCCGTAGTTCCGGTACGTGAAGCGCGCCTCGTGGATGACGAGCCCCGCGTCGACCTTCCCGTCCCGTACGGCCGGCATGATCTCGTGGAACGGCATGACGACGATCTCGCCGACCCCGTCGCCCAGCGTGTCCGCGGCCCACAGCCGGAACAGCAGATAGGCGGTGGACTTCTCACTGGGCACGGCGACCGTACGGCCGGTGAGGTCGACGTCCGGCTCCCGCGTCAGCACCAGCGGCCCGCAGCCCCGCCCCAGCGCACCGCCGCACGGCAGCAGGGCGTACTCCTCCAGCACGTACGGCAGCACGGCGTACGACACCTTCAGTACGTCGAACTCGCCGCGCTCGGCCATGCCGTTGGTGATGTCGATGTCGGCGAAGGTCACGTCGAAGGCGGGGGCGCCGGGGACGCGGCCGTGGGCCAGGGCGTCGAAGACGAAGGTGTCGTTCGGGCAGGGGGAGTAGGCGATCTTCAGCTGCTCACTGGTCATGCCGGTTCCAACTCTCCAGTACGGGCACGAGCTTCCCGAAGCCCTCGGTGAGGGCCGCGAGGGCGTCCGGGATACGCCAGGCGGCGCGGTCGCGCGGCCCGACGGGATTGGAGATCGCCCGCACCTCCAGCACGGGCACCCCGTGCAGGGCAGCGGCCTCGGCCACCCCGAAGCCCTCCATGGCCTCGGCGAGGGCGGTGGGGTGACGCTCGCGGAGCGCGGCGGCCCGCTCGGCGGTCCCGGTCACGGTGGACACGGTGAGCACGGCCCCGCTACGCGCCCCGACGGCGTCGCAGACCAGCCGTACGAGGTCCGCGGGCGGCTGATGCCGAACGGTGCCGAACCCGAGCTCGGTGACCGACAGGAACCCGTCGGGCGTCTCGGCCCCCAGGTCGGCCGCGACGATCTCATCGGCGACGACGAGCGATCCCACGCGCGCCTCCGGCAGGAACCCCCCACCGATCCCAGCGGAAACGACCAGGTCATAGGGCGTGCCCCGCAGGGCGGCGGCGGCAAGCACGGACCCGGTGGCCGCACCGGCAAGCCCGGGCCCGACACCAACGACGACAACGTCGATACCCCTGCCGCTGCTCCCGCCGTGGGCAGTCGCCCCGCTCCCGCCGTGGGCAGTCGCCCCGCTCCCGCCGTGGGCAGTCGCTCCGCTGGGGCGGAACGGGTGGGCACGGCCGACAACGCCGAGCACCTCACCATCGGACCCCGACGGCAACGCCCCAACGGCAGCAGCCACCGCATCCCGCTCAACAGAAACAGCGGTGGCGACAAGCACCCTGCCCAGCCCAGCGGCAGCGCCTACGCGTTCTTCTCCAGCTTGAAGTTCCACAGCCCCGACGCGTCCTTGTCGCCCTCCTTGATGGACACCAGCGTCGAGTCGCCCTGCGCCCCGTACTGCGCGTTGAAGAACACGCTGCCCGGAATGGTGCGGTACGTCTTCGTGCTGGAGTCGGTCAGCGGCTGACCGTTCATCAGGATCGTCCAGCCCTCGTCCGCGATCTCCGGGTCGACCCCGAAGCGCACGGTCTCGTCAGGGTCGACGGAGATGCTCTTGATGCCCTTGGCCTTCAGGCACTGGTTGAGATCGGACGGCTTCAGGGCATCGCCCTCGCCGCCACACGTGGCCTCGGAGTTCACCGAATCCTGGCCCACGGTGACCGTGGCCATCGGAGTCGGCTTGTCACAGGCCGAGAGGACGAGCAGTCCGGCGGACACGACGCCGGCGGCGGCGACGGCGCGGCGGCGTCGCACAGCGGATTGCAACCTGGTCATGGGCGAAGGCTATCTGGCCCACCGGCCGGACCGCCCACGCGGGGTACGGCGTGCCCGTCCGGCTACGCCGAGCACAGCCGTACCCGTACGCCACGCGCAGCCGTACCCCTACGCCACGCGCGGCCGTGCCGCGCCCCCGTGCCGGGCCGAGGCGATCAGCCCCTGTACGGTCGTCAGCCACCCCGTGCCGACGATCGCGGCGCCCACCGCCAGCCCGAGCGTGCCGTTGAGCGGCATCGCGATGCCGACCGCCCCGCCCAGCACCCAGGACATCTGCAGGAGCGTCTCGGAGCGGGCGAAGGCCGACGTACGGACCAGTTCGGGCACGTCCCGCTGGATCAGCGCGTCGAGCGACAGCTTGGCCAGCGCCTGCGCGAAGCCGGCGATCGCGGCCAGGCACGCCACCAGGACCGCGCCGAAGAACAACGCGGCCGTGATCGCCGCGCCCAGCACGCACGCCACGACCGTCACGATGATGATCTCCGGCGCCCGGGACCGCAGCCACGCCCCCACGGCCGTACCGAGCGCGTTGCCGACGCCCGCCGACACGCCCACTATCCCCAGGGACACGGCGGCGCTCTGGCCGGACATCGGGTGCTCGCGCAGCAGGAAGGCGAGGAAGAAGATCAGGAAGCCGGTGAGACAGCGGATGGCGGCGTTGGCGGCCAGGGCGTGCGTGACGGCCGGGCCGACCGTGCGCAGCCCGGGGCGCTTGACGGGGCGGCGGTGCGGCCCGTGCAGGTGCTCCTCGTCCGCGGCCAGCAGCGCGGTGTCCTCGCCCTTGGCGGAGTCGACCTTCGGCGGCAGCGTGAACGACAGGAACGTCCCCGCCACGAAGATCACGAAGGCGCCGTAGAGCGGCCAGCGCGGTCCGAGCTGCTGGAGTCCGGCTCCGATCGGCGCGGCGATGCCGGTGGCGAGGAGCCCGCCGAGGGTGACCCGCGAGTTGGCCTTCACCAGGGAGAAGCCGGGCGGCAGCAGCCGGGGCACGACGGCGCTTCTGACCACCCCGTACGCCTTCGACGCGACGAGGACGCCGAGCGCCGCCGGATACAGCTGGATGCTGCCGCTGACGACCGCGCCGGACAGGATCAGCGCGAGCAGCGCCCGGGCCAGCATCGCCCCGGCCATCGCGGCCCGGCGGCCGTGCGGGAGGCGGTCGAGGAGCGGGCCGACCACCGGCGCGAGGAGGGTGAAGGGCGCCATGGTGATGGCGAGGTACAGCGCGACACGGCCGCGGGCCTCGTCGGTCGGTACGGAGAAGAACACCGTCGACGCGAGGGCGACGGTGATCATCACATCCCCGGCGCCGTTCACACCGTGCAGCTCGATCAGCTTGCCGAGGCCGGACTCGCCGGCGCCGTGCGCGTGGGTGGCCTTGCGGATGCCGCGGGCGGTTCCGGTGAACGGGAGGTGCAGGGCACGGCCGACCGCGCGGAGGGAGCCGCCCAGACGGCCCGGCCCGCTCAGTCGTCTGCTTCCCTTGACCCCTTTCGACCCACCGGTACCGGTGGCGCCCTGGGGCGTCCTCGCGGCTGCCACGTCGTCATAGTGCCCCGAGATGGCAGTGGGTAGTGCCATTACCGCTTGTATAGGGCCTGTGGGGTGACTGTCCGGGTTGCGGGGACCCGGTCGGCACGGTGGTCCGGGGCGTCGGTCACGACCGTCGGTGTACGCGAAGTGGGGCGGAAGGGTAGCGTGCGTATCTCAGCCATCCCGCAAAATGGATGAAGGACGTCGACGCGGTCCCCTGGTCCGCTCCGTCCGCCCCCTGCGCTGGGAGTGGCGCACACGTGAGACGGCGTATGGAGAGAAGCGATACCTGTGAGCGCAGCGACAACGCGAAGCCGCACCCCTGACCGTCTGTGCGCCGAGGCCGTCGACCTCGCCCGCGCCGCAGCCGAGGAGGCCGCGGCACCAGGAATCGTCGGCGAGCACGTGGAGCTGGTCTCCGAAGGGGATCGCGTTGTCACGCACTTCTTCGAGTGCAAGGAGCTCGGGTACCGGGGCTGGCGCTGGGCCGTGACGGTGGCCCGGGCGTCCCGGGCGAAGATCGTCACGGTGGACGAGGCGGTGCTGCTGCCCGGCCCGGACGCGGTGCTCGCGCCCGAGTGGGTGCCGTGGAGCGAGCGGCTGCGCCCCGGCGACATGGGCCCGGGGGATCTGCTGCCCACGGACGCCGAAGACCTGCGTCTGGAGCCCGGCTGGACCGGTGAGGACGAGCCGCCGCCGAACTCCGTCGTCTCCGACGAGATGGCGGCCCTGGCGGAGGCCGAGGACGCGGAGGTCACGGCGGGGCCCCTGGCCGTCCCCGCCCGCGGTTCGATCGCGGCGGTGGCCGAGGAACTCGGCGTGCGCCGCGCCAGGGTGCTGTCCCGCTACGGCCTGCACATCGCAGCCGACCGCTGGGAGGAAGCCTTCGGCCCCAAGACCCCGATGGCACAGGCGGCCCCGGCCGCCTGCGTGAGCTGCGGCTTCCTGCTCCGCATCGGCGGTTCCCTGGGCCAGGCCTTCGGCGTCTGCGCCAACGAGTTCTCCCCGGCCGACGGCCGCGTCGTCTCCCTGGCCTACGGCTGCGGCGGCCACTCCGAGGCGGCGGTCATGCCCAAGCCGCCCCAGCCGGCCCCACCGGTCATCGACGAGACCCGCGTGGACCCGTTCCCCCTCCGCCCGGCCTCGGACTCGGGCTCGGTCCCGGCGACGCCGGACGAGGACACGGAGGAACTGGGCCACTCGTAGCCGCAGCCGCCCTCGCCTGCTCGTCCTGCTCGTCCGCGCGCCGCTTGGGCGGATTTCGTGACGTTCGCCCCCGGGGGCCGAACCGGGGCCGGACGGCGCGCGCAGCCCCGCGTCCCAGGCGGTACCTTCGTCCTCTCGTCGATGAGGAGAAGGAACGTGAGCAGCAAGTTCGTGCGGCCCGCCGCCGAGGGTGCCGATCCGTTCGGTACGGCACGTCTGCGGCGTGGAGTGCTGGACGCGTGGGCCACCAGCCCCGCCCGGTTCCGTGAGGACGCCAACGCCGAGGAGGATCTCGTCCTCGGCGGGTACCGGGACAGGCTCGTCGTCGAGCTCGCGCAGAACGCCGCCGACGCGGCGGCCCGGGCGGGGGTGCCGGGGCGGCTCCGGCTCACCCTGCGGGACGGGGTTCTCGTCGCCGCCAACACCGGCGCTCCGCTGGACGCGGCCGGGGTCGAGTCGCTGTCCACGCTGCGTGCCTCCGCGAAGCGGGAGACCCACGAGCAGGCCGTCGGGCGGTTCGGTGTCGGGTTCGCCGCCGTCCTCGCCGTGACCGACGAGCCCGCCGTCGTCGGCCGGCACGGCGGCGTGCGGTGGTCGCTGGCCGAGGCCCGGGAGCTGGCCGCCGAGACCGCCCGGCACAGCCCCGGCCTCGGGGACGAGGTCCGGCGGCGCGACGGTCACGTACCGCTGCTGCGGCTGCCGTTCGCCGCCGAGGGCAGCGCCCCCGACCCGTACGACACCGCCGTCATCCTGCCGCTGCGGGACGCCGCCGCCGCCGACCTCGCCGAGCGGCTGCTGCGGGCGGTCGACGACGCGCTGCTGCTCACCCTCGCCGGCCTCGAAGAGGTCGTCGTCGAGATCGACGGCGAGAGCCCCCGGACCATCTCCCGCCGCACCGACGGCCCCTTCACCGTCATCGACGACTCCGGCGACGGCGTCACCTACTGGCGCACCGCCGCCGCCCACGGCCCCCTCACCCCCGAGCTGCTCACCGGCCGCCCCGTCGAGGAGCGGCTGCGCCCCCACTGGTCGGTCACCTGGGCCGTGCCCGTGGACTCCGACGGCAGCCCGGCCCGGCCCCGCACCAGCCCGGTCGTGCACGCCCCCACGCCCAGCGACGAGTCGCTCGGCGTCCCCGCCCTGCTCATCGCCTCGTTCCCGCTGGACTCCACCCGCCGGCACGCCGCCCCCGGCCCGCTGACCGACTTCCTGGTCCAGCGCGCGGCCGACTCCTACGCCGGACTCCTCGGCGAGTGGCGGCCGGTGACGGCCGGGCTCATCGACCTCGTGCCCGGCCCGCTCGGCAAGGGCGAGCTGGACGGCGCCCTGCGCCGGGCGATCCTGGAGCGGCTGCCGCGCACGTCCTTCCTGCCGCCCGCCGTCGAGCGCCGCGAGCACGACGGCGACGAGCTGCCCGAGTCGCTGCGGCCCCGGGACGCCGAGGTCGTCGAGGGCGCGGGCGCGGACACGGTCCGGGTGCTCGCCGAGGTGCTGCCCACCCTGCTGCCCGCAGGTCTCGAACGCCGGGCGGAGCTGCGCACCCTGGGCGTCGCCCGCGTGCCGCTGACCGACGCGATCGACCGGCTGGCCGGGCTGGAGAAGGAGCCCGGCTGGTGGCGGCGGCTCTACGACAGCCTGGCCGGGGTCGACCCGGACCGGCTGTCGGGCCTGCCGGTGCCGCTCGCGGACGGCCGTACGACGATCGGGCCCCGGCAGGTGCTGCTGCCCAGCCCCGACGCAACCGGGACCGACCCGGAGACCCTGGCCCGGCTCGGTCTGAAGGTCGCCCACCCGGACGCCGCGCACCCGATCCTGGAGAAGCTGGGCGCCCTGCCCGCGACCCCGCGCGCGGTGCTCACCACCCCGCAGGTCAGGGCCGCCGTCGCCGCCTCGCTCGACGACGAGGGCGGCGCGCTGTGGGAGGAGGACACCCTCGACGCGGAGGAACTGGCCGACACCGTCCTCGCGTTGGTGCGGGACGCCGGCCTGGAGCCCGGTGACGAGCCCTGGCTCGGCGCGCTCGCGCTGCCCGACGAGGACGGCGAACCGGCCCCGGCCTGCGAACTCGTCTTCCCCGGCGGCCCGTTCGCCCAGGTCATGCGCGAGGGTGAACTGGCCGCGGTGGACGCCGAGATGGCCTCGAAGTGGGGCGAGCAGCCGCTGGCGGCCTGCGGGGTGCTGGTGAACTTCGCGCTCGTCCGCGCCACCGACGTCGTCCTCGACCCCGACGAACTGGAGCCGCGCGAGGGCGACTTCGCCGAGCCCGACGACCCGGGCCTGCTGGACGCGGTCGACGTGTGGGCCGAGGACGTCCTCGACCGTTTCCCGGACAGCCCGGTGCCGCCGGTCGCGACCGAGATCATCGCCGTACGGGATCTGGACCTGGTCGACGAGGACAAGTGGTCCCAGGCCCTGTCCCTGCTGTCACAGCCGCCTCTGCGGGACGCGATCGTCCAGACCGTGCGCGTCCTGCTGCCGGACGGCACGCACGAGGTCGTACGGCCGTACACGGCGTGGTGGCTGCGCGGCAACCCGGTGCTCGACGGCCGCCGCCCGGCCGGACTGCGGGCCGCCGGCGGCGACCCGCTGCTGCGCGGCCTCTACGAGGAGGCCGACGCGACCGGCTTCGAGGACGAGCAGGTGCTGCGGGCGCTGGGCGTACGGACGTCCGTCGCCGCGCTGCTGGACGAGCCCGGCGGCGCCGCCGAACTCCTCGACCGGCTGGCCGACCCGGAACGCGACGTGACGGACGCCCAACTGCACGCGCTGTACGGGGCCCTGGCCGACCTGGACCCGGAGCAGGTGACCCTGCCGGACGAGCTGCGTGCCGTCATCGACGGCCGGGTGGAGGTCGTGGACGCGGCCGACGCCGTGGTGTGCGACTCACCGGATCTGCTGCCCTTCACGGCGGGCGTCCCGCTGCTGCCGGTGCGCCCGTCCCGGGCCGCCGAACTGGCCGAACTCTTCCAGGTGCGGCGCCTGAGCGAGTCGGTCACCGGGCAGGTCACCTCCGAGGGCACCGAACACGACGTCCCGGACTCCGTCCGCGTCCTGCTCGGCCCCCGCACCCCGTCCTCCTACCTCGAGCACGAGGAACTCGTCGTCGACGGCGTGGAGATCGACTGGCGGCTCACCGACGACGGTGTCCTGCACGCCGCCACGCTGGAGGGCGTGGCCGCGGGACTCGCCTGGGCGGCGGGGCAGTGGCCGCGGCGGTTCGAGGTGGCGGCGCTGCTGGAGGATCCGTCGCGGACGGAGGAACTGGCGCGGGATCGGTGGTTCGACTGAAGCGCGCGGTGGCGTTTGGCTGTTCGGTGAAAATCTCCGCACAAATTTTTCACCTGCCGTACAACCATGCGCATTGCTCGTGGATCTGATCACGTGAGTCAACAGACTCCACGATCACTTGGGCCCCAGGAGCCGACGACGAGCGCCGGGGCCCCTCTCCACCTGGAGAACGCATGCGTATCCGAGCCACTGTGGCCGCCGTCACCGGTGCCCTGGCCCTTTCCGCCCTGGCCGTCCCCGCCGCGCAGGCGGACGACCACATGCCGGACCTGGCCTCGATGGTCCCCTCCACCTCGAAGGCCACGCCGTTCGCGGCCGCCGGCCCGACGGACGAGGGCGAGGGCGACACGAAGGTCACGAGCGTGACCGTCAACGGCGGCAAGAACATCGTCGTCGGCACGACCGTCAAGAAGTCCTTCACCGTCTCCGTGACGGCCACCGACCCGGAGGGCATCTACGACGCCTACCCCGTCCTGTGGCACGGCACGGACGTGGACAACGCCGACGGGGCGCTCGTCCCGGAGAGCCTGGACCAGGAGTTCGTCGGCGACTGCGCCAACTCCAGTGCCACCACCGCCACCTGCAAGGTGACGATCATCGCCGACCCGGCCGTGGACCTCTACAGCAACATCCTGGCCGGCACCTGGAAGGTGTGGGTCGGCGCCATCGGCAACGACGGTGACTACATCATCCGCGACGCCTACAAGACCGCCAAGGTCCAGCGTGCCTCGAAGCTGACGGTCAACGCCTCCCCGGAGCCGGTGGCCAAGGGCAAGACCATCACCGTCACCGGCAAGCTGTCCCGGGCCAACTGGGAAGACCACAAGTACCACGGCTACACCAACCAGCCGGTGAAGCTCCAGTTCCGCAAGAAGGGTTCCGACACCTACTCCACGGTGAAGACCATCACGTCGAACAGCACGGGTGAGCTGAAGACCACCGTCAAGGCCGCCACCGACGGCTACTTCCGCTACTCCTTCGCGGGCACGACGACCACCCCGGCCGTCAACGCCACGGGTGACTTCGTCGACGTGCGATAACACCGTCCCGCACGACACGGTCGACACCGCCGGCCCCGGAATCCGTTCCGGGACCGGCGGTTCCGTACGTCTCCTGTCCCTCACGTCTCATGCCCGGGTCAAACATTGGGGATGCGGCGGCAAAACCGGAACGGGGCGTACAACTTGTTCCCGGGCTCGTGGATCTGATCATCCGAGTCAAGAGACTCCTAGATCACTTCTCCACCTGGGGAACACATGCGCATCCGAGCCACCGTGGCCGCCGTCGCCGGCGCCCTGGCCCTCTCCGCCCTCGTCGTTCCGGCCGCACAGGCCGCCGACGCGCCGTCCGGCAAGGCGGCCTTCAGCTCCGCCTCCGCCGACGCCGAATCGGGCACCACCGCGTCGACCCTCGACGTCACCTTCTCCGACGTCAAGGTCAACAGCGGCAAGAACATCGTCGTCGGCACCACGAACGTGGTCAGCTTCCCGGTCACCTACACCGTGACCCACGCCGCGGACCTCGACACCAGCTCGGACAACTTCGCCACCGGCCCGCTGATCTACCACGGCTCCTCGCTGGACACCGCGGACAACGTCTTCATCAGCGACGACCCGGCCACCTGCACCGCCGCCTCGTCGACCGTCCTCGACTGCAAGGGCGTGATCAACATCCGCCCGGCCGACGGCGACCTGTGGAACTCCGACGCCGGCACCTGGGGCGCCGGCGCCCTCGCCGTCACCAGCAACGGCGACCAGAAGGAGCAGGGCGGCCTGGGCAGCACCAAGGTCCAGCGCTACTCCAAGCTGACCGTCAACGCCGGTCCCGAGCCCGTCTACAAGGGCAAGACCATCACGTCCACCGGCAAGCTGTCCCGCGCCAACTGGGAGGACAACGCCTACCACGGCTACACCAACCAGCCGGTCAAGCTCCAGTTCCGCAAGGCGGGCACCAGCACGTACACGACGGTCAAGACGGTCTACTCCGACCAGTACGGCAACCTGAAGGCCACCGCCACCGCCCAGTACGACGGCTACTGGCGCTTCAGCTTCGCGGGCACGACGACCACTCCGGCGGTCAGCGCCACCGGCGACTACGTCGACGTGAAGTAAGAAACTCAAGGGGCGCGGGGAACCGCGCGCCCAGCCCCCACGGTGCTAAGCGGGAAAGCGGCGGTCCACCCACCTCCACAGGAGTTCCAGGGCGGCCGCCGCCACCACCGCGATGCCGACCGCGATCCACGGCATGGTCATCCCGACCAGCTTCAGCGCGAAGAATTCCTGAAGCCACGGCACCACCAGCACCAGCAGAAACGCTCCGGCCATCGTCGCCACCAGCGCGACACGCCACCAGGTATACGGCCGGGCGATGATCGCCAGGACCCACATCGAGATGAGGAACAGCGTGAGCGTCGCGGCACTGGTCTCCGCGTCCAGCGCACCCGCGCCGGTGTAGTGCTCCCGGGCGATCAGATACGTCGCGAAGGTCGCCAGCGCGGCCACCACCCCGCTCGGGATCGCGTACCGCATCACCCGCCGCACGAAGTTCGGCTTCGCGCGTTCCTTGTTGGGCGCGAGCGCGAGGAAGAAGGCCGGGACGCCGATCGTCAGGGTCGACAGCAGGGTCAGATGGCGCGGCAGGAACGGGTACTCGACCTGCGAGCAGACCACCAGGATCGCCAGCAGCACCGAGTAGACCGTCTTGACGAGGAACAGGGTCGCGACCCGCGTGATGTTGCCGATGACACGGCGGCCCTCCGCCACCACCGACGGCAGCGTCGCGAAGCTGTTGTTCAGCAGCACGATCTGCGCGACCGCCCGGGTCGCCTCCGAGCCGGAGCCCATCGCGACGCCGATGTCGGCGTCCTTCAGGGCGAGGACGTCGTTCACCCCGTCGCCCGTCATCGCGACCGTGTGCCCCCGGGATTGCAGCGCGCCCACCATGTTCCGCTTCTGCTGCGGGGTGACCCGCCCGAACACCGTGCCGTCGTCGAGGGCCTCGGCCATCCCCTCCTGCTCGGCGGGCAGCCGGCGCGCGTCCACCGTGGCGCCGGACAGCCCCAGCTTGGCCGCGACCGCGCCGACCGACACCGCGTTGTCGCCGGAGATGACCTTGGCGGCCACGTTCTGGTCGGCGAAGTAGCGCAGCGTCTCGGCCGCGTCCGGCCGCAGCCGCTGCTCCAGGACCACCAGCGCGACGGGCTTCGCTCCCTCGGCCACCTCCGGGTCGTCGAGGTCCCGGTCGACCCGGGCGAGCAGCAGCACCCGCAGGCCCTGCTCGTTCAGCCGCCCCGTCTCGGTGAGGGCCGGGTCCTCGTCGGGCAGCAGCACGTCCGGCGCCCCGAGCAGCCAGGTGCTGCTCTCCCCGTCGGCCTCGGTGAACGCGGCGCCACTGTACTTGCGCGCGGAGGAGAACGGCAGTGCCTGGGTGCAGCGCCAGTCCTCGGTGGCCGGGTAGGTGTCGATGATCGCCTTGAGCGAGGCGTTCGGCCGGGGGTCGGACTCGCCGAGGGCGCCGAGCACTCGGCGTACGTACGTCTCGTCGGCGCCCTGCAGGGGTCGCAGCTCGGTGACGTCCATGCCGCCCTCGGTGAGGGTGCCGGTCTTGTCGAGGCAGACCGTGTCGACCCGGGCCAGCCCCTCGATCGCGGGCAGCTCCTGGACGAGGCACTGCTTGCGGCCGAGGCGGATGACGCCGATGGCGAAGGCCACCGAGGTGAGCAGGACCAGCCCCTCGGGGACCATCGGGACGATGCCGCCGACCGTGCGGGCGACGGAGTCGTCGAAGGCGTTCTCCTTCACGAACAGCTGGCTGATGATCAGCCCGATCGCGGTCGGGACCATCATCCACGTGACGTACTTGAGGATCGTGGAGATGCCGGAGCGCAGCTCGGACTGGACGAGGGTGAACCGGGACGCCTCCTCCGCGAGCTGCGCGGCATACGCCTCACGGCCGACCTTCGTCGCCTGGAAGGCCCCGCCGCCCGCGACCACGAAGCTGCCGGACATCACCTGGTCACCGGGTCGTTTGACGACCGGGTCCGCCTCGCCGGTGAGCAGCGACTCGTCGATCTCCAGCCCGTCGGCCTCGGCACAGACGCCGTCGACGACGACCTTGTCACCGGGCCCGATCTCGATCAGGTCGTCGAGGACGATCTCGGAGGTGCCGACCTGGCCGGAGGTCCCGTCCCGGCGGACGGTGGGACGCACCTCGCCGATCAGCGCGAGCGAGTCCAGCGTCTTCTTCGCCCGCCACTCCTGGACGATCCCGATCCCGGTGTTGGCGAGGATCACGAAGCCGAACAGGCTGTCCTGGATCGGCGCGACGAACAGCATGATCAGCCACAGCACACCGATGATCGCGTTGAAGCGGGTGAAGACGTTCGCGCGGACGATGTCGACGGTGGAGCGGCTGCTGCGCACCGGCACGTCGTTGACCTGGCCGCGCTCCACCCGCTCGGCGACCTGAGCCGAGGTCAGGCCGGTCTCGCGTGAGGTGACCGTCGCCGGCCGGGCGGAGTCGGGCCGGGCACCCGCGTCGAGATGCGTCATGCATTCGACGGTACGTGCGGTTTTGCCGCTTCACCTGCCGAATGCGGGGAAGATCCGACCTGGGGACGACGGACGTCGTGCCCTGGTCGTACGGCAGTTGTACGTCCTGAAGATCCCCGTCGGACCCGGGTGCCACCCGCGGGGTCAGCCCGCCCTGCGCGCGGTGAACAGCAGGTACTCCCACTCCAGGACGGTCCCGCCCCCGCCCGTGCTCAGATCGCTCTCGCGGGCGAGGTCCGCCAGGCCGCGGTCCAGGGCGGCGGTGCGCTCGGGATCGCCGGCGGTGTTCTTGTAGACGGTGATCGTGGGGCCGTAGCGCTCCTTGAAGTAGTCGCGGAACGCCTCGGGCGTCTCGAAGCGGTCGACCCGGACGGTCCGGCGTTCGGCCCGCACGTCCGTGATCCGGTCGCCGAAGAGGGCGCGCACATGCTCCTCGTCCCCCCACAGCGGAGGCGGCTGCGCGCCCGGCGGGGGCGGCGGCGCGTACGGCTTCATCGTGGCGAACATCCGTCCGATGAAGCCCTGCGGCGTCCAGCTCAGCAGGCCGATGGTGCCGCCCGGACGGCAGACCCGGACGAGTTCGCCGGCGGCCTGCTGGTGGTGCGGGGCGAACATCACCCCGACGCAGGACAGCACGGTGTCGAACTCCGCGTCAGCGAAGGGCAGCGCCTCGGCGTCGGCCTCCTGCCAGCTCAGCTCCACTCCCTGTTTCCCGGCCGCCTGTCGGCCGGCCTCGAACAGCTCCGGGGTCAGGTCCGAGGCGACCACGTCCGCGCCGGCCAGGGCCGCCGGGATCGCGGCGTTGCCGCTGCCGGCGCCCACGTCCAGCACCCGCTGGCCGGAGCGCACCCCGCACGCCTCGACCAGGACCGCCCCGAGATCGGGGATGACCTCGGCGGCCAGGGACGGGTAGTCGCCCTGTGCCCACATCGCCCGGTGCTTGGCCTTCAGGGCCCGGTCGGCCTCCGCCGCGCTGTCCTGCGTCGTCATGGCTGCGCTCCTCACCGGTGGGGCGGCGGCCGCGACGATTTCGGGCGTTTCGCCGCCTCTCTCCGAGACTAGGGAGGGGACGGCTGCTTGTCTCGCCGGGAAGCGGGCAGGAACGTGCCTACTCGGCCGGAGGCGTCGCCGTCTCTCCGGCCGACGGAGTGGCCGTCACCTCGTGCTGGGCCGCCGCCCGCTTGATCGCGGCCTCGCGCTTGCGGACGTACCAGATGCCGATCAGCCCCAGACCGCCGCCGGCCAGGCAGGTCCACACCCACCACGTGTGGCCGTGGTCGTCGAACCAGCCGTAGAAGGGGAGCTGGACCAGGAAGAGGACGAACCAGAGGATCGTGCCGCCGGTGACGGTGGCGACCACGGGGCCCTCCAGGGGCTCCGGCGCCTCGTGTCTGGGGGTCCATTTCGCCATGGGGACAGCTTACGAGGCGATCAGGTCTACGCGCGCAGATGTGCGATCGCGGCCTTATATGTTCATACTGAAACGGTTTGTGTCTGACCACTTCTCTTCGTAGGAACCGCCAAACACATGTCCTCCTCGGCTCCCGCCAAGGTCCCCGCCCCTGAACAGCCGGGAGCCGGGCCCACGTACGGCGCACTCGACCGCTTCTTCCGGATCTCCGAGCGGGGCAGCACGCTGTCCCGCGAGGTCCGGGGCGGCCTCGCCACCTTCTTCGCGATGGCCTACATCATCGTGCTGAACCCGATCATCCTCGGCAGCGCCAAGGACATGTACGGTCACCAGCTCGACAACGGGCAGCTGGTCACCGCGACGGCCCTCACGGCCGCGCTCACCACCCTGCTCATGGGCGTCATCGGCAACGTGCCGATCGCGCTCGCCGCCGGCCTCGGCGTGAACTCCGTCGTCGCCCTCCAGCTCGCCCCGCGCATGTCCTGGCCGGACGCGATGGGCATGGTGGTCCTCGCCGGGTTCGTGGTCATGCTGTTGGTCGCCACGGGGCTGCGCGAGCGTGTGATGAACGCCGTCCCCTACGGGCTGCGCAAGGCCATCTCCATCGGCATCGGCCTGTTCATCATGCTGATCGGTCTCGTCGACGCCGGTTTTGTCTCCCGTATCCCGGACGCCGCCCAGACCACCGTCCCGCTCCAGCTCGGCGGTGACGGCCATCTCAACGGCTGGCCGGTGCTGGTCTTCGTCCTGGGCGTGCTGCTCACGCTCGCCCTGATCGTGCGCAAGGTCTCCGGCGCGATCCTGATCTCGATCGTCGCCATGACCGTCGTGGCCGTGGTCATCGAGGCCGTGGCCAAGGTGCCGAGCTGGGGTCTCACCACCCCGAAGTGGCCCGGCAACCCGGTCGCCAGTCCCGACTTCGGGCTGGTCGGGCAGGTCAGCCTGTTCGGCGGCTTCGAGAAGGTCGGGGTGCTGACCGGTGTGCTGTTCGTCTTCACCGTGCTGCTGTCGTGCTTCTTCGACGCGATGGGCACGATCATGGGCGTCTCGGACGAGGCGAAGCTGACCGACGCGCAGGGGCAGATGCCCGGCATCAACAAGGTGCTGTTCGTCGACGGTCTCGCGGTCGCCGCCGGCGGTGCCAGCTCCTCCTCGGCGACCACCGCCTTCGTCGAGTCCACGGCCGGTGTCGGCGAGGGCGCCCGGACCGGTCTCGCGAACGTCGTCACCGGCGGCCTCTTCGCCGCCGCCCTCTTCCTGACGCCGGTCGCCACGATGGTGCCGTCCCAGGCGGCCACCCCCGCCCTGCTCGCGGTCGGCTTCCTGATCCTGGCCGGCTCGGTCAGGGAGATCGACTGGGCGGACTACACGATCGCCATCCCGGCCTTCGTGACGATGCTGATGATGCCGTTCACGTACTCGATCACCAACGGCATCGGCATGGGCTTCGTCACCTTCGTGGTGCTGCGGCTGGCGGCCGGGCGGGGCAAGGAGGTGCCGACGGCGATGTACGCGGTGGCGGCGGTGTTCGCGTTCTACTACCTGATGCCGGCGCTGGGTCTGACCTGATCCTGGTCCTGGTCCTGGTCCGCGTCGCCCGAGCCGGGTGACCCGTAGAACCTCTCCGTCTCCTCGACGGCGGCCTGGAAACGCTGGTCGAAGTCATCGCGAATGAGCGTCCGGACGACATAGTCCTGGACGCTCATTCCTCTTTTCGCGGCTTGGTGCCGGAGCCGCTCAAGCAGCTCGTGGTCTATTCGCAGGCTGAGCACGCTGGTCCCCATGTCCATGAGGGTCGCGGCACCGTTCGGTCCGGTGTGTCCTCTTCCGCGGCCGGATCACCCATATGAGTGATGTCACGGTTCAGTGGCCGGGGTCACGCGCCTTCACGCGTGCCCCGGGTGGTACTTAGCGAGAGTAATGAGTTACGCTAAAGAACATGCCGGACCTCAGCCATGGCGACGACGTAGCCGCCGTGAACTCCCTCCGATCCGCCGTGATGCGGCTGTCCCGTCGGCTCAAGCACCAGCGGGTCGACGAGTCGCTCAGCCCCACCGAAATGTCGGTGCTCGGCACCCTGTCCCTGTGCGGCAGGGCCACCCCGGGCGAGCTCGCCCGCAAGGAGCACGTCCAGCCGCCCTCGATGACCCGCATCGTGGCGCTGCTGGAGTCCAAGGGACTGGTCCGTCTGGAGCCGCACCCCGAGGACCGGCGCCAGAAGGTCGTGACGCGCACCGAGCAGGCAGAGGCGATGCTCGAGGAGAGCCGCCGCAAGCGGAACGCATTCCTGGCCACATTGGTGGAAAACCTCGACGAGGACGAGTGGGCGAAACTGCGCGCAGCCGCCCCCGTGCTGGAGAAACTCGCGCATCTGTAAGCCGTACGTCGCAAGGAGGCGAACCCTTTGAGTTCGGGACCCGGAGCAGCTTCCGTCCCCGCACCTGATCCCCACGACTCCCCGCCCACCTCCGACACCCGCCCCTCCGAGTCCACCCGGCCGGTCCGCAAGTCCTCGATGTTCTCCTCCCTGAAGGTCAGGAACTACCGCCTGTTCTTCATGGGACAGGTCGTCTCCAATATCGGCACCTGGATGCAGCGCATCGCCCAGGACTGGCTGGTCCTCAGCCTCACCGGCTCCTCCGCGGCCGTCGGCATAACGACGGCACTGCAGTTTCTGCCGATGCTGCTCTTCGGCCTCTACGGCGGTGTCCTCGTCGACCGGCTGCGCAAGCGGCCCACCCTGCTCGTCACCCAGTCGGCGATGGCCCTCACCGCCCTCGCCCTCGCCGCCGCCGTCCTCACCGGCCACGTCCAGGTGTGGCACGTGTACGTCGCCGCCTTCGCGGTCGGTCTCGCCACGGTGGTCGACAACCCGGCCCGGCAGTCCTTCGTCTCCGAGCTGGTCGGCCCGGGGCAGCTGCAGAACGCGGTCAGCCTGAACTCGGCGAACTTCCAGTCCGCCCGCCTGGTCGGCCCGGCCGTCGCGGGCATACTGATCACCGGCGTCGGCACCGGCTACGCGTTCCTCTTTAACGGCCTGTCCTTCATCGCGCCGCTCACCGGCCTGCTGCTGATGCGTGCCCGCGAACTGCACGTCGTCGAGCGCGCCCCGCGCGGCAAGGGGCAGCTGCGGGAAGGCGTGCGGTACGTCACCGGCCGCCCGGAGCTGATCTGGCCGATCGTCCTGGTCGGGTTCGTCGGCACCTTCGCCTTCAACTTCCCCGTCTACCTCTCGGCCTTCGCGGACGACGTGTTCCACGCGGGCGCGGGCGCCTACAGCATGTTCAACACGCTGATGGCGGTCGGCTCCGTCGCCGGCGCCCTGCTCGCCGCCCGGCGCGGCACGGCCCGGCTGCGGCTGCTGATCGCGGCGGCCCTGGTCTTCGGCACGCTGGAGATACTGGCGGCGACCACCCCCACCCTGTGGATGTTCGCCCTGCTCATGGTCCCGCTGGGCCTGTTCGGCATGACGGTCAACGTCACGACGAACACCAGCATCCAGATGTCCACGGACCCGGCCATGCGCGGCCGTGTCATGGCCCTCTACATGATGGTCTTCCTCGGCGGCTCCCCGGTCGGCGCGCCGATCGTCGGCTGGATCACCGACACGTACGGCGCCCGGGTCGGCCTCGCGGCCGGCGGTGCCGTCGCGGCCGTCGCCGCGGCCGTGATCGGCCTGATCCTGGCCCGCGTCGGCAACCTCCGCCTGTCGGTCGGCTGGCACCACGGCCACCCACGGGTGCGGTTCGTTCCCCGGGAGCAGCAGGAGCAACTGGCACCGGCGGCGTAGCGCGGCGTGGCGCGTGTCCGGCCGGGAGGCTCACACCCTCCTGGCCAGCAGCTGGCCCGGCCAGCTGTTCTCGCCGACCGTGAAGGCCTCGGTCCGGGTGAAGCCGTTGGCCTCGTAGTAGCGGACGAGCTTGCCGTCGTCGCCGGCGTAACAGTCGACCCGCAACAGGCCCACCCCTGCCCGCCGGGTCACCTCGGCGGCGTGCGTGAGGAGCGCGCTGCCCACGCCGTGGCCCTTGAAACGGCGGTCGGAGGCGAGCCAGTGGATGTACCGCTCGGGCTCGCCGGGCTGCGCGAGGTGGGACAGGTAGGCGCCGGGCGAGTCGGTGAGGGTGAGGGTGGCGGCGGGGACGCCGTCGGCATCGGCCATGAACACGCTGCCCTCGTCCATGTACCGGCCGACCGACTCCACCGTCTTCGGGTTCTGGGACAGGGGTCTCGTCCCCCACTGCCCCGTGCGCCCCTGCGAGACCAGCCACTGCACACAGCTGTCGAGCATGCCGAGTATCGCGGGAATGTCGTCGGGACCGCCTTCTCTGATGGTGATCTCCATGGCCTCATGGTGCCAGGCTGGAGCCATGAGACTCTTCGCCGCCGTGCTTCCCCCCGACGGGGTGATCCGCGAACTCGGTGCCGTGGTGGACGCGTTGCACAAGCTGCCCGGGGCGGACGGGCTGCGGTGGACCGGCCGCCCCGGCTGGCACTTCACCCTCGCTTTCTACGGCGAGGTCGACGACGGGCTCCTGCCGGAGCTGTCGGCCAGGCTGGAGCGTGCGGCCCGCCGTACCGATCCGTTTCCGCTCGCCGTGCGGGGCGGCGGTCAGTTCGGGCGCGGGCGTGCCCTGTGGGCCGGGGCGGAGGGAGACCTGGCGACCCTGCGGCTGCTGGCCGAGCGGGCGGAGGCGGCGGCGCGGAAGGCCGGGGTGCCCATGGGGGAACACCGGCGGTACAAGCCGCACCTCACCGTGGCCCGTAGCCGGGGGGCCTCCGATGTCCGGGCCTGTGTCGAGGCCCTGGACGCGTTCGTGAGCCGGACCTGGACGGTGGAGGACCTGGTGCTGGTGCGGAGCAATCTGCCGACCTCGGGGGTCGCGGGCGAGCAGCCCCGCTACGAGGCGGTCGCCCGCTGGCCCCTCGGCGGCGCCGGTTAGGCTCGGGGCGTGGACCCGAAGACCCGGAACCGGATCATGGCCGGTGTGCTCGTGCTGATGTTTCTCGTCGTCGCCTTGGCTTCCGTGCTCGGGAGGTAGGGCGGCGGCCGGGGAACTGCGGCCGGCTGCCTTCCGGCTGCCGGCCGGTGGGGGCTGGTGGCGCAGTTCCCCGCGCCCCTGAAAAGAAGGTCGTCCGCCCTTGGGGAACTACCAGGCGAAGGCTTCCGGGCTCGGCCCCGGGCCCGGGAAGATCTCGTCCAGGCCCGTCAGGAGTTCCTCGGACAGGTCCAGCTCGGACGCGCGGACCGCGGAGGCGAGCTGCTCCGCCGTGCGGGGGCCGACGATCGGGCCGGTCACGCCGGGGCGGGTGAGCAGCCAGGCCAGCGCGGCCTCGCCGGGCTCGATGCCGTGCTTGTCGAGCAGGTCCTCGTAGGACTGGATCTGCGCGCGGGTGGCGGGGTCGTTGAGCGCGTCGGCCGCGCGGCCGGAGGCGCGGCGCCTGCCCTCGACCTCCTTCTTGAGGACACCGCCCAGCAGACCGCCGTGCAGCGGCGACCAGGGGATGACGCCGAGGCCGTAGTCCTGCGCGGCCGGGATGACCTCCATCTCGGCACGCCGCTCCGCGAGGTTGTACAGGCACTGCTCGCTGACCAGCCCGATGGTCCCGCCCCGCCGGGCGGCGATCTCGTTGGCCTGGGCGATCTTGTAGCCGGGGAAGTTCGACGACCCGACGTAGAGGATCTTGCCCTGCTGGACCAGGACGTCGATCGCCTGCCAGATCTCCTCGAAGGGCGTGTTCCGGTCGATGTGGTGGAACTGGTAGACGTCGATGTAGTCGGTCTGGAGCCGCTTGAGGCTGGCGTCCACGGCCCGCCGGATGTTGACCGCGGAGAGCTTGTCGTGGTTGGGCCAGGCCGGGCCGTCGGCGCCCATGTTGCCGTACACCTTCGTGGCGAGGACGACCTTGTCGCGCCGCCCCTCGCCCTTGGCGAACCAGGTGCCGATGATGCTCTCGGTGCGGCCCTTGTTCTCGCCCCAGCCGTAGACGTTGGCGGTGTCGAAGAAGTTGATGCCCGCGTCCAGCGCCGCGTCCATGATGGCGTGGCTGTCGGCCTCGTCGGTCTGCGGGCCGAAGTTCATGGTGCCGAGGACGAGCCGGCTGACCTTGAGTCCCGTGCGTCCGAGCTGCGTGTACTTCATGCTGCCCAAGCCAACGTCTTGAAGTGCGCTCCAAGCAAGCACGCGTTGAGCTTGAACGGGGGAGGCCCCCGCTCCGAACCGGGTGACAGCCGCAGTGAAGTGCGCGACGCACGCCCCCACGGTGCTGGTCATGAGGGCTCCCGCGTCATCCACCACCCGCCGCACCGTGCTCGCGCTCGGCACCGCCGCGGCGGCCACGCCCTGGCTCGGCACGGCCGCCCCGGGCCCGCACCGACTCCGGGGAACCGGACGAGCTGACATCACCGAGCTGCGCCGCCATGGGTTTCTGATGCGGCGTCGTCAGTCGCGGGGGAACTCGTCGGTCTTGAGGGCGAGGCCGAGGTCCGTGACGGTGAGGTCGACGCCCGCGCCGAAGGCGACCGTCGTCTCCGTGAGGTACTCGCCGTCCTTGGGCTGGGAGTACAGGTGGCACTTGCCCTGGTAGGGGTCGGCGATGAGGTAGACGGGGACTTCGGCGAGGGCGTAGGCGGTCTTCTTGGGACCGTAGTCGTTGTGGGCCGTGCCCTTCGAGATGACTTCCGCCACGAACTCGATGTCCTGGCAGCGCCAGAGGCCCTTCTCGTTCTTCTCGGCCCCCTCGGCCACGAGGGTCACGTCGGAGGCGAAACCGTTGAGGTGCCCCGGGTAGTCGACACGGACGTCCGACTTCACGCGCTTGCGCGGGTACTTGGTACGCAGTTGCTCGTAAATGTCGGCGATGATCTCCCAGTGCGTGTCACGCTGCGGCGACATGAAGATGGCCCCCTCGACGATCTCGACCTTGTAACCCTCGGGGGTGGTCCGCTCGAGCGACTCGAACAGCTCGTCCAAAGTCAGCTCGTCGTCTGCCTCGGCCATCTCGATCCTGTCTTCAAGGACGGTCATCGTGGCGCTCCTCCCCGACCGCCCCATGGACGTGGGCGACCGCGCAGTACAACGATACGCACGGTGACCAGGACACCGGAAAGAGGCGCATATGCCAGACCGGCCCGCCACCGACCACCTCGTCCAGCTCCTCCGCACCACCCTCGGCGACGCCGTCCTCGGCATCTACCTGCACGGCTCCGCCACCCTCGGCGGCCTCCGCCCGCACAGTGACATCGACGTCCTGGCTGTCGTACGGGAGCCCACGACACACGCCCAACGCCGGGCCCTGGTCGATCAGTTGCTCAAGGTGTCCGGCGTGGACGGGCGGCGGCACGTGGAGCTGATCGTCGTCGTCCAGGACGATGTACGGCCCTGGCGCTACCCACCCACCTGCGACTTCCTCTACGGCGACTGGCTACGGGACGACTACGAGCGCGGAATGACCCCGGGCCCCGAACCCAGCCCCGACCTCGCGACTCTCCTCACGATGGTCCTGCGCGCCGACGCACCGCTCCACGGGCCGCCGCCCGCCGAGCTCCTCGACTCCGTGCCGCACGACGACCTCAGGCGGGCCATCGTCGCCGGCGTGCCGGAGCTGATGGCCGACCTGGACTCCGACACCCGCAACGTGCTGCTCACCCTCGCCCGGATCTGGACCACCCTCACCACCGGGACCATCCGCTCGAAGGACGCGGCAGCCGTGTGGGCGCTCGACCGCCTCCCCACCGAGCACCGGCCCGCCCTCGCCCGCGCCCGGGACGTCTACCTGGGGGAGGAGGCGGAGTGCTGGGACGACCTGGCGCCCCGGCCCTGCGCCGAGTTCCTGACCCGGATGATCACCGAGAGTCACTGCTCGTAGGGCTCGCCCAGGTCCCAGGCCTGGTACATCGCCTCGGCGAAGGCCGCCGCGATCTTGTGCTCGCCGCTGTCGTTGGGGTGGGTGCCGTCGTAGGTGTCGGCGTCGATGTCGTAGGACGGTGGGGTCGAGGCGAGGAGGACGGGCGAGCCGGGCTCGTCGAGGTCCGCGGCCGTCTTCGCCAGCAGCTCGTTGAAGCGGGCGACCTCGGCGGCGAAGGCCGGGTCGGACTGGGCCCGCACGTTGGGGGTCACCGGCAGCCACACCATCCGCACCCGCCGGTTCGCCGCGCGGGCCTCGGCGGCGAAGGACCTCACGTTCTCGGCGGTCTGCTCGGCGTTGGTGTAGAAGCCCAGGTCGATCAGGCCGAGGGAGACCAGGAGGACATCCGCACGGCACGACCGCACGGCCTCGCCGATCAGCGGCGCCATGTGCAGCCACCCCTCGCCCCAGCCGGCCAGGTGGGCCCGCGGGAAGTCCGGGTCGGCGTACGCGTACGACGTCGGGGCGTCGGCGAACTTGTCGTGCAGCGTCTCGCGCGGACCGACGAGGGTGAAGGGCCCGCCGTAGGAACGGCACAGGTGCTGCCACATCCGGTAGCGCCACGTGTGTTCACCCGCGCTCCCGATCGTCATGGAGTCACCGACGGGCATGAACCTGAGCATCCGCTCATCATGAACGATCAGAACGCCGGACGGGGTGTGAGTCGGGCCACGCGCTGTGTGTTGGGGGTTGGTCATTCGGGCTCCGGCTGCTTCGGAACCAGGCCGGTGGCAGAGTGAGCCGGATGATCGGACGCATGTACACCGTTGTCATCGACTGCCCCGACCCGGATGAACTCGCCGGTTTCTACGAGAAGCTGCTGTCGCTCTCACGGCAGGCGGACACCGGCGACTTCGTCGTGCTCCAGAACGCGGCGGGCACCCCGGTGGTCGCCTTCCAGCGGGTGGACGACTTTCGCGCGCCGCGGTGGAAGGATTCCGCGCGCCCTCAGCAGATGCACATCGACGTGATGGTCGCGAACCTCGATACGGCTGAGGCCCAGGTGCTCGCCCTCGGTGCGAGGCTGCTGGACGGTTCGGACAAGCCGGTCGGTTACCGCGTCTACGAGGACCCCGTCGGCCATCCCTTCTGCCTGATCACTCCTGAGGGGGCCTGACCTTGCCACGTGAGGCCCCGCCTCGAAATGACGGTTGTCACCTCGAGCCGGAGCCGGACCGTGGTGTCGAAGACGCGACGCTGCTCATTCTGGAATGGCTCGGTGAGCAGGGCGTCGGGGCAATGATCCGGGTCGACGCGGAGCGCGTGCGGGAAGGCCGGCCGGCGTGGACCTTCGCCGCCGGTGGTGGGCCGCTGTCCGAAGGGCTGCGGGCCGACGGAGCCACGGTCGCGGAATGCATGGGCAGAGCACTGCTCAAGCTGCGAGAGGCCGGTCTGGACGTGCCCTTCTGAGGACCGGAACTCCAGATGCTCTCCCCGTGATCCGTTACCGGCGATGAACCGCGCAGCGGGATGGCAGGCTTAAGGGCATGCGCCGACCGTTCGCCATCCTCGCCGCGGCCCTTCTCGTGGGCGCCTTCGCCGTGCCCGCCTCCGCCGCCGACGGCGACGAGGACTTCACGATCAAGGATCCGCGCATCACCGAGTCCAGCGGTCTGGCCGCGTCCCGGCTCCACCCCGGCATCTACTGGACGCACAACGACAGCGACGACGGCTCGTACATCTACGCCGTCGACAGCAGGACGGGCGAGACCGTCGCCCGTCTGACCCTCACCGGCGTCGGCACGCCCCGGGACGTCGAGGCCATCTCCGTCGGCCCGGGCAACCGGATCTACGTCGGCGACATCGGCGACAACCTCGGCGGCAGCTGGCCCCACGTGTGGATCTACGAGCTGCCCGAGCCGAAGACGCTGAAGGACCAGACGATCCGGGCCACGCAGTACGTCGTGAAGTACTCCGACGGGGCCCGCGACGCCGAGTCCCTCGTCGTGCACCCGAAGACCGGCCGCGTCTACATCGTCGACAAGAACGAGAAGGGCGGGCACCTGTACGAGGGGCCCGCCGAGCTCTCCGCGTCCGGCACGAACGTCTTCCGGCCCGTAGCCCCCGTGCCCGAGCTGGAGGCCACCGACGCCACGCTCTCCCCGGACGGCGAACACCTCGTCGTACGCAGCTACTTCGGCGCAATCGCGTACGACTGGAACGGCGGGAAGATCAAGCGGAAGGAGCGGCTCGGCGTGCCGTTCCTCGGGCAGGGCGAGTCCGTCACCTACACCGCCGACGGGACGCGGCTCATGTACGGCGCCGAGGGGGCCGACAGCTCGGTGGAGGGGCAGGACGCGCCCGGTGGCTCCGGATCCTCGTCCGGGGAAGGGAGTTCGTCCGCGCGCGGCGACGGTGGCAACGGTGACGGGCTCGGCGGCGATCTCAAGACCGGCGCCATCGCCGTGGCCGTCGTCTGTGTCGCCCTGCTCGGTCTGCGCGGGCTGAGGCGGCGCAGGTAACCGGGGCGACGGCTTTCCCGGAGCCGGTGCCGATTCCGCCGGTCCTCGCGCACCTGGTCCGCGAGCACATCAAGGAGTCCGGCGGCCTCGCCGCCGGCTGACGTGCCGTACTCCCTGCGCCCCGTGGGCTGCACGCCGGGCTGGACAGAGGCCGCCGAGGAGGGACGGAAGCACCGGTCGCCCCGGCATGACAGCGTCAGGTCGCTGGACCGCCGGCCGGCGCCGGGCCGAGCACGGAGCCTGCCGCCCAGGGCGTGTCCTAGCACGCCGGTTCACCGCCATCGGCTGCCCGTGCGAGCGCCGTCACCGGCTCGTCGGATGAGGGACCGCGCGGCGGCGTGGGCCCGTCCTTGAGGACGTCCCCGGCCAGCAGTACACGGAGGTGGCCGCAGGCGCAGCGCTGGTAGCGCACCCAGCCCAGGGAGGTCGAGTGCTTCGACAAGGTGCGGAAGAGGCATGCAGTCATACCGTGAGCGTGATGCAATGGGTAAATGCATTTCAACGCTTACGGCGGCAACGCGGCCCTGCTGGCGGCGGCCCTGGCCAACCTCGACGACCGGTGCGATGCCCGCACGGTCGAGACGCTGCTGGCCGAGCACCGGGTGGCGCGCTGCGAGGTGAGCGACCAGCAGCTGAAGCTGCTGCTGGACTGGCGCCTGCTCCTGTGGGAGGCGTTCGCCGCCCCCACCACGCCGGAGCAGGTCGATGCCGTCAACCGGCTGCTGACCGATGCGGCGGCCCGCCCGTACGTGTCCACCCACGACGGCCAGCCGCCGCACCTGCACTACGCCGACGAGAACGCCGACGTCGTCACGCGCGTGCGGGCCACCACCGCGGCAGGGCTCGCCCTGGTCCTCACCGAGACCGATCCCTGCCGTCTCGGGCGATGCTCGGCACCGGGCTGCGGCGTCGTCTTCGTCGACGTGTCCCGCAACGGCCGCCGTGCCTACTGCTCACGCCTGTGCGCCACACGGGTCCACGTGTCCGCGCACCGCGACCGCAAGCGACGTCGGTAAGCGGCGTCGGTAAGCCCGCCCTGAGACCCGCGGGCCCGACATCGCTGCCAGGACGGCCTACGAGGCCGACTCGCCCCGGCGTTGCGCCACGAGTACTTCCAACCCGTCCAGGATCCGCTGGAGTCCGAACCCGAAGTGGTCGAAGTCCGGCCCGAACGTGTCCTCGGAGAGTGACGCCATCACCGGATAGCGGCCCGAGGCCAGGACCTTCTCCAGCACCGGCACCTGCGCCTGCCAGAACTCCGCGTCCGTCAGCCCCGTCCGGCGTTCCGCCTCCTGTTGGTAGAGCTGCGAGCGCGCGGCCCCGACGACGTACCCGTCGATCATGATGATCGCGGAGACCAGCTCGGGGTCCGTCAGCCCCATCGGCCGGATCCGGGCGAGGACCTTCTCCATGCTGTCCATGGCGCTCGGGCCGAGGATCGGGCGGGACTGGTTGACCTGGAGCAGCCAGGGATGGCGGCGGTAGAGGGCGAGTATCGAGCGGGCCATGGCCTCCAGGGCGGCGCGCCAGCCGCCGTCGCCCGGGTCCGACGGATCCTCCGAGGGGCGCTGGACCCGGTCCAGCATCAGGTCGAGCAGCTCGCCCTTGCCGGGGACGTACCGGTAGAGCGACATGGTGCCGGTGCCGAGTTCGGCGGCGACCCGGCGCATGGAGAGCCCTTCCAGGCCTTCCGCGTCCGCGACCTGGACGGCCGCCTCCACGATCCGGTCCAGGGTCAGGGTCGGCTTGGGGCCGCGACTGGGACGCCGGCCGGTGTCCCACAGCAGTTCGAGGGTGCGGGCGATGTCGCCGCTGCCGCTGGTCTCCGTACCGCTCGTGCCGCTTTCCATGGAGCCCAGCTTAGGTCCCCCGGAAAAAACTGGGTACGGCGTACGCGTAATCGGGTACGCTGTACTCAGTTTGGTGCCGAAGCAGGGTGCAGGACAGGGGAGGGGCGGTATGGACGGATACGCGGTGCGGGCCGAGGCGCTGGAGAAGCGGTACGGCGAGAAACGCGCCCTGGACGGCTTCGACCTGGCAGTACGCGAGGGCACGGTGCACGGCCTGCTCGGGCCGAACGGGGCGGGCAAGACCACCGCCGTCCGCATCCTGTCCACGCTGGTCCGGCTGGACGGGGGCAGGGCGACGGTCGCCGGCCTGGACGTGGCCCGGCAGGCGCGCGAGGTGCGGGCCCGGATCGGGCTCACCGGGCAGTACGCGGCGGTCGACGAGGTCCTCACCGGCCGCCAGAACCTGGAGATGTTCGGCCGGCTGTTCCACCTGGGCGGCAGGCGGGCCAGGCTCCGGGCGGCCGAACTGCTGGAGCAGTTCGACCTGACCGACGCCGCCGACCGGGGCGTCGGCAAGTACAGCGGCGGCATGCGACGCCGCCTCGACCTCGCCGCGTCGATGATCCTCGCCCCGGCCGTCCTCTTCCTCGACGAGCCGACGACCGGCCTCGACCCCCGTAGCCGGGGGGAAGTCTGGGACTCCGTCCGGGCGTTGGTGGCGGGCGGCACGACCGTGCTGCTCACCACGCAGTACCTGGAGGAGGCCGACAGGCTCGCCTCCCGCATCACCGTCATCGACCAGGGGCGGGCCATCGCCGACGACACCCCGGACGGGCTGAAGGGCCTGGTCGGCGGGGACCGTATCGAGGTCGTGGTCGCCGAACGGGCCGAGATCCCGCGGGTGGTGAAGGTCGTCGCCCGGGTCGCGGACGGCGAACCCGAGGCGGACGAGACCGAGTTGCGGGTGCACGCCCCGGTCACCGACCGGGTCACGGCGCTCACCGAAGTGGCGCGGACCCTCCAGGACGAGGGCGTCCGCGTCGAGGACATCGGGCTGCGCAGGCCCAGCCTCGACGACGTGTTCCTGCGCCTGACCGGACACCGGACCGAGGAGGGGGCAGCGGCATGAGCGCCATCGACCTGAACTCGCCCAGCACGCACGGCCGGACCTACTGGCTGCTCGCCGACTGCTGGAACGTCGTCCGCCGCGGCCTGACCCACTACCAGCGCCAGCCCGTCAACATCGCCTGGCAGCTGGGCTTCCCGATCCTCTCCGTGCTGCTGTACGGCTATGTCTTCGGCAGCGCCATGAAGGTGCCGGGCGGCGGCGACTACAACGACTACCTGATGCCGGGCATGTTCGCGATGACCATGGCGTTCGGCTTCATCAACACGGCGACCGTCGTGGTGTACGACTCCACCAAGGGTGTCATCGACCGCTTCCGTTCCATGCCGATGGCGTCCTCCGCCGTGGTGGCCGGACGCGGTGTCACCGATCTGCTCGTCGCCTGCGCCGAGTTGGCGATCATGATGCTCACCGCGCTCGCCATGGGCTGGCGACCGGACGGGGGCCTCGGCTTCCTGGCCGCGTTCGGGCTGCTGCTGTGGCTGCGGTTCGCGCTGATCTGGATCGGGGTGTGGCTCGGCCTGATCGTGCCCAACCCGGAGGCGGCGGGCGGCCTGTTCGCGGTCGCCTTCCCGCTGACGATGATCTCCAGCATCTTCGTCGCGCCGCAGCTGATGCCCGACTGGCTGGGCTGGGTGGCGGTCTGGAACCCGATCTCCTCCACGGCGGCGGCGACCCGCGAGCTGTTCGGCACGCCGGTCGGCGGCGACACCTGGGTCGAGCAGCACGCGCTGCTGATGGCCGTGGTGTGGCCGGTGATCCTGACGGCGATCTTCCTGCCGCTCGCGGTCCGGCGGTTCCGGAGGCTGAGCCGGTGAGTGCCGGGGCGGTGTGGTGAGCGTCGCTTCCCGCCATCGGGCGGACTTTTCCCGCCCGTGGACGACTCCTGCCGCCGGTCAGCGAGACGAATCCCGCTCACCGTCCGCGGAAGCGGACGTGGCGAGCGGGACGTCTCCTCGGTCGGCAGCGGGAAGCCGCCCCCCTTGGCCGAGGCGGCCCGCGCCGAAGTACCCAGTACGGCCCGCGCGGGCCCGGGGATGTCCCACCGGACACCTCGTGGCCGCCAGTGGGTCATCGCAGTGGCCTGCAGAGGGGTGAGACCGCCTCGGACCGTACCGGCCGCGACCGACCGGCGGATGAGCGGAGCACCCCTGAGACGTCCCCCGGCCCACTCCGAGCGGCCCGGCCGACCGGACGGGAACCGGATCACCTGGCGACGAAAGCCACCCGGAACATCTTCGGCCACCACTTGCCGGTGAGCAGGAACTCATTGGTGCCCGGGATGGCGGCGATGCCGTTCAGCACCTCGGCGGGCCGCTGCTCCTCCGGGGACAGCAGCCCCGAGGCATCGATCTCAGCGGTGACCGCGCCGGTGCCCGTGTCGACGCGCACGATCCGGTCGGAGGGCCAGACATTGGCGTAGACACGGTCGCCCACGCATTCCAGCTCGTTGAGCCGCGGCACCGGACGGCCTCGGAGAGTGACGAGGAGTTCACCGGCCGGGGCCAGCGTGCGCGGGTCCCGGAAGGTCAGCCGGGCGGAACCGTCACTGGTGATCAGCCGCCCGCGCCCCGGCTGGTGGCATACGCCCCAGCCCTCCGCCGGGTAGGGGAGACGACGCAGTTCGGCCAGGGTTGCGGCGTCCCGTTCGATCGCGATGTGGTCCCGCCAGGTCAACTGCCACAGCGTCGGTCCGAGGACGGTGACCCCCTCCCCGAACAGCGGTGCCGGCAGGTCGACACGGACGGTGGGACGCCGGCCGGGCGGGCCCCGGCGGATCGACGACTCACCGGCCGTGCCCGTGCCCTCGTAGAGGGTTCGCCCGGCCATCTCGAGGCCCTGCGTATAGGCCTTCGGGTCGTGGGGCAGGACGTCGAGGACCCTGACCCCGAGTTGCTCGACCGGCCCCGTGGCAGGCCCGGCCGCGACCTGCGCCCGCGCTGGTGAGCCGTCGTCAGCCTGGCACGAGGTGAGCAGTGTCGCGCCTCCCAGGGCCGCGGCCGCGATGGCCGGCAGCGCCAGCAGCGCACGCGTCCGCGCGGACCGGGCCGTCGGCCGGGAGAGGCGAACCGCCGCGCCGGGTCCCCGGAACCCGCGCACGCCGGGCAGGCGACGCGGCGCCTGCCCGGACAGGCCCGGGCCGGTCGTACGGCCCGGACAGGCCGCGGTGTCCCCCCTTCGCTCAGTGATGGTCTCCCCCCTCGTTGGCGGCCGCCGGGGTGGTGTCCTTCGCCGTCGGCACGGCCGGCGCGGGGAAGGTGTCGATCGTCGCCGGTTTCCCGCGGCGGCGGAGCCGGAGCCGTGGCCGGGGCGTGAGCCGGGCCAGGAGCCGGAGCCGGTTCCGGCGTCCCGAGGTCTTGGGCCGGTAGTCGTACCCGTAGCCGTACTGCTCGCTGTCGCGCTTCGCGGGCACCATGTTGAGGACGCTGCCGAGCACGGTGGCACCGACGTCCTGCAGGGCGCGCACGGCATCGGTGACTTGGCCCCGGGAGGTCTTCGCGTACCGGGCGGCCAGCAGGTAGCCATCGACCGCCGCGGACATCGCCGGGGTGTCCGCCACCGGGAGTACCGGCGCGGTGTCGATCACCACATGGTCGAACCTGTCGGCGAGCGAGCGCACCACGGCGCGGAACTGCGCCGAGCCCAGCATCTCCGCCGGGTTCGGCGGCAGCACCCCGCTGGCCAGCACCGAGAAGGAGCCCGCCGACTGCATCACGTCCTCGGCGTTCGCCTGGCCGATCATCACGGTGGTCAGACCGGCGTCCTGCACCAGGCCGAGCGCACTGGCCACGCTGGGGCGCCGCAGGTCCGCGTCGACCAGGCAGACCGAGGAGCCGAACTCGGCCAGGGAGGACGCCAGGTTGATCGAGATGCTCGTCTTCCCCTCGGCGGGCACTGCGCTGGTCACCGCGATGACCTTGGGCGGAGCGTCGATGTCAACGAACCGCAGGTTGGTGCGCAGCCGTCTGAAGTCCTCCGCCCGCCGGCTGAACGTGTCGTCGTCCGTCGCCACCGCGTGCCGGGAGGCACTCTGATCGAGGACGACGCTGCCGAGTACGGCCGTTCCGCCGGTGCCGGCGAGACACCGGGTGAGGTCGCCGCGGCTGCGTACCGAGGTGTCCAGCGACTCCCGCGCGACCGCCAGGCCGGTGCCGAGGCCCAGACCGGCCATGAGCCCGAGTGCGAGGTTGAGCACCAGATTCGGGGAAGCCGGCTTCTTGGGCTTGCTGGCGTGCTCGGTGATGCTCAGCCGGACGGGCGAGTGCCGGGCGCCCTCCGGTTGTTCGATCCTGGCGATGACCTCGGCGAAGCGGTGGGCGACCGCGTCGCTGATCCGGGCCGCCCGGGACGGCTGGGTGTCCGTGACGGTGATCTTGAGGAGGACCGTTTCCAGCGGTACCTCCGTGGAGATCTTCCGGGCCAGTTGGGAGGGCGACATGTCCAGGCGCAGAAACTCGATGACCGGTTCGGTCACCCGGGGGCTGGTGGCCACTTCCGCGTAGGAGCGGACGCGAGCCTGGGCGAAGGTGTTGCCCTGATTGAGCTTGACCGTGTCGTCCCAGTCCTGCAGAGCCACGAAGAGCGTCGAGGTGGCGCGGTACTGCGGTGTGATGGTGTGGGTGACGAACGCGCCGACCGCTGTTCCCAGCAGACCCAGTGCCACGATGGCGCGCCAGCGCCTGACCAGGAATCGAAGATAGTCGGACAGATCCATACCCATCCCAAGGTGTGCAGAGAGCGACAATAACGACATTCGTTGGCTGAGTGATCGTATCCGTGATATGCGGTGAAAACGTGCATGAGTGACCGTCTTCCGCCGAGTCGGCCGGACCGGATCAGCCCCCGCACGGACCGTTCGGGAGCACCCTGGCGTGCAGGGGACGCACCAGCGGCTGACGCAGCACGAAGGGAGAACGGCCCTCAGGGCGCTCCAGCAAGTGGAGTACGAGGGTGCGTGTGGCGCCCGCGGGCAGCTCGACGCCGAGGGTGAAGACCGGGTGACCCCGCTCGGCGCCGTGACTCAGCTGAGCGGGGCGGCCGTCCAGGGTGGCACCGGACAGGGTGGCCTCCGTGCTGGCGTAGTAGGACACCAGCAGGCGGTTGTCACCCGGCCGGGTGTCGTAGGGCGGGTCGTCCACCCGCTGGACGACGTACGGCGGGAGTCCCGACACCGGGGCCCGATTGGTCAGGCGCACGGTCACGGTGACCTCCCGCCGGCCATCCACGCACCGGCCCGGTGCCCACACGAGTCGGCGGTCGAGGTAGTAGTCGAGCTTCGTACCCGCCGCGTTGTTGACGACCAGTCCGGCCAGCGGAACGGATCTTCCGGGCAGCGCTCCGCCGAACGACCGCGCCAGGAGCTCACGCTGCTCCGCCGCGTGCCCACTCCACACCTTGATCCGTCCCTCTTCCAACTGCCGGTGCAGTGCCGAGAAGAGGGCGGTCCGGCGCGCGGGTTCGGCCGAGGCGCCGAGCAGCCGGACGGCCACCGCACGCGCCACGTCGAGGAAGTACGCCTTTCGCTGCCTGAAGTTCGGATGGCGCGCGTAGCTGGCGCGCTCGCTGACATCCACGACGTTGTGGGCGGTGACGGCGCTCCCGTCGCGCATCCGGGCAGGGCCGGAGGCGGCGAGCAGCCCGGAGACCGCACCTGGATCCAGGCCGAAGGCACCGTCCACGCTCTGGCCACTGTGCCGCTGCCACGCCGCGGCCCAGATCCGCGCCGCGTACGGGAAGTGCGGGCTCATGTTGGAGTTCACCCAGGTCCGGGTCGGGGCGCTGGGGCCGTAGAGCCCGTGGAACTCCGCTCCCAGGTCCACGTCCGCGTAGGCCTCGCTCAGTTCGGTGTCGTTCCCGAAGTGCTCGAAGCCGAGCCGGCCCCGGTCCGCCCTGAGCACCGCGAAGGCTCCGGGCAGCCCGCCCGTGCCACGAGCCTCGGCGGTGTTCTCGAACACCACCAGATACCGCCGCGGTCCGTCCGCTCCGAGCATCGGGGGCATCAACCGGGCCGCCGCCGCGGCATCGTGGGTGAGAGGGGCGATCCGATCGAGCTGCCGGGCGAGCCGGGTGCGCGCCCGGTCGGCGGTCGGCAGCCAGGTGCCGCGCGGGAGGGCGTCGACATCGGCGCGTACCCCCGAAGCGCTGCGCGAGGCCTTCCCGAGAAGGGGAGCCACACGGCGCAGCGCGGAGAGGTTCAGGTGCCCTCCGTCGTCCGTCCCGGTGGATTCCAGCTCCGCGACGGCGCGCGCCAAGGGGGAGAGTACGTCGTGGGTCAGCCGGTCGGAGGCCTCCGCGACACCGCGTACGGTACGGACGGGACCGCCGAGAAGGGGCAGATGGGCCGCCGGGAACCAGGCGGGGCCGGTCGTGAGCCGATGCGCTCGGGCGGCGTGGCCGGCGGCGTCGCGTACCGCGTCCCGCGCTCTCGCGGTCGACTTCGCCGGCGGGGCGGCCGCGGTGGCCGGGTCCGCTGCGGGCTGCGCGAGGTGCTGCCGGCGCAGTGCCTCCAGACTCCGCTGGGCGGCCAGCAGCTCATTACGGGCCAGCACTCCGGTGACGGCGATCCAGACGGCACCGGCCAGGAGCAGTCCGGCCACGGCGTACAGCGGCACCCGGACGCGGCGCTCGCGCAGCCGGCGGACGATGACGACGGGCGGGCCCCACTCCTTCCACCGGCGCCGAATCCAGCGGGCCCGCTCCGAACCGAGCGGGGGTTCCTGCACCCGCGACGCACCCCGGCGAGTCTCGGACATGTGATGTCACTCCCTGGCTGATCTCGTTCGCTGGGGCCTGTGGCCCCCGCAACTCCCTGCGGGGACGCCGGGTGTGGGGGTGGGTCCCTCCGTGCGACGCGCGGACGCCGGCTCAGTAGGCGCCGTCACCGCGCAGCACGGCCGGGAGGGTCCGGCAGAGGATCGCCAGGTCCAGCCTGATCGACCAGGTGTCGACGTACTCGAGATCCAGACGCAGGGCGTCCTCCCAGGAGAGATCGGACCGTCCGCTCACCTGCCAGAGTCCGGTGATCCCGGGTCGGACCAGCAGACGGCGGCGGGCCTCCCCGGTAAACGCCGAGTCCACGACCGGGAGCGGGCGCGGACCCACCAGCGACATCTGCCCCCGCAGCACATTGACCAGCTGCGGCAGCTCGTCCAGGGAGTAACGGCGCAACCAGCGCCCGGCCGCGGTCACCCGCGGGTCCTCACGGATCTTGAAGAGGTGCCCGTCCGCCTCGTTGGATTTCTCCATGGCGGTGCGCAACCGCTCCGAACCGACGTGCATCGTCCTCAACTTGAGGACGTCGAACTCCTTGCCCCGCCAGCCGGTGCGGCGCTGGCGGAACAGCAGCGGGCCAGGACTGTCGAGCTTCACCGCGACGGCGGCGGCGAGCAGCACCGGCGCCACGCACAGGAGCAGGACGGCGGCCCCCACGCAGTCGATGAACCGCTTGGCCGCCCGGACTCCCCGGTGCGCCCGGCCACGCGCGGCAGGCCGGTGATGAGCCGTCTTCTCAGCGGATACCGGCATCGCGCATCCCTTCGTCTTCTGCGGCAGAACGGGTGAAACGCGCCCTGGCTGGAGGCATTGCGACCCGCCTGACGTATCAAACGGTCTATTTCTGACTAATGAATAGAAACACGACATCGATCTGAGCTTCGGCAATGACACCGAAGCTCGCCCTCGTCCACCTGCTTGGACGGGACGGCCGAGAGGACCTGCATGCGTGCAGTAGTGACGGGTGGGGCTGGGTTCCTCGGCTCCCATCTGTGCGAGCGGCTGCTTCAGGAGGACCACGAAGTCGTCTGCGTGGACAACTTCCTGACGTCCGGCCCCGAGAACATCGAGCACCTCATGGGCGACCGGCACTTCCAGTTCCGCCACCGGGACATCACCGAGGGCCTGGACGAGCCCGGGCCGGTGGACGCCGTCTTCCACATGGCGTCACCAGCCTCTCCCGCCGACTACCTGAGGCTGCCCCTGGAGACACTCCGGGTGGGCTCGGCCGGCACCTGGCACGCCTTGGACCTGGCCGCGGCCAAGGGCGCCCGCTTCCTGCTGGCCTCCACCTCCGAGTCGTACGGCGACCCGCTGGTCCACCCTCAGCCGGAGAGCTACTGGGGACATGTGAACCCCGTGGGCCCGCGTTCGGTGTACGACGAGGCGAAGCGCTTCGGTGAGGCGCTGACGATGGCGTACCGCAGGAGCCGCGGTGTGGACGCCAAGATCGTGCGCATCTTCAACACCTTCGGGCCGAGGATGCGCCCGGACGACGGACGGGCGATCCCCACCTTCATGCGCCAGGCGCTGAGCGGGGAGCCGATCACGGTCACCGGTGACGGCAGCCAGACCAGGTCCCTGTGCTACGTCGACGACGTGGTCGAAGGCCTGTTGCTCATGATGGCCGGCGACCACGGCGGACCCGTCAACCTGGGCAATCCCCACGAAGTCACCATGCTGGAGCTGGCGCAGTGGATCGGCAAGCTCACCCGGTCCCGCTCCGAGATCACCCTCATCCCCCGTCCTCAGGACGACCCTGAGCGACGGCGTCCGGACATCACCCTGGCCCGCGAGCTGCTGAACTGGGAGCCCACGACTCCCCTGGAGCGTGGCCTGGGCGACACCGTCACGTACTTCCGCCGGCGTCTGTCCGTCGGGGAGTGCGCCGGGAGCGGCCCGCGGCCCGCCGGATCCACGCCGAGCTCCGCCGCCGCCTCATGACCGCCCCACCGAGCAGTCGAACGATGCCGGTGACCGCTCCCGTGGTCGAGTGCCTCGGTGTGCCCATCACCGCGCACACCCGCGACAGCGCGGCCCGCCATGTCGTGCACCTGGCCGGCCGGATGCGCGAGGCACGGCAGGGACTCACCGACGAACCCGGCGCCTCCGGCAGCCGGCCTGGCAGTGACGTTCACCTGTCCAACGCCTACACGCTCGCCCTGGCCGACCGGGACCCCGAACTGCGCGGCATCCTCCGCTCGGCCTCCCTCAACCTCCCCGACGGGCAGCCGGTCGTGTGGGCCAACCGGCTGCTCTACCCCAGCAGCGCCCTGCCGGGCACACGGGTCTACGGCCCCGACCTCCTCACGGACGTCTTCGCCCTGACCGAGCACACCGACCTGAACCACTACCTTCTCGGCTCCACGCCCCAGGTCCTCGACGCACTCCACCGAGAGCTGCGGCGGCGCTATCCCGGGGCCCGGATCGTGGGCACCAGCTCCCCGCCCTTCCGTCCCCTGACCGCCCACGAACGGCGGCAGCAGGTGGAGCAGATCCGCTCCGCCGCGGCGGACGTCGTCTGGGTCGGACTCGGCACCCCCAAGCAGGACCGCTGGGCCGCCGAACTGTGCGACGCACTGCCCGTGGTGGCCGTGGCCGTGGGCGCGGCATTCGACTTCGTCGCCGGCAACAAGCCGCAGGCACCGCACTGGATGCGGCACAACGGGCTGGAATGGCTGTTCCGCCTCGGCTGCGAACCCCGCCGCCTGTGGCGCCGGTACCTGTTCGGCAACGCGCGCTTCGTCCACGGGGTGGTGCGCCAGGCGACACAGCCTGTGCGAGCGGACAGCGGTTCGGTGATCGAGGCACCCGATCGCCTGAATTCGGGCCGCCTCGCCCGCCGCGGCCGAAAGACTCCCGCCAGAGTTCCCGAGGTGCGGTCATGACGATCACCCCGGTGAGCCCCCGAGACGCCCGGCGGCGCGTCGTCGTGGTGCAGCCCTACGTGCCCGGTTATCGGACGCCGTTCTTCAATCACCTGCAGGAGCGGCTGAACTCCGAGGGTGTTGCCCTGGAAGTGCTGTACGGGCTCGTACCGCCGCAGCAGGCGGCCCGACGCGACGCCGCTCCCTGCGCCTGCGCGGTACAGGTACCTTCGCGACGGCTGCCCGCTCCGGGCGGTCGGTCCCTTCTCTGGCGTCAGGTGACGGACCGGGCCGCTTCCGCCGATGTGGTGGTACTGGAGCAGGCACTGCGAAATCTGGAGGCGTACCCGCTGTTGTTGCGTCAGATGGTGCGACGGGCCGGGGGCCACCCTCCGCGGATCGCGTTCTGGGGCCACGGCCGCACCTACACCAAGAAGACGAGCCGGCTCCAGGAGGTTGCCAAGGACGCCCTCACGAGACAGGCCGCCTGGTTCTTCGCCTACACGGAAGGCGGAGCCTCGTACGTCAGCTCGCGGGGATTCCCCCGCGAAAGGATCACCGTCCTGCGCAACTCCGTGGACACCACGGAGCTGACCGTCACGCGTGACCGGGCGGACATCCAGGGCACGTCCGAACATGCAGCAGTCGCCGCACTGCGCGAACGCCACTGCCTCGAACTGGGACGAACAGCACTGTACGTGGGGGGACTTGACGCCCCCAAGCGAATCCCCTTCCTGCTCCAGTCCGCGCGGCGGGTCGCGGCCGGGCTGCCGGGTTTCAAGCTGCTCGTGGCGGGAGACGGTGTCGACCGGCCCCTGGTGGAAGCCGTGGCCTGCGCACCGGACAGCCCGGTGGTGGCTCTGGGCCACCGTGCCGGCCGGGACGTCGCACTGCTCGGAGCGGTATCGGACGTCATGCTGATGCCCGGGCGGGTGGGACTGTGCGCGGTGGACTCGTTCGCCCTCCGGACACCCATCATCACCACCGACTGGCCCTGGCACGCGCCCGAGTTCGAATACCTGGAGCACGGACGGAACGCAGTCGTCAGCCGAGACGATCCGGACGCCTATGCGGTGGCGGTTCAGCAAGTACTGAACGACCGCTCACGCCTGGAATCCCTACACGAAGCGTGCCGCAAGGACGCCGCCCACTACACGGCGGACGGCATGGCAGAGCGCTTTTGTGACGGTTTGCTGCATATGCTCGGGACAAGGCTGTGAGCCGCCTTGAGAAAGTGCACCAGACCGGCGAGCCCATTCCATGAAGGGTGTCAGTGAAATGACTGTTCCAAGGCCGACGGGCAGCCGGATCAAGGAGCGTGCATACGACGTCCTGCCCGTTCGGCTCCGGCGCACGATCACCAAGCCCATCCGCACCATGCGGCCGTGGCTCTACGGGCCGTGGCCCGCCGCCCTCAACGGGCAGCGATTCCGGCAGAACCTGTTCCGCTCCCTGGTCCGCGAACTCGAGCCCCGGGCGATCTTCGAATCCGGTACCTACTGTGGGGGATCGACGCAGTTTCTGTGGCACCTGTCCGGTGCTCCCGTGTTCACCGTCGAAAAGAATCGCGGATTCGCGCGCTGTGCCGAGAGACGTTTCCGCGGAAATCCAGACGTCCGGGTGCTCAACGAGGACTCCCGGGATGCTCTGCGGACGCTGCGTGACGACGCCGGGATTCCCCGCTCGCGGGTCCTGTTCTACCTGGACGCCCATTGGGAAAAGGACCTCCCCCTCCGGGAGGAAGTCGCCATCATCACGAAGGCGTGGACGGACTCGGTCATCGTCATCGACGACTTCAAGGTTCCCGACGACGACGGCTACGAATTCGATACCTACGGCGACCTGCAGCTGTCGATGGAGTATCTGGGAGAGACCGTCGCGCCCTACGAGGCGTTCTGGCCGAACTGCCCGTCCAGCATGGAGAGCGGGCGCCGCCGAGGTTGCGTGGTGCTGGCCGCCCCGGGCGTCGCACAGCAGGTGTCCGAGCTCCCTGAAGTGCGTCGCGCCGAAGCTCTCGTAGCGCCCAAGCGGTGAGCCGTGGACCAGGGGAGAAGACCATGGGCCGGTCGACGGTACCGGTGACGCGTGTGGTGGTGCTGATCGCTTGTCACAACCGCCGCGAGACCACGGTCCGGTGCCTGCGGTCGCTGATCGGGCAGGGCGGCCCCAACGTCTCGGTGCGTGTCGTGCTCACCGACGACGGCAGCACCGACGGCACCGCACGCGCTGCCCGCGACGTCTGGCCCGGCATCCAAGTGCTCCAGGGCAGCGGCAGACTGTTCTGGGCGAAGGCGATGGCACTCGCGGCGTCGGCCGCGGGCGACTACGACTTCCTCCTCTGGCTCAACGACGACGTGACCTTGGACCCCGGAGCGCTGTCGGGCTTGCTCCGGACCCACGAGTCGCTTTCCGGTTCGGGCGAGTGCGACGTGATCGTCGTGGGGGGCCTGCGTGATCCGCACACCGGCGCGGTGACGTACTCGGGTGTTCACCGGCGCAGCCGTCTGCGCCCGGTGCACTTCACCACGATCGCTCCGGCCGAAAGGCCGGTTCGCGCTGAGACCATGAACGGGAACCTGGTACTGATCCCCCGCCCTGTGGCCGAACGTGTCGGGCAGATCGACGCAGGCTTCAGCCATGGGCTGGCCGACTTCGACTACGGCCTGCGCGCCGGGCGCCTCGGATGTGCCGTCTGGGTCGCAGCCGGAACGCTGGGCACCTGTGCGCGCAACCCCACAGCGGGGAGCTGGACCGACCCCGCTCTGACCGTCCGGCAGCGGATTCGTCTGGCGTGGGCCCCGAAGGGCCTTCCACCGGGCAGCTGGTTGCGGTTCACGCGGCGGCACGCCGGTCCCGTATGGCCGCTGTACTGGCTCTCACCGTACGCGCGGCTCCTCGCCGGTGCGGCTCTCCCCCGAATGCTCGGTGGAGCGCGGGTCCTTAGCAGGTAGTTCCGATACAGCCCGGGAAAATCCGATCGCGATACGGCAGGAAGCGGCCATGGCAAAACTGATCCGGCGTGGGCTGCCACGCGCGGCGGAGGAGAAACCGTGACAAGCGGAGTGGATATGCAGCGCGCCGCGACAGCGGAAATCTGCGGCAACCGGGATGACTGGTCCTTCCACGTCACCAGCGATCCGCTGACTCGTTTCCTGCGCGATCGTCGCTTGCGGATCGCTCTGCGCATGCTGCGCGTGCGGGGACTTATTGATCCAGTAGGACAGAGCGTTCTCGTCGTCTGTGGCGGTGTGGGCGGGGAAGGTGTCTTCCTCAGCCGTTGCGGGTTCACTGACGTCACTGTCAGCGATCTGTCCGAAGAGGCACTCGAAGTCTGTCGCAGCCTGGATCCGAAAATTCGGACCATGCCTCTGAACGCGGAGAACATGGTCGAGATTCCCGACTCCAGTTACGACCTGGTACTGGTCCAAGACGGTCTGCACCATTTGCCGCGCCCGGTCCTGGGTTTCACGGAGATGCTACGGGTGGCCCGGAAGGCCGTCATCGTGATCGAGCCGCACGACGGGCTGGTGGGCAGGCTCATCGGCACCGAGTGGGAGCGGCAAGGAGAATTCGTCAACTATGTCTTCCGGTGGAATCGCTCGCTTGTGAACCAGGCCACCCGAAGCTATCTCCTGTGCCCGCAGGCCGTCGTGCTGCTCCGCAGGCTGTGGGACCACGGCCTCGCCGTCGGCAAGGTGGCGGGCCGCTTCCCGGAGCGTCGGCGCCTGGCAGTGGCCAAGGCCGTCTATCAATTGCTGCGGCCGGTGAACCGGCTCGGCAACATGATGGTCGCGGTGGTGGTGAAGGCGGAAGGTGACCCGACACATCGGAGTGGGCAATGAATCTTTCACAGCGGGCTTACCTCAGGATCAGCGCCGCCTTGCCCGCCGCGATCTCCTTCCGGACGGATCTGCTGTTTCCCCGCCTGGGCCTGCCCGAACTGGGGCCGTTCAACGGGCAGCTCAAGCGCCAGGAGATCATCCGTGAACTGCTAGCGGCGACCAGCTTCGATGAGATCGTCGAGACCGGTTCCTTTCGCGGCACTACGACGAGGTTCCTGAGCGATGTCTCCGGTCTGCCCGTCCACTCCGCCGAGATCGCAGACAGGTTCTACAGATACGCCGCGGTGAAATGCTGCGGCCTTCCGAGGGTCCGCCTGTACCACGCGGACTCACGGAAGATGCTGCACATCCTCTCGAAGCGGCCCGGGAACCCCGCGCTGCTCTTCTATCTCGATGCTCACTGGCAGGAGGACGTACCTCGCTACCAGGAACTGGAGATCATCCAGGCACGCTGGCGCAGAGCGGTCGTGATGATCGACGATTTCCGCGTACCCGGTGACCCTGGTTATCAGTTCACCTCGTACCACGGAACCCCGTTGGACGTGAACTATCTCCCCGAACTCCCCGGCTGGAAGGCCTTCTACCCGAAGAGCGATTCGGCCGACGAGACCGGCGCCAAGCGGGGCTGCGTCGTCCTGGCAAGCCCTGAGCTGGGCCCGGCCGTGGCGGCGCTTTCCAGCCTGCGCACGGGCGAACTCACCCGGCAGAGCATCGCGAACGGCTGAATTCCCGGTCATGTCAGCGGCTCACCGCCCGACCGCCTCCGCCCGGCACCGATCTTCGCGAACCGCATCCCGGTCAGCCGTGATCAGCCTGCGCTGGAACATCGCCGGCTCCATGGTGGTGGTGCTGATCCAACTCGGCTACACGGCCTACACCGCCCGCGCCGTGGATGCCCATGCCTACGGCGTCTACGCCGTCACGCTGACGGTAGTGCCGTTCTTCGGCTACTTCGCCAACGCCGGACTGTCTGCCTGCGTGCTCCGGTCCGAGCGCCTGACACTGCCCTTCGTGCGCGCCGCCCGGCGCCTCGGAATGATCTCGGGCACAGTGTGTTTCCTTCTCGTCGTAGCGCTGGCCCCGGTCTTCGCCTCCTTCTTCCAGATGCCGGACCTCACCGTCATGGCGCGCCTGCTGGCATGTGTGTTCCTCGTGCAGCCGAGCGCCAACGTGACCGTCACGGCCATGCGTCGCGTGGGCGCGGCCCCGGTGGCGGTGCTGGCCGAGTCACTTGGCCAGACGGTGGGGGTGGCGACGGGAGCGGTTCTCCTCGTATGCGGCTGGAACCCCTTCGGGCTGGCCCTCGCACAGCCGGTCGCGGCGGCCGTGGCCCTGTCCGTGGGCACGGCCTGGATGGCTCGCCGTCCACTGGCTTCCGGGCCCCCGGTCCGCACGCGCGACCTGCTCGCGCCTTCGGGTTTCATGACGAGCCACAGCCTGGGGCAGTTCATCACCAACAACATCCCCCTGTGGGCCTCGGGCCGGCTGCTCGGTCCGGGCGCCGCGGGATCGTACTCCCGAGCCTTCCTGTTCACCGGACTGCTTCTGACGTTCCTGTACCAGGGGATCAACTGGGCCGTGACTCCGCTGCTCGCCGAGCGACGCGCCGAAGGGCTCCGTTCCAGCCGGGACGTACGGCGAACGCTGTGTGCCGCGTCGGCCGTCGCGTTCATCGGCTTCGGCATCACGGCAGGCATCGGGCCGGCGGTCCTCCGCCTGCTGCTGGGGCCCGGCTGGGACCAGGCCGTGGCACTGGTCCCTGTCCTGTCCTCGGCGGCGGCCATGACCTTGCTGTGTTACTGCGGAGGGTTGATCGACCAGGTGCGGAACGCGCCGCGGGCCCTGCTCGGCACGCTGACGGCCACGGTCGTGGCCACCGCGGCGGGGGTTGCCGCGGCCGCGTTCGCGCAGTCCCTTGTGCTGGTCGCGGTCGCGGCCGCCGCGGGACAGGTGGTGGGCCATCTCGTGCAGGTGGCGGTCTGGCACCGGTCCGGCCTGATGCGTGCCGGCGCGGCCCTGCGCATGCACGGGGTGCACCTCGCCGTCGGGGCGGCACTCGGCGGCGCTGCCGCGGTCGGCTCGGCGGACCGTTCCGCGGCAGCGGCCTTGGGACACGGTCTGGTCGCCATGGTGCCGGTCATCCTGGTGTGCGTGCTTCTCCGTGGCCGGATTCCCGGGTTCAGGGTCGCTGTCGCCACGGGTTTGCTGCGGAGCCGCAGACGGCTCACTTCCCCTCTCCCGTCGTCCGCGGCCACGGATCCGTCCGACCGACCCTATTGATCACGGCCGGCCCGCTGCCCCTTCAACCGAGCCGCCACGCCGTCCCGCCCGAGCGCTTTCACGAAGGAACACCACGTCGCACTGCAGCATCTGCCCGGTCCGGCTGTCGCTGAAGCCGGGCACCAGTGCCGCCAGGGTCATCCCGTACCGGCGCTGTGCCATCCCCAGCGCGTCCTCCAGGAGCAGACCTCCCTGGTACAGCGGGACACACGAGACTTCCATCTGCAGTCCGGTGCACTGACGGACGCGGTCCGCGGCCCCTTCAAGGACCGCTCCTTCATATCCCTGGACGTCGAGTTTCAGGAACACGCGCTCCCCTGGCCCGGCCACTCGCGGCCAGACGGTGTCGAGGCGCAACTGCTCGGTTTCCTGTACGTCCACGTAGCGGGATTCCGGGCAGGCCTCCGCGTGCCTGGCCAACATGGGCAGCACGGAACTGCTGGCACATCCGTTACCGGCCACGTTGATGGTGACGGTGCGATTCCTGTCACCGAGGGCATACGGAAACACCTTCCACAGGGGGTCCGCCGCGGCGCGGCGGCGCAATGTCCGCAAGGGCTCGTGGAGCGGCTCGAACGAGACGATCCTTCCCCGGTATCCGAACCGCCTGAGCATCGCTCCGTACTGACCGCGGTTCGCCCCCACGTCGAGCACCACATCGATGCCGCTGTGGAGCATCTGCTGCACGACGCAGTAATCGGGTGAGCCCTGCGGGAACCGGTTCACATCAACGCCGAAGCGCTGAGCGGCGAGGCGGACGCGATGAAGGAGAGTCATTGCCCCATTGTCTGGGTTTCTTCCGTTCCTTCCCAGTATTCACCGTGTTTCCGCTCCAGCCCTTTTGTGGCTGTGTCACCCCTCTGCTGGACGACGAGTGGCTTCCTCCGGACGTCACCCGACTTGCCTGCCGTGTCGGCACGCAACTGCCACAGACACAGCCCGAGGAGGACCCCTTGCTCGGGGAACGGAGAGTACGAGACGAAGAGCACGAGTTGGGAGACGACCACCAGACGCAGGGTCGGCGTGCCGTTCTCGCCGCGACCAAGTCGCTGCCACACGAAAAGGTACAAGGCCAGCAGCGTGAGCAGTCCGACCACGCCGAGGCGGAGCACGACGTGCAGGTAGTAGTCGTGCGGGGAGACGGAGATCACCACGCCGTCGACCCACCGGTCGTAGCCGGAGCCGAACGGAGTGCCCAGCAGCCAATCGACCAGGGTCTTGGGCCCGTCCATCAGCTCCTGCCAGCCGAGAACCCGCCAGGCGAAGGTGCTGTTCGCGTCCTGAGTCTCCGCGAAGGAGTCGGCGAGAACGCTGCCCACTCCGCCGAACACGCCGGCGGAGAAGGTCAGCGCCACCACGCACAACGACAGCACGGCTGCCACCGCGGAGGCCAGCCGCTGACCTGCTCTGGCGGGAATCAGCGCCCACCACACGACCGCCATCACGATGGTGGTCGCCCAGACGGTCCGGTGCTGCAACAGCACCACGAAGACCAGACAGAGCAACGCCGACAGAATCTTGCCGCGACCGCCGTCCGGTCGGCCTTTCCGTCCCCGCCGGTCTCTTCGCGGGCCGTTCTGCCCGGTCGTGGCCGGAGCGGACGATTTTCCGCCCAGTGGGCACAGCAAGAGCACCGCGCTCTGCGCGAGGACCAGAGCAGACCTGGCCGGCACCGGCCTGGGGTCGTAGAACTCCCCTCCCACGGAGGCGCCGTCGACAACCGAATGCACGCCCGTGTTCAGCCATCCGACCAGACTCAGTGCGGCGTACGCGGCGGCTGAGAGCAGCCACAGCCGCACGACGGCCCGGGCCCTGCCGGCGTGCAGGGGCGCGGTCGCGACATACAGGACCGAGGCGAAGACCTGCCAGAAGTAGGCGCGGGCATCGTTGGCGGCGGCGGTCAGTCCCCAGGTGCCGATTCCCCGCTGGATCGACCATGCGATCAGGAACGTCACCGCCAGTACGAGCAGCAACTCTGCCCGGGGCGGCACCGCCCGCCGCAGCAGCCGGGCGCAGGTCACCAGCATGGCGCAGGCGGCCAGCAGATCACTAGGGAGGATGCTGACGCCGACATCGAAGAGCGGCACCTCACCGCCCGCGGCGATCGCCCACACCTGTACGCCCAGGAGAAGAGCGATGGCGGTGTTGCAGTGCTGTGTGAAGATCCACAGCAGGACGGCGAAGAGCGCCAGTCCCACGAAGAGGGTCTGGGCCATGTCCGCGGCGACGGCTAGGTCCTGCACCGTTGGTCCGTCCTGGGGGAGGTGATGAGCCAGGCCACCCGTTGGAGCGGGGCGGCGGTGTGCGGAACCGCGAGCGCGTTCGCGGCGAGGACCACCTCGGCGTCGAGCCAGGGCAGGTGAGCGCCGGGGTCCGCTCGTGCCGTCGCTGTGGCCGTGCGCTCCCGGCGGCTGTGACAGGTCATCAGGACGACCACCTTCCGTGGTCCGGGCTCCCTGTGCGCGTCACTGCCCCACCAACTCCGGCGTCGTCGGTGCGGCGGGCGCGCCGACGGGAGCGGCAGGTACCGGGGGCAGGGCCGCCATCTCGGCATCGACCATGAGCCGAGCCAGCTCCGGTGCTCGCACCGTTGGGCGCCACCCCAGCACCCGCTCGGCCTTCGATGCGTCTCCGACGAGGTCGTCCACCTCGGTCGGCCGCAGATATCGCTCGTCGAACCGCACGTGGTCCCGCCAGTCGAGGCCGACATGGGCGAAGCACTGCTCGACGAAGTCGCGCACGCTGTAGCTGACGCCGGTGGCGACCACGTAGTCGTCCGGTTCGTCCTGTTGCAGCATCCGCCACATCGCCTCGACGTATTCCGCCGCGTATCCCCAGTCTCGTCGGGCGTCGAGGTTGCCCAGGTAGACGACGTCCTCAAGGCCGGCCTTGATGCGTGCGGCGGCCGTGGCCACCTTGCGGGTGACGAAGGTCGGGCCACGGCGAGGAGACTCGTGGTTGAACAGGATGCCGTTGACCGCGTACATCCCGTACGCCTCCCGGTAGTTGCGCGTCGCCCAGTACGCGTACACCTTGGCGACCCCGTACGGGGAACGGGGGTGGAAGGGGGTGCCCTCGTGCTGAGGCGGCGGGGAGGCACCGAACATCTCGGAGCTGGATGCCTGGTAGAACCGGCAGGGCAGGCCCGTCGTCCTGATCGCCTCCAGCAACCGCGTGGTACCCAGTCCGGTGGCGTCCCCGGTGAACTCGGGCTCGTCGAACGAGACCCGCACATGGGACTGGGCGGCCAGGTGGTAGACCTCGTCGGGGCGCAGCCGCTCCAGCAGCCCCGCAATCCGGGTTCCGTCGGTCAGGTCGCCGTAGTGCAGGAAGAGACGCGCCCCGGGGTCGTGCGGATCCCGGTAGAGATGGTCGATGCGTTGCGTGTTGAAGGTCGAGGCGCGGCGGACGATTCCGTGCACCACGTATCCCTTCTCCAGCAGCAGTTCTGCGAGGTAGGAGCCGTCCTGGCCGGTGATGCCGGTGATGAGCGCGGTCTTGTCCGTCACGCGGATTCCTTTGCTGGGCTGTGCGGGCTGGAAAGCGCACCTGAGCGGGGCGGGAAGCGGCGGGCGCGGCTCACTTCCTGGCGACCAGGGACTTGGGAAGTCCTGCGAAGCGTTCGAACCAGATGGTGGAAGCGGGGAAGTAGGACCGCATCTCGGCCGCGGACAGCAGCTCGACCTCCTGGACGTCGCGGGTGGCCTGCGCACGCCCCGCGCGTGGGACGTGCCCGTGTCCCCAGTGCCGGGAGACGGCCACGCGAGCCGGGAACGGGAGCCATTGAAGCCCTGGGAACAGCCAGTGGGGTTCGACGGGGAAGTAGCGGTAGGGGGTCTGCACCCAATGGTGGTCCGCGTGGGTGTGCACCGTGTCGGCGAACTGCTTCCGCCGGTGGTGCCCTCCCACGTGCTCCATGACGGAGTTCGAGTACACCAGGTCGAATCGCCGGGTGACCATGTGCGTCGGCAGTGAGAGGCTGCACGCGTCCGCGACGACCGGCGTGATTCCGGGCTCGGCATGCCGGGTCGTGCGCGGGTCGAGATTGACGGTCACCACGTGGGCCGGGCGAACGGGCACGCCACGCCAGGCGGTCGGGGTGCCGCCGAGGTCGAGAACATGCATGTCGGCCAGGTCGGGAAAGCATCGCAGCAGTTCGCCCCAGCGCTTGGCGCGAGCCGAGTGGGCAAGGGTCCCGGGCCTGGCGGGGTCGGCGATCTTCGTCTTCAGCATGCTGCTCCCTCTCGGCCCGAACTCCGGCACCTCTGGCACCCGGCAAGAATACGGAAATTGGCGCTATAGTCCGCTTCATGGCGTTGTGTCGCGTTTTCAGTGGTTGTACCAGTTTCATCCAGCTCGTGGACGTTCCGTCCTCAAGATGCGCGGAGTCGGCGGCTCTTGACGCACCGTCCGCGAAGGAGGGCAGCGAAGCCCATGACCGCCCCTACTGATACCGGTGCCACAGTTCCGGCCGCCTCCGGGGCGAGCAGCCCCGCCCCGGTGGCGGACGGCAGGGCGCACCGCCCCCTCGACCGCTCGGCGCGCGTGTTCGTGGCCGGGGGCTCCGGGTTGGTCGGTTCGGCGGTGCGCAGGGAACTCCGCCATGAACGGTTCACCGATGTGGTCGCGCCCCGCTCGGCGGAGCTGGACCTGAGGGAGCGGCGGGCGGTGTTCGACTGGTTCGCGGCCATGCGCCCGGACGTGGTGGTACTGGCCGCGGCGCGCGTGGGCGGGATCAAGGCGAACGCCACCCGGCCCGCGGAGTTCCTCTCCGACAACCTGCGCATCCAGGTGAATGTGCTGGACGCGGCTCTGGAGCACGGCGTGGAGCGGCTGCTGTTCCTGGGGTCCAGTTGCATCTACCCGAAGTTCGCCGAGCAGCCCATCCGTGAGGAAGCGCTGCTGACGGGACCTCTGGAGCCGACCAACGACGCCTACGCCATCGCCAAGATCGCCGGCATCCTGCACGTGCAGGCGGTACGACGCCAGTACGGGCTGCCCTGGATCTCCGCCATGCCGACCAACCTGTACGGGCCGGGTGACAACTTCCATCCCGAGCACTCCCACGTGCTGCCGTCCCTGATGCGGCGCTTCCACGAGGCGAAGAAGTCGGGTGCGCGACGGGTCGTGAACTGGGGCAGCGGCACGCCTCGTCGGGAGTTCCTCCATGTGGACGATCTGGCACGGGCGTGCCTGCACCTGATCGAGCACTACGACGCGGACAGTCCGGTCAACGTCGGCACCGGCACGGACCTGACCATCCGGGAGCTGGCGGAGCTCGTCGCGGACATCGCCGGATACCGGGGGAGCGTCGAGTGGGACACGAAGCAGCCGGACGGTACTCCCCGCAAACTGCTCGACGTGTCCCGGCTCACCGCGCTCGGCTGGGCTCCTCGTGTCGGGCTGCGGGAAGGCATTGCCCGGACCTACGCCTGGTACGTGGAAAGCCTCGAGTCCGGCACGCTGCGGAACTGACGGTCTCCGCGGCGGCCGGACTCGGAGCGGGGGGCGAATCGCCGGCGGCGCCGGTCCTCCTGCGGCGCACGGTCGTCCTGGCCGGCGTGTGTGAGGGACAGGGCGGCAGGGCGCCGTCCGGCGCGAACTCAGCGACGCCGCCCAGCCCTGGAGGGTGAGAACGAGCGCCTTCCCGCAGAGCCCTGCTTCGGGCGGCCGGGGAACGCAACGGCCGACAGCGGGACTCCGGCGGCGACCTGAGTGGCAGCGCCGGAGGACCCGCTGTCGGCCGTCGGTAGCGCACGGGCTTCGCTACGGTCGGATCGACAGGGACAGGGGTGGTCAGTTGTGCTGGCGTCGGCGGACGGCCACCATCGTGCCGGCCCCGAGCGCGAGCAGCGCCGCCGTTCCGCCCAGCATGACGAGCGAACGGTCCTCACCGGTGTCGGCAAGGTGAGGCTTGTGCGGGCGTACGAAGATCTTGGCCTTCAAGGACTTGTTCGACTCCACGCCCTTGAGGGCGAAGATGTGCTTGCCCGGGTCCGTCCACTTGGGGATGGTGACGGTGCCCTCCACCGTGCCGTTCGCGTCGGCGGTGAAGCGGCCCAGCTTGACCGGCTTCGAGAACAGGACTGCGACTACCCCCTCGTTCGGATCGAACCCGGTCCCCGTGAAGCCGAGGTCGTCTCCCGCGTCGACGGTGGTGGCGGTGAGGGTCAGGTCCGGAGGGCCGGGTGGATAGGGCTGGGCGTGGGCGGGTTGGGCCCCGATGACTGGAACTGCGGCCAGGACAGCGGAGGCTGCCGCGGTCGCGAAAGCGGCACGACACTTCGATGAAGCCGTCATCGCGTTCACGCTCCTCAAGTGGATATAGGCGACGGCATGGTCCGACCCCGAGTACGGTATGTCCATAGTTAGCCTCTGATGTGGCTTGTTAAGCGACTTAGGAGGGTATGACGCCTTTTGGCGTAGGTGGATCACCGGACTGGCCGCCAGCCCCCGGATTCGAGGACCCGATTTGCTCGATGTGTGCTATTCGGTTGGTCGGCCCCTGGCGGCCGCCCCGACCAGCGAGGCCGTGATTAGACACGTGTCGCGCTTTCGGGGGCGCTGATGTCGCCCGGTGGAGACGCCGATGACGGAACCGCGCCACATGTCCTGATCTCCTCTTCTTCTCTTCCTGGAGGGTGCGTGCCCCCGTTCCGCGTACTTGTGGTGTGCACCGGCAACGTCTTCCGCTCTCCGCTTGCCGAGTGCCTGCTCAGGCACCGGTTGCTCGAACATCGGCAAGAAATCCGAGTGAGCAGTGCCGGCACCCGTGCCGTCGTGGGTGTGCCGATGGCGGCCGCCGTCGCCTCCTTCCTCGTCGCGCGCGGCGTGGAGCCCTGCGGGGTGGGCGCCCGCCGACTGACCCAGGACATGGTCGAGAACGCGGACCTGGTGCTGGGCGCTGCGCGGGAGCATCGGGAGGCCGCTGTGCAGCTCTCTCCTGTGCGTGCGTTGTCCCGCGCGTTCACCTTCCTTGAGTTCGCCCGGCTGGTGCGGTCGGAAGACGCCGCAGGCGCGGTGGATCCGGCCGCACGGTTTGCTGCCCTTGTGCAGGGCGCCGCCGCTCGCCGTGGTGCCGTATCGGCGCGTAGGGGTGGCGTGGATGTGAAAGACCCTCTTGGGGCGCCCCCGTCGCAAGTGCACGAGTGCCTGGTTCAGATCGAGGAGACCGTGGAGCGGATCGCGGTACCCGTGCGGACCGGATGGCATTCGTCTTCGTCGGCTGTGGGGCGGGCCGAGTCTGAGATGTGAACGCGCACCTCCTTGACGTGCTCATGGTGCCTCAGTTTCCTGGTAGGTGCGCGGCACACATGGGAGCGCTCCCATAACTGTTCCGGGGCCGCGCCTCCCCGAGAGGAAGCAGCCATGTTCCGCACTCTGCGAAGAGCGCTGTGCGTCGCCGCGGCGCTCCTGTTACCCCTGGCCGGTACCCAGTCGGCACGGGCCGACGCCGATGTCGACGCGCAGGCCGGCGCCGGCTACTGGCACACCAGTGGTCGGCAGATCCTGGACGCGGCCGGGCAGCCGGTCCGTATCGCCGGCGTCAACTGGTTCGGCTTCGAGACCGACATCCACGTCGTCCACGGCCTGTGGGCCCGCGACTACAAAAGCATGATCGACCAGATGAAGTCGCTGGGCTACAACACCATCCGCATGCCCTACAGCGACGACATCCTCAAGCCCGGCGCCATGCCCGGGAGCATCAACCACGACGGCAAGAACACCGACCTGCGGGGCCTGACGTCGCTTCAGGTCCTGGACCGGATCGTGGCGTACGCGGGTCAGGCCGGCCTCAAGATCGTCCTGGACCGGCACCGGCCGGACGCGGCGGGCCAGTCGGCGCTCTGGTACACGGCCTCGGTCCCTGAGTCGACCTGGATCGCGGGCCTCAAGTCCCTCGCGGCGCGCTACAAGGGCAACCCCACCGTCGTCGGCATCGACCTGCACAACGAGCCCCACGACCCCGCCTGCTGGGGTTGCGGCGACACGGCCCGGGACTGGCGGCTGGCCGCTCAGCGCGCGGGCAACGCGGTGCTGTCGGTCAACCCCGAGCTGCTGATCATGGTGGAGGGCGTGCAGTCGCACAACGGCGCCAACGGCTGGTGGGGCGGCAACCTCATGGGCGTCGCCCAGTACCCGGTCCAGCTGGACGTCCCGAACCGGCTGGTGTACTCGGCCCACGACTACGCCACGTCCGTGGCCCAGCAGTCGTGGTTCAGCGACCCGTCCTTCCCCGCCAACATGCCGGGGATCTGGGACAAGTACTGGGGCTACATCTTCAAGCAGGACATCGCGCCGGTCTGGCTCGGCGAGTTCGGTACGACGCTCCAGCCGGCGGTGGACCAGAAGTGGCTGGCCGAGCTGGTCAAGTACCTGCGCTCGACGTCGGCGCACGGCGCCGACAGCTTCCACTGGACGTTCTGGTCCTGGAACCCCAACTCCGGTGACACGGGCGGGATCCTGAAGGACGACTGGCAGACCGTGGACACCGCGAAGGACGGATACCTGGCGGCCGTCAAGGCGCCGGGCTTCGAGGGCGGCGGTTCCGGACCCGGCCCGGGCGGCCCGGGCGACCCCGGCGGTACGGCCGCCTGCTCCGCCGCCTACACCGTCGGCAGCGACTGGGGCGGCGGTTTCAACGCCGAGGTGAAGGTGACCAACACCGGCACCGTGCCGCTCAAGTCCTGGAAGGTGAGCTGGACATGGTCCGGCTCCCAGAAGGTCACCAGCATGTGGAACGCGTCGCACACCCAGAGCGGCGCGACCGTCACGGCGGTGAACGCCGCGCACAACGGGAGCGTGCCCGCGGGAGGTTCGGCGAGCTTCGGCCTGGGCGGTGTGCCCGGGGGCGGGAGCGTGGCGAGCGTGAGCTGTACGGCGACCTGACCGCGGAGTGAGGGGAGAGGGGAGTGGGGTGAGGGAGGGGCGTTCCGGAAATCGCCGGAACGCCCCTGTTTCTGAAGGCCCTTGAGCAGATGCGATGACTCGATTCGGTCAAGTCTTGGTCGAAAACGTACGTGAACGGCGCGCTCTTCCGAAACGATGCGGGACGGACCGTGGGACCCGCGGTCCTGACCCCCCTCACCGTTCTGAGAGAACTCCATGAGAAGAAGCGCAGCCGTCCTGTGCGGCGCGACCGTCGTCCTGGCCGGGACGCTCACCGCCGTCCCCGCCAGCGCCAGCGCGCCGCACTCCGCGAACACCGCCCAGGCCGCGAAGGTCACGTGGAAGAAGTGCGCCACGGAGGACTACCCGACGCTCCAGTGCGCGTCGGTGAAGGTGCCCCTCGACTACGCCAAGCCGCAGGGGAAGCAGATCACGCTGGCGCTGTCCCGCGTGCCGCACACCGCCAAGACGTACCAGGGCCCGCTGCTGGTCAACCCCGGCGGCCCCGGCGGCAGCGGCCTGTCGCTGGCCGGTTTCGTCGCGTCGTCCCTGCCGAAGGAGGTCGCCGCCCAGTACGACGTCATCGGGTTTGACCCGCGCGGCGTGGGCAAGAGCCAGCCCGCCCTGGACTGCAAGCCGGGCTACTTCGACCCGGTGCGTCCCGACTCCGTGCCCAGCACGCCCGCGCTGGAGAAGGCCAACCTCGACCGCGCCAAGTCCTTCGCCCAGGCCTGCGGCAAGAAGTACGCCGGCGTCCTGCCGTACATCAACACGGTCAGCGCCGTGAAGGACATGGACTCGATCCGCAAGGCGCTCGGCGCCAAGAAGATCAACTACTTCGGCTACTCGTACGGCACCTACCTCGGCTCGGTCTACGCCAAGCTGTTCCCCGAGCGCGTGCGGCGCCTGGTGCTGGACTCGATCGTCGACCCGACCGGCGTCTGGTACGACGACAACATCCAGCAGGACTACGCCTTCGACAAGCGCCACAAGGCGCTCATGGCATGGATCGCCAAGTACGACTCGACGTACAAGCTCGGCACCGACCCGAAGAAGGTCGAGGCCAAGTGGTACGCGATGCGGGCGGCCCTGGCCAAGAAGCCGGCGGGCGGCAAGGTGGGCGCCTCCGAGCTGGAGGACATCTTCATACCCGGCGGCTACAACAACGCCTACTGGCCCACCCTCGCCCAGACGTTCGCGGCCTACGTCAACAAGAAGGACACCGCCGCGCTGGTGAAGGCGTACGACAACATCGCCGCCATCGACGCCTCCGGTGACAACGGCTACAGCGTCTACACCTCGGTGCAGTGCCGTGACGCGTCCTGGCCGCGCGACTGGAAGCAGTGGCGCAAGGACAACTGGGCCGTGTACGAGAAGGCGCCGTTCATGGCCTGGAACAACGCCTGGTACAACGCGCCGTGCGCGTTCTGGCCGACGCAGTCGCTGAAGCCGGTGAACGTGGCCAACGCCAAGCTCCCGCCGGTGCTGCTGTTCCAGGCGACGGACGACGCGGCCACCCCGTACCAGGGCGGTGTCACCATGCACCGGCTGCTCAAGGGCTCCAGCCTGGTGGTGGAACAGGGCGGCGGCAACCACGGCATCTCGCTGAGCGGCAACGCCTGCCTCGACAAGTACCTGGCGACGTACCTGACCAGCGGCAAGGTGCCGCACGGCAGCGGCGTGGCCGACGCGGTCTGCAAGAAGCTGCCCGACCCGAAGCCGCAGGCCACGGCGGGCAAGACGCCGAGCACGGGCCAGTCGGCCGTCGCGACGGTCGACGACACCCTGCGCGGGATCCTGGGGTCCGGGGTCTGAGCGCGCTCGCGTGAGCATCGCCTGACATGACGTGAGGGGCGCCCGGAACATACCGGGCGCCCCTCATGGTCTGCGGGAGAAGGTCAGAGCTTCTCGATCACGTAGTCGACGCACTTCGTCAGGGCCTCGATGTCCGCCGGGTCGATCGCCGGGAACATCGCGACGCGCAGCTGGTTGCGGCCGAGCTTGCGGTAGGGCTCGGTGTCGACGATGCCGTTGGCGCGCAGGACCTTGGCGACGGCGGCGGCGTCGACCTCGTCCGTGAAGTCGATCGTGCCGATGACCTGGGAGCGCTTGGCCGGGTCGGTGACGAACGGGTTCGCGAACTTGACGTCCTCGGCCCAGCCGTACAGCGTCCGCGCGGAGGTGGCGGTGCGGCGCACCGACCAGTCCAGGCCGCCCTGGCCGTTGATCCACTCCAGCTGCTCGTTGAGGAGGAACAGCGTGGCGAGGGCCGGGGTGTTGTACGTCTGGTTCTTGCGGGAGTTGTCGATCGCCGTCGGCAGCGAGAAGAACTCCGGGACGTGCCGGCCGGAGGCGTGGACGCGCTCGGCGCGCTCGATCGCGGCGGGGGAGAAGACGCCGATCCACAGGCCGCCGTCGGAGGCGAAGGACTTCTGCGGGGCGAAGTAGTAGACGTCCGTCTCGGCGATGTCGACGGGGAGGCCGCCGGCACCGGAGGTGGCGTCGACGAGCACCAGGGCGCCCTCGTCCGCGCCGGCCACGCGCTTGATCGGCATGGCGACACCGGTGGAGGTCTCGTTGTGGGTGAAGGCGTACACGTCGACGCCCGCCTCGGCGACCGGCTCGGGGTGCGTGCCCGGGTCGCTGGAGATGACGTCCGGCTCGGCCAGCCAGGGCGCGAGCTTGGCGGCCTTGGCGAACTTGGAGGAGAACTCGCCGAAGCTGAGGTGCTGTGACTTGTTCTCGATCAGGCCGTGCGTCGCGATGTCCCAGAACGCGGTGGAGCCGCCGTTGCCGAGGACCACCTCGTACCCGTCGGGGAGCTGGAACAGCTCACGGATGCCCTCGCGCACCTTGCCGACCAGGTTCTTGACGGGGGCCTGGCGGTGGGAGGTGCCGAGCAGGGACGTACCGGTGGCGGCCAGGGCGTCCAGCGCCTCCACCCGCACCTTGGAGGGGCCCGCGCCGAATCGACCGTCGGCGGGCTTGATGTCAGCAGGAATCTGGATCTCAGCCACGCTCTGGAGGTTAGCCGGTGAGGAAACCTGGGCGAAACGCGTTCCGTCGGGTGAGACGGGGTTCGTGCCGGCGTGAGACTGGTTTGCTGGACGTATGACGGATCTTGAGGCCGAGCTGCGCAAGGTCGTCCGGGGCGATGTGGGCTTCGACGTCACCTCCCGGGCACTGGCCACCATGGACGCCTCCAACTACCGCCGGGTCCCGCTCGGCGTCGTCGCCCCGCGCGACGCCGACGACGTGGCCGGCGTGCTGGAGGTGTGCCGGGCCCACCGCGTGCCGGTGGTGCCCCGGGGCGGGGGCACGTCGATCGCCGGGCAGGCGACCGGTACGGGCGTGGTGCTGGACTTCACCCGTCACATGAACCGCCTCGTGTCGCTGGATCCCGAGGCGCGTACGGCCGTCGTGCAGCCGGGGCTGGTGCTCGACCGGCTCCAGGAGGCGGCGGCCCCGCACGGGCTGCGGTTCGGCCCCGACCCCTCCACCCACAGCCGCTGCACGCTCGGCGGCATGATCGGCAACAACTCGTGCGGTTCGCACTCGGTGGCCTGGGGGACGACCGCCGACAGTGTGCGCGAACTGGACGTGATCACCGCGCCCGGGCGGCGGCTGCGGCTCGGGCGGGACTGGTCCGGCGCGCCGGAGGGCCTGCGGGAGCTGGTGGACGGCGAACTGGCCCGTTTGCGTACGGGCTTCCCGGAGCTGCCCCGCCGCATCTCCGGGTACGCGCTGGACGCCCTGCTGCCCGAGCGGGGCGCCGACGTGGCCCGCTCCTTCTGCGGCTCGGAGGGCACGCTGGGCGTGCTGACGGAGGCGGTCGTACGACTCGTCGAGGCACCACGCGCGCGTGCGCTGGCCGTGCTGGGCTACGCCGACGAGAGCGCGGCGGCGGAGGCGGCCGCCGGGCTGCTGCCGTACGGTCCGCTGACCGTGGAGGGCATGGCGGCGGACCTGGTGCCGTCCCCGGCCGCGCTGCCGCGGGGCGCGGCCTGGCTGTTCGTGGAGACCGGCGGGGAGACGGCCGGGGAGGCACGCGCGCGTGCGGAGGGGATCGTGGGGGCGGCCGATGTCGTGGACGCCCTGGTGGTGACCGACCCGGCGGGGCAGCGCGCGCTGTGGCGGATCCGGGAGGACGCGAGCGGCACGGCGACCCGGATGCCGGACGGGACGGAGGCCTGGCCCGGCTGGGAGGACTGCGCGGTGCCGCCCGCCCGGCTCGGGCCGTATCTGCGGGACTTCCGGGCGCTGCTGGCCGCCCACGGGCTGCGCGGCACGCCGTACGGGCACTTCGGGGACGGCTGCATCCACGTCCGGATCGACTTCGACCTGCTGACGGAGCCCGGCATCGCCCGGTTCCGCCGCTTCTCGGAGGAGCTCGCGGAGCTGGTGGTGACCCACGGCGGCTCGCTGTCCGGGGAGCACGGCGACGGGCAGGCGCGGGCGGAGCTGCTGCCCAGGATGTACGGGCCGGAGATGGTCGGCCTGTTCGAGCGGGCGAAGGGGATGTGGGACCCGGACGACCTCCTCAACCCCGGCATGCTGGTGCGCCCCGCGCCCCTGGACGCAGGCCTGCGCTTCTCCGTCCTCCCCCGCGAGCCCGTCGACGTCGCCTTCGGCTACCCCTCCGACGGCGGTGACTTCTCGGCGGCGGTGCGGCGCTGCGTGGGCGTCGCCAAGTGCCGCACGACCTCGGTGTCCGGCTCCGCCGTCATGTGCCCGTCCTTCCGGGCGACCGGCGAGGAGCAGCACTCCACGCGCGGGCGGGCCCGGCTGCTGCACGAGATGCTCGCCGGTGAGGTGGTGACGGACGGCTGGCGCTCCACGCAGGTGCGGGACGCCCTGGACCTGTGCCTGTCCTGCAAGGGCTGCCGGTCGGACTGCCCGGTGGAGGTGGACATGGCCACCTACAAGGCGGAGTTCCTCCACCACCACTACGCCGGCCGGCGCCGCCCGGCCGCGCACTACGCGATGGGCCGGCTGCCGGTGTGGCTCCGCGCGGTGGCCCGTACGCGCACGGCTCCGCTGGTCAACGCCCTCGCCCGGATGCGCCCCTTCGCCTGGACGGCGAAACGGCTGGGCGGCATCGCCCCCGAGCGGGAGATCCCCCGGGTGGCGACACGGACGTTCAGCCGGTGGTGGGAGCGGCGGCGGGCCTCCGTGCAGGGCGGCGACCTGGTCGTCCTGTGGCCCGACACCTTCACCGAGTACCTCTCGCCCTCCGTGGGGCGGGCCGCCGTACGGGTGCTGGAGGCGGCCGGGCTGCGGGTGGCGCTGCCGCCGACCGTGCGCCTGGCGAAACCGCCGGTGGGCGACGGCAGGACCGTCGCGCTCGACCCGCTGTCCCTGCTGCGGGGCCGGGGCCACGTCTGCTGCGGGCTGACGTACGTGTCGACGGGGCAGCTGGACCGCGCCCGAGTGGTCCTGCGCCGCACGCTCGACCTGATGGAACCGGTGCTGGAGACCGAGGCCCCGGTCGTGGTCCTGGAGCCGAGCTGTGCCGCGGCCCTGCGCACGGACGTCCCCGAGCTGCTGCACGACGATCCGCGCGCGGCCCGCCTCGCCGCCAAGGTCCGCACGTTCGCGGAGACGCTGGAACGCCACGCCCCCGACTGGACACCGCCGCGGCTCGACCGCCCGGTGGCCGGCCAGACCCACTGCCACCAGCACGCGGTGCTGGGCGACGCCGCCGACCGCCGGCTGCGCGGAGCCGCTCAGCTCACCGGCGAGCTGAGCGGCGGCTGCTGCGGCCTCGCGGGGAACTTCGGCTTCGAGAAGGGCCACTACGAGGTGTCCGCCGCATGCGCCGAGGAACAGCTCCTGCCGTCGGTACGCAACGCCCCCGACGGCACGGTCGTCCTGGCGGACGGCTTCTCCTGCCGCACGCAGCTGGAGCAGCTGGCGGGCGTACGGGGCAGGCACCTGGCGGAGGTACTGGCGGCGGCGCTGGAGGGAGAAGCAGGGAACGACCCGGAGATCGGGCGGTGAACCGGGGCGAGTGGCCGTCGCCGGACGCGCTTGAGGCGTTCGGGCCACGGGACGGGTGGACCCGAGTGTCTGAGCCGGGGGAGGGGCGGGGCCGCTCCTAGGCTCTCGGCACCAGCCACTCGAAGGAGCCCGCGCATGAGCGTCCGCGTCCAGCCGATCACCCGAGACGAGCATCTCGCGTTCGTCGCGGCCCGCCCCTCCGCCAGCCACACGCAGATCCCCTCCTGGGGCGAGGTGAAGCCCGACTGGCGGGCGGAGAGCCTCGGCTGGTTCGACGGGGCCGGGCAGCTCGTGGGCGCGGGACTGGTGCTGCTGCGCCCGCTGCCCGGGCCGAAGCTGCCCGGACTGCCGCGGTACCTGGCGTACCTGCCCGAGGGCCCGCTCATCGACTGGCACGAACCCGGCCTCGAACGCCTGCTGGAGCCGATGGTCGCCCACCTCGGCAGACGGGGTGCGTTCGCGGTGCGGATGGGCCCGCCGGTCGTGGTGCGCCGCTGGAGCGCCGAGGCGGTCAAGGCGGCGATCGCGGACCCGGCCGCCCGGCGTCTGCGCGACGTGCGGGCGACGTCGTTCGAACCGCGGGCCGGTCAGGTCGCGGACACCCTGCGCCGCATGGGCTGGCGGCAGACCGAACCCGGCGGCGAGGACGGTTTCGCCGCGGGACAGCCCCGGTACGTCTTCCAGGTGCCGCTGGCCGGACGGTCGCTGGAGGACATCCGCGGCGGCCTGAACCAGCAGTGGCGGCGCAACATCACCAAGGCGGAGAAGGCCGGCGTGAAGGTCGTGCGCGGCGGCTACGAGGACCTGCCGGCCTTCCACGAGCTGTACTGCGAGACCGCCGAGCGGGACCGTTTCGTCCCGCGCCCGCTGCCCTACTTCCAGCGCATGTGGAGCGCGCTCACCGCCGAGCACCCGGACCGTATGCGGCTCTACCTCGCCCACCACGACGGCGAGGTGCTCGCGGCCGCGACGATGCTGACCGTCGGTGACCACGTCTGGTACTCCTACGGCGCCTCCACCAGCCGGCGGCGCGAGGTCCAGCCGAGCAGTGCCGTGCAGTGGCGCATGATGACGGACGCCCATGAACTCGGCGCCGCCGTCTACGACCTGCGCGGCATCACCGACACGCTGGAGGAGTCCAGCCACCTGCTGGGCCTGCTCCGGTTCAAGGTGGGCACGGGCGGCGAGGCCGTCGAGTACCTCGGCGAGTGGGACTTCCCGATCAACCGGCTGCTGTACAAGGCGCTGAGCCTGTACCTGGCCCGCCGCTGAGAGCCCGGCCCCGGAGCCTTCCGAGACAGTGGCATAAACGGTTTACGCGCCTGGCCGAGTCCATTACTCTGGACTTCGAAGTACATCTTGATGCACGTGAGCGTGGATGAAGATGTAGGTACGCCGAGCACAGGATCGCCCGTGACCCCTCCGGACACCGCCACCACGCCCCAGTCCGCGACGACCGCCGCCGCCGGCCCACCGGCCGCGGGGCCGGGCCGGCTGGGCTCCCTCGGACCGGTGGGCCTGGTGTTCGCGGGCGGAGTCTCGGTGCAGTTCGGCGGCGCGCTGGCCGTGATGCTGATGCCGAGGGCGGGTGCCCTCGGGGTGGTGGCGTTGCGGCTGCTCGTGGCGGCGGCCGTCCTGCTGCTGGTCTGCCGGCCCCGCCTGCGCGGCCACTCGCGCGCCGACTGGAGCACGGTCGTCGTCTTCGGCATCACCATGGCCGCGATGAACGGCCTCTTCTACCAGGCCGTCGCCCGCATCCCGCTGGGCCCCGCTGTCACCCTGGAAGTCCTGGGCCCGCTCGCCCTCTCGGTGCTGGCGTCCCGCCGCGCGATCAACCTCGTCTGGGCGGCCCTCGCCCTCGCCGGCGTCTTCCTCCTCGGCGGCGGAGGCTTCAGCGGCCTCGACCCCACAGGAGCGGCCTTCGCCCTGGGCGCCGGCGCCATGTGGGCGGCCTACATCATCTTCAGCGCCCGTACGGGCCGCCGCTTCCCGCAGGCGGACGGCCTGGCCCTGGCGATGGCCGTGGGGGCGGTGCTGTTCCTGCCGCTCGGCATCGCCGAGTCGGGCACGAAGCTGCTCGACCCGGTGACGCTGGGTCTGGGCGCGGCGGTGGCCCTGCTCTCCTCGGTCCTGCCCTACACCCTCGAACTCCTCGCCCTGCGCCGCCTGCCCGCCTCCACCTTCGCGATCCTCATGAGCCTGGAACCGGCCATCGCCGCGACGGCCGGCTTCCTCCTCCTCGACCAGGCCCTCACCGCCATGGAGGCAGCCGCGATCGCCCTCGTCATCGTGGCGAGCATGGGAGCGGTACGGACCCAGGTCGGGCGCGGACGCGGCGGCGGCCGCCGGAAGACGGCGGCGCTGGAGGGCACGGGCCTGGAGGGCTAGAGCGAGCGGGAGGCGTTCACTGCGGCCGGGACGCGCGCGCCACGCGAAACCCGACGTCGTCGATCCGGAACGTCGGATGGCTGCGGCGCCGGACAGAAGCACGGCAACTCCAGTGCTCGTCGGCCCAGCCGCCGCCCCGCAGCACCCGGTAGGTGCCGTAGACCTCGGCGTCGTAGACGTCCCAGCACCACTCCCAGACATTGCCCAGCATGTCGTAGAGGCCCCACGCGTTGGGCCGCTTGCCGCCGACGGGGCGGATCCGCTCCTGTGAGGTGCCGCGATACCAGGCGATCTCGTCGAGCCGCCCGTACCGCGGCCCGCTGCCGCCGGCCCGGCAGGCGTGCTCCCACTCGGCCTCGGTCGGCAGCCGGTACCCGTCACCGGAGACGTCCCGGCCGACCGACTCCGAGTCGTCGCACAGGCGGTACACCGGCGTCAGCCCCTCCGCCCGGGACAGCGCGTTGCAGAACCGGACCGCGTCCCACCACGACACGCCCTCGACGGGCAGCCGCTCACCGTGGACGGCACTCGGCCGCTCGCCGGTGACCCGGGCGTACCAGGCCTGGGTGACCGGCACCGCCGACATCCGGAACGACGCGACGTCGACGGCCCAACTCCGCTGCGTCCGCCGGTCGGACAGCGTCACCCGCCCGGGCGGGACGGCCACCATCTCGATCCCCGTGTCCACGTCGGCGCCCATGCGAGCCACCCTAACGGCGGTGCGCTCGCCGTCGTGAAATTTCCGCGCGGGCACCGGAGTTGACCTGGTCATGACTCAAGGCCCCGCACCCCGCCCGCTGTCCGAGGAAGCCCTCTCCGACCTGCTCGGCGAGCAACAGTTCGGCACGCTCGCCACCGTCAAGCGCAACGGCCGGCCCCATCTGACCACCATGGTCTACGGCTGGGACCCCGAGGCCCGGATCGTGCGGTTCTCGACGACGGCCGACCGCGTCAAGGTCAGGCAGCTGCGGCACAATCCGCGCGCGGCGCTGCATGTGCAGGGCGGTGACGTGTGGTCGTTCGCCGTCGCGGAGGGCGAGGCGGAGGTGTCCGACGTCACGACGGTTCCCGGCGACGAGGTCGGGCGGGAGCTGCTCGGGATCATCCCGGAGCAGGCCAGGCCGCAGGACGAAGGCGCGTTCCTGGAGCAGTTGGTGGCCGAACGGCGGGTGGTCGTCCGCTTGCACGTGGACCGGCTGTACGGGACGGCACTCGACGTCGACGGCTGAGATGTGACTCCCCAGGGGTGTCCGCGCCCCCTAGCGCACCAGCACCCCCCGCACCGAGATCCCGTAATGCATCCGCAGCCGCCGCAGCTCCCACAGCCCGACCGCGGTCACCGACAGCGGGGCCCCGAGCACGAACACCGCCCGCACCGGCCCCGGCACGCCCGCGTACGCCCCGGTGAACACATCGATCAGTGCCATCTCCCAGACCAGCGTCATGGTGAGCAGCGGCGGCATGGTCTGGTGGATGTCGGCCGTGCGGAACACATGGATCAGTCCCAGGCCGATGCCCCAGAAGATGAACGGCGTCACCCACACCAGGATCAACACGATGACCACCCAAGTGACCACGGTCATCACCGGGGTGGTCGCGAATTTCCCGTCGAGGAAGCCGGTGAGCATGGTCGCCGGGAAGACGAAGACCACGGCGACGAGGGCCAGGATCGCGCCGAACGACCGCGCCGCCCGGCGCAGTAGGTCCGAGCGGGCCGACGGAGCCGTCAGGGCCGCAAGGACGCCCACGACCACCGGGAGTGTCACGGACAGCACCAGCACGCTGATCCACGACTGCGAGAACCGGTCGCTCGCCACGTCCTCGACGGAGTGGGCGACCTTGTAGGACACCGACACCCACACCACCGCGCCGAGCCCCACGAACGTGCGGACCCTCTGCATACGCGCGATGAACGGATCCTCCACGAGGTCCGGCCGGGACGGCTTGAAGACCCGGCGCGCGGTGTGGATGGGGCCGATCCGCCGCCGCAGCCGCGTGAAGGGGCCGGGCGGTGGCGCCTGCGGTGGCATCGGAGGGGGCGTATAGGGGTGCGGCACATGGGGCGGATAGCCACCGCCGGCGCCCGGTGGCTGGTGCGGGGGCCCATAGGGGCCGGGCTCGGGCGGCGGGTACGGCTGCCCGCCGTGCGGGCCGTACGGCGGCGGCTGCCCGCCCGGGTTCCAGCTGCTCATCCTTGTGTCTCCCCCGATGCCTGACCCGTGCGCGACCAAGTGAACGAGCGCGTCCCCGAGTGTATGGAGCGCGCCGCCGACGCACAGCTTCCGGCCACCGGCACATTTTCATGCAAGCACGCTTGATTGTTTCTGGCGCCGCTGCCATGCTCCTCAGCACGCCACACCGCCCTGCACCACCTCCCACACCGCCGTGCCCCGAGGGGAGCGCCCGTGTCCGATCCGACGACGTCCGTGATCGACGACCTGCGCGAGGAGAGCGAGGAACTCGACCGCCTCGTCGCCGGGTTGAGCGCACCGAGCTGGGCGCTCCCCACCCCCGCGCCCGGCTGGACCGTCACCCACCAGATCGCCCACCTGGCCTGGACGGACCGTTCGGCCCTGCTCGCCGTCACGGACGCCGACGGCTTCCAGGCCCTGGTCGAGAAGGCCCTCGCCGCACCGGGCTCCTTCGTCGACGAGGGCGCCGAGGAGGACGCCGGACTCCCGCCCGCCGAGCTGCTCGCGCGGTGGCGCGAGGGCCGTACGGCGCTGGACGAGGCGCTGCGGGCCGCCCCGCCCAAGGCGCGCTTCCCCTGGTACGGCCCACCCATGTCGGCCGCCTCCATGGCGACGGCCCGTCTGATGGAGACCTGGGCCCACGGACAGGATGTGGCCGACGCACTCGGTGTGGTGCGCCCACCCACCGACCGGCTGCGGCATGTGGCCTGGCTCGGGGTGCGGACGCGGGACTTCGCCTACGGCGTGCACGGACTGACTCCGCCCGCCGATCCCTTCCGCGTCGAACTCCGGGCCCCCTCCGGCGACTCGTGGGCGTACGGCCCCGAGGACGCCCCGCAACGCGTCACCGGGCCCGCCCTCGACTTCTGCCTCCTGGTCACCCAGCGCGCCCACCGCGCCGACCTGGCCCTGCGCGCCGAAGGCCCCGACGCCGACCGCTGGCTGGACATCGCCCAGGCCTTCGCGGGCCCGCCCGGCACCGGCCGCACCCCGAAAGAGGAGGCGCCGTGACCCTCCGCATCGGCAACGCCTCCGGCTTCTACGGCGACCGCTTCGACGCCATGCGCGAGATGCTCACCGGCGGCGACCTGGACGTCCTCACCGGCGACTACCTCGCCGAGCTGACGATGCTCATCCTCGGCCGGGACCGGCTGAAGGACCCGGGCGCCGGATACGCCCGTACGTTCCTGCGCCAGTTGGAGGACTGCCTGGGGCTCGCCCACGAGCGGGGCGTGCGGATCGTCACCAACGCCGGCGGGCTCAACCCGGCCGGACTCGCCGACGCCGTACGGGCGTTGGCCGACCGGCTCGACATCCCCGTGCGCGTCGCACATGTGGAGGGCGACGACCTCACCGCCGCCCACCCCGGCAGCCTCGCCGCCCACGCCTACCTCGGCGGCTTCGGGATCGCGGCCTGTCTGCGGGCCGGCGCCGACGTCGTCGTCACCGGGCGGGTGACGGACGCGGCACTCGTCAGCGGGCCGGCCGCCGCCCACTTCGGGTGGCAGGAGACGGACCACGACCGGCTGGCCGGGGCCGTCGTCGCCGGGCACGTGCTGGAATGCGGGGCGCAGGCCACCGGCGGCAACTACGCCTTCTTCCGCGACGGCGACGTCCGCCGGCCCGGCTTCCCGCTCGCCGAGCTCCACGACGACGGCAGCTGCGTCATCACCAAGCACCCCGGCACCGGCGGCTTCGTCGACATCGGCACCGTCACCGCCCAGTTGCTGTACGAGACGGCCGGGGCCCGGTACGCGGGGCCGGACGTCACCGCCCGGCTCGACACCGTGCGGCTCGGCCAGGACGGGCCCGACCGGGTGCGGATCGAGGGCGTGCGCGGGGAGGCGCCGCCGCCCACCCTCAAGGTCGGGCTGAACAAGCTCGGCGGCTTCCGCAACGAGGTCGTCTTCGTGCTCACCGGCCTCGACATCGAGGCCAAGGCCGCCCTGGTGCGGGAGCAGATGGAACCGGCCCTCGGGAAGGCCGCCGATGTGCGCTGGGAGCTGGTCCGCACCGACCGGGCCGACGCCCCGAGTGAGGAGACGGCGAGCGCGCTGTTGCGGCTCGTCGTACGGGACCCCGACCAGGAGGTCGTCGGTCGGGCCCTGAGCGGGGCCGCCGTGGAGCTGGCGCTCGCCAGTTACCCCGGCTTCCATGTGCTGGCACCCCCCGAAAAGGGCGCGCCGTATGGAGTCTTCGAGGATGTGTACGTCCCCCATGGGGCCGTCGACCACGTGGCCGTCCTCCACGACGGGCGCCGGGTCCCCGTGCCGCCGGCCCACGACACCGCCGTACTCGACGAGGTGCCGGAACCGCCCCTGCCGGAGCCGCTGCCGCCCGGGCCCACCCGGCGCGCCCCGCTCGGCCTCGTCGCGGGCGCCCGCAGCGGCGACAAGGGCGGCAACGCCAACGTCGGTGTGTGGGCCCGCACGGACGACGCCTGGCGCTGGCTCGCGCACGAGCTGACAACCGACCGGTTCCGGGAGCTGATCCCCGAGAGCCGGCCGCTGAAGGTCACCCGGTACGTCCTGCCCAACCTCCGCGCTCTCAACTTCGTCGTCGAAGGGATCCTCGGCGCGGGCGTCGCCGACCGGCACCGCTTCGACCCGCAGGCCAAGGCCCTCGGCGAATGGCTGCGCTCCCGCCACCTGGACATACCGGAGGCTCTGCTGTGACCGTCCTGACCTCCGCGCTCGATCCGAGCGGCCCCGAGTATCGGGCCCACCGCGAGACGATGCTCGCCAAGCTCGCCGAACTCGACGCCGAGCACGCCAAGGCCCTCGCGGGCGGCGGCGAGAAGTACGTCGCACGACACCGGAAGCGGGGCAAACTCCTCGCCCGCGAACGGATCGAGCTGCTCCTCGACCCCGACACGCCCTTCCTGGAGCTGTCCCCGCTGGCCGCCTGGGGCAGCGATTACACCGTCGGCGCCTCCCTCGTCACCGGCATCGGTGTCGTCGAGGGCGTGGAGTGCCTGATCACGGCCAACGACCCGACCGTGCGCGGGGGCGCGAGCAACCCGTGGTCGCTGAAGAAGGCCCTGCGCGCGAACGACATCGCGCTCACCAACCGGCTGCCCTGCATCAGCCTGGTGGAGTCCGGCGGCGCCGACCTGCCGTCGCAGAAGGAGATCTTCATCCCCGGGGGCGCCATCTTCCGGGACCTGACCCGGCTGTCCGCCGCCGGCATCCCCACCCTCGCGGTCGTCTTCGGCAACTCCACGGCCGGAGGCGCCTACATCCCCGGCATGTCCGACCACGTGATCATGGTCAAGGAGCGGGCGAAGGTGTTCCTCGGCGGTCCGCCGCTGGTGAAGATGGCCACGGGGGAGGAGAGCGACGACGAGTCCCTGGGCGGCGCCGGGATGCACGCGCGCGTGTCGGGCCTCGCCGACCACTTCGCCGTCGACGAGCAGGACGCGCTCCGGCAGGCCCGCCGCGTGGTCGCCCGCCTCAACCACCGCAAGGCCTACGGCGACCCGGGCCCGGCCGAGCCCCCCAAGTACGACGCCGACGAACTCCTCGGCATCGTCCCCGGCGACCTCAAGAGCCCCTTCGACCCGCGCGAGGTCATCGCCCGCATCGTCGACGCCTCCGACTTCGACGAGTTCAAACCGCTGTACGGGACGAGCCTGACCACCGGCTGGGCCGCGCTCCACGGCTATCCGATCGGCATCCTGGCCAATGCCCAAGGCGTCCTCTTCAGCGAGGAGTCCCAGAAGGCCGCCCAGTTCATCCAGCTCGCCAACCAGCGCGACATCCCACTGCTCTTCCTGCACAACACCACCGGCTACATGGTCGGCAAGGAGTACGAGCAGGGCGGCATCATCAAACACGGCGCGATGATGATCAACGCGGTCAGCAACAGCCGCGTCCCGCACCTCTCGGTCCTCATGGGCGCCTCCTACGGCGCCGGCCACTACGGCATGTGCGGCCGGGCCTACGACCCGCGTTTCCTCTTCGCCTGGCCCAGCGCCAAGTCGGCCGTGATGGGCCCGCAGCAGCTCGCGGGCGTGCTGTCGATCGTCGCCCGCCAGTCGGCGGCGGCGAAGGGCCAGCCGTACGACGAGGAGGCGGACGCCGCCCTGCGCGCCATGGTGGAGCAGCAGATCGAGTCCGAGTCGTTGCCGATGTTCCTGTCCGGGCGGCTGTACGACGACGGCGTCATCGACCCGCGCGACACCCGCACCGTCCTCGGCCTGTGCCTGTCGGCCATCCACACCGCCCCCTACGAGGGCGCGCGCGGCGGCTTCGGCGTCTTCCGGATGTGAGGAACCTTCAGTGATCACTTCTGTGCTCGTCGCCAACCGGGGCGAGATAGCCTGCCGCGTCTTCCGCACCTGCCGCGAGCTCGGCATCCGCACGGTCGCCGTGCACTCGGACGCCGACGAGAACGCCCTCCACGTGCGCGTGGCCGACACGGCCGTACGGCTTCCCGGCGCCGCGCCCGCCGACACCTACCTGCGCGGCGACCTGATCGTGAGGGCCGCCCTCGCGTCCGGAGCGGACGCCGTGCACCCCGGCTACGGCTTCCTCTCCGAGAACGCCGGCTTCGCCCGGGCCGTGCTGGACGCGGGCCTGGTCTGGATCGGCCCGCCCCCGGACGCCATCGAGGCGATGGCGTCCAAGACCCGCGCCAAGCGGCTCATGGGACTCAAGCCCCTCACCGACGTCACCGAGGCCGACCTCCCGGTCCTGGTGAAGGCGGCGGCGGGCGGCGGAGGCCGCGGCATGCGCGTCGTACGGCACCTGGCGGACCTGGACGCCGAGCTGGCCGCCGCGCGGGCCGAAGCGGAGAGCACCTTCGGCGACGGCGAGGTCTTCGTCGAGCCGTACGTGGAGAACGGCCGCCACGTCGAGGTCCAGATCCTCGCCGACACCCACGGCACCGTCTGGCCGCTCGGCACCCGCGACTGCTCCCTCCAGCGCCGCCACCAGAAGGTCGTCGAGGAGGCCCCGGCACCCGGACTCTCCGAGGAACTCCAGGAGGAGGTGAGCGCCCTCGCGGTACGGGCCGCCCGAGCCGTCGACTACGTGGGGGCCGGCACGGTCGAGTTCCTCGTCGCCGACGGCAGGGCCCACTTCCTGGAGATGAACACCCGCCTCCAGGTCGAACACCCCGTGACGGAAGCCGTGTTCGGCCTCGACCTGGTCGCCGAACAGATCCGCGTCGCCGAGGGCCGCCCCCTCGACACCACCCCGCCACGCGCGCGTGGCCACGCCGTGGAGGCCCGCCTCTACGCCGAGGACCCGTCCCGCGACTGGTCCCCCCAGACCGGCCGCCTGCACCGCCTCGCCCTGCCCGACGGCATCCGCCTCGACACCGGCTACACCGACGGCGACGACATCGGCGTCCACTACGACCCCATGCTCGCCAAGGCCGTGGCCCACGCCCCCACGCGCCCGGAGGCCGTCCGCAAGCTCGCCTCCGCCCTGGAACGGGCCGTGATCCACGGCCCCGTCACCAACCGCGACCTCCTGGTCCGCTCCCTGCGCCACCCGGAGTTCACCGCGGCCCGCATGGACACCGGCTTCTACGACCGCCACCTGCCGGACCTGACCGCCCCGTCCCCCGACCCGCACGCCCCCCTGGCCGCCGCCCTCGCCGACGCCCACGGCCGCTCCCGCTTCGGCGGCTGGCGCAACGTCCCCTCACAGCCGCAGACCAAGCGGTACGCCATGGCCGGGCAGGAACACGAGGTCCACTACCGGCACACGCGCACGGGCCTGGAAGCGGACGGCGTACGGGTGGTACACGCCGACGCGCACCTCGTGGTTCTGGAAGTCGGCGGCGTACAACGCAAGTTCGAGGTGGCCCGCTACGGCGACCGGATCCACGTCAACACCACCGCCCTGACGGCCCTGCCCCGCTTCCCCGACCCGACGACCCAACACGCCCCCGGCTCCCTCCTGGCCCCCATGCCGGGCACGGTCGTCCGAGTGGCCGACGGCGTCACCCAGGGAACACCCGTGAAGGCCGGAGACCCCCTCCTCTGGCTGGAGGCGATGAAGATGCAGCACAAGATCACGGCCCCGGCCACGGGAACGCTGAGTGAGTGGTGCGTCGTCCCCGGACAACAGGTCGAGCCGGGCGCACTACTGGCGGTGGTGACGGAGACCCCTTAGGGGCGCGGGGAACTGCGCGACCAGCCACGACGAAGGAGTCACATGCCCACGAGCGAAACCGACGAGCACAAGGCCCTCCGATCGGCCGTCGCCGCACTCGGCAAACGCCACGGCCGCGCCTTCGAACGCGAAGCGCTCTGGTCCGAGGCGGCCAAGCTCGGCTACCTCGGCGTCAACCTGCCGGAGACATACGGCGGTGGAGGCGGCGGCATCTCCGAACTCTCCATCGTCCTCGAAGAACTCGGCGCAGCAGGCTGCCCCCTCCTCATGCTGGTCGTCTCACCAGCCATCTGCGGCACGGTCATAGCCCGCTTCGGTACAGCCGCCCAGAAACAACACTGGCTCCCCGCCCTGGCCGACGGCTCCCGTCTCATGGCCTTCGGCATCACCGAACCCGACGCCGGCTCCAACAGCCACCGCATCACGACCACGGCACGAAAAGACGGCAGCGACTGGATCCTCACCGGCCGCAAGGTCTTCATCTCCGGCGTCGACCTCGCGGACGCGACCCTCATCGTCGGCCGCACGGCGGACGCCCGCACCGGCCGCCTCAAGCCCTGCCTCTTCATCGTCCCGCGCGACGCCCCCGGCTTCACCCGCCGCCCCATCGACATGGAACTCAACGCCGCCGAGAAGCAGTTCGAGCTGACACTGGACGACGTACGGCTCCCCGCCGACGCACTCGTCGGCGACGAGGACGCAGGTCTCCTCCAGCTCTTCGCCGGCCTCAACCCCGAGCGCATCATGACGGCCGCCTTCGCGGTCGGCATGGGCCGCTACGCCCTCGCGAAGGCCGTCGAGTACGCCCGCGACCGGCAGGTCTGGGACACCCCCATCGGCGCCCACCAGGCCATCGCCCACCCCCTGGCCCAGGCGCACATCGACCTCGAACTCGCGCGCCTGATGATGCAGAAGGCGGCCCGTCTCTACGACGCCGGCGACGACATGGGCGCGGGCGAGGCCGCCAACATGGCGAAGTACGCGGCAGGGGAGGCCTGCGTGAAGGCCGTGGACCAGGCGGTGCACACCCTCGGCGGCAACGGCCTCACCCGCGAGTTCGGTCTCGCCTCGCTGATAACGGCCGCGCGCGTGGCTCGAATCGCGCCGGTGAGCCGGGAGATGATTCTCAACTACGTCTCCCACCAGACCCTGGGCCTGCCCAAGTCGTACTGAGACGGCCCGCGCGCGAGGAGGAACCATGTTCCGCAGCGAGTACGCAGACGTTCCGCCCGTCGACCTGCCCATCCACGACGCCGTCCTGGCCCGGGCCGCGGAGTTCGGCGACATCCCGGCGCTGATCGACGGTACCGACGGCACCACCCTCTCGTACGAGCAGGTGGACCGGTTCCACCGGCGCGTCGCCGCCGCCCTCGCCGAGGCCGGGGTGCGCAAGGGCGACGTCCTCGCCCTGCACAGCCCCAACACCATCGCCTTCCCGACCGCCTTCTACGCCGCCACGCGCGCGGGCGCCACCGTCACCACCGTGCACCCGCTCGCGACCGCCCAGGAGTTCGCCAAGCAGCTGACGGACTCGGCGGCCCGCTGGATCATCACCGTCTCACCGCTGCTGGACATCGCCCGCCGGGCCGCCGAACTCGCGGGCGGCGTACACGAGATCTTCGTCTGCGACAGCGCGACCGGACACCGCTCCCTGATCGACATGCTGGCCTGTGCCGCCCCCGAGCCGCAGGTCGCCATCGATCCCGCGCAGGACGTGGCGGCCCTGCCGTACTCCTCCGGGACCACCGGCACGCCCAAGGGCGTGATGCTCACCCACCGGCAGATCGCCACCAACCTCGCCCAGCTCCACCCGGCGATACCCGCCGGCCCCGGAGACCGCGTCCTGGCGGTTCTGCCCTTCTTCCACATCTACGGCCTCACGGCCCTGATGAACGCACCGCTGAGGCAGGGCGCCACCGTGGTCGTCCTGCCGCGCTTCGACCTGGAGCAGTTCCTCGCGGCCGTCCAGAACCACCGCATCACCGCCCTGTACGTGGCCCCGCCGATCGTGCTGGCCCTCGCCAAGCACCCGGCCGTCGCGCAGTACGACCTGTCGTCGCTGAAGTACATCATCAGCGCCGCCGCACCCCTGGACGCCCGCCTCGCCGCCGCCTGCTCCGAGCGGCTGGGCCTGCCGCCCATCGGCCAGGCCTACGGCATGACGGAACTGTCGCCCGGCACGCACGTCGTCCCCCTGGACGCGATGAACGACGCGCCGCCCGGCACCGTCGGCAAGCTCATCGCCGGCACCGACATGCGCATCGTCTCCCTCGACGACCCCGACAAGGACCTCCCCGTCGGCGAGTCCGGCGAGATCCTCATCCGCGGCCCCCAGGTCATGAAGGGCTACCTCGGCCGCCCCGACGCCACGACCGCGATGATCGACCCCGATGGCTGGCTGCACACCGGCGACGTGGGGCACGTGGACGAGGGCGGCTGGCTGTTCGTCGTCGACCGCGTCAAGGAACTCATCAAGTACAAGGGCTTCCAGGTGGCCCCCGCCGAGCTGGAGGCGCTGCTGCTCACCCACCCGGGCATCACCGACGCCGCCGTCATCGGCGTGTACGACGACGACGGCAACGAGATCCCGCACGCGTACGTGGTCCGCCGGCCGTACCACACCGACCTGTCCGAGGCGGAGATCATGATGTACGTCGCCGAGCGCGTGGCCCCCTACAAGCGGATCCGGCACGTCACCTTCATCGACGGCGTCCCCCGGGCGGCCTCCGGCAAAGTACTCCGCCGACAGCTCAGGGAGCGGGCATGACCCTGATCGGCCGGGCACGCGCGCGTGCCGTGGAAACCCTCACCCTCGACTCACCCCACACCCGCAACGCCCTGTCGGCCGCCCTCGTCGGCGAACTGGCCGAGGCGCTCGCGGACGCCGGCCGGGACCCCGGCGTCCGCGCGGTCGTCCTCACCCACACCGGCAACACCTTCAGCGCCGGCGCGGACCTCAAGGACCCGCCGCCCCCCGAGGCGCTGGTCGCCCTGCTCCGCCGGATCATCGACCTGCCCAAGCCGGTCGTCGCCCGGGTCACCGGCCACGTCCGCGCGGGCGGTCTCGGCCTGCTGGCCGCCTGCGACATCGCGGCCGCCTCCACCGAGGCCACCTTCGCCTTCACGGAGGTCCGCATCGGCGTCGCCCCGGCGGTCATCTCCCTGCCGCTGCTGCCGCGCACCGACCCGCGCGCCCTGTCCCGCTACTACCTCACCGGCGAACGCTTCGGTGCCGCCGAGGCCACCGCGACCGGCCTGCTCACCACCCACGCCGACGACGTCGACACCGCACTGGCCCCCATCCTCGACGGCCTGCGCAGATCCGCCCCCGACGCCCTGGCCGAGACGAAACGGCTGCTCACGGCTAGGGTGCTGGAAGCCTTCGACCGGGACGCGGCCGTCCTGACCGCGCTCTCGGCCCGGCTGTTCTCCTCCCCGCAGGCCCGCGAGGGGATGACGGCCTTCCTCGAACGACGGGATCCGGCATGGGTGGTGTGAGGACATGGGCGGTGTGAGCACGGCCGACCGCGCGGAGAGAGACCGTGCGGAGCGAGTCCCCAAGCAGGACCGCAGCCGGGCCACCCGGCAGCGGCTCCTGGAAGCGGCCGTGTCCTGCCTCGCCGAACACGGCTGGGCCGGATCCACCGTCTCCGTCGTCGCCGAACGCGCCGGCGTCTCGCGCGGCGCCGCCCAGCACCACTTCCCGACCCGCGAGGACCTCTTCACGGCGGCCGTCGAGTACGTCGCCGAGGAACGCTCCACGGCCCTGCGCGCCCTGTTCCCCGAGGGCGCGGCCGGAGACCGGCACGCGGTCGTCGCGGCCCTGGTCGACCTCTACACCGGACCGCTGTTCCGCGCGGCCCTCCACCTCTGGGTGGCCGCCTCCAACGAGGACCAGCTCCGCGCCCGCGTCACCGAACTCGAATCCCGCGTGGGCCGCGAGACCCACCGCATAGCCGTCGACCTGCTGTCCGCCGACGAATCCGTCCCCGGCGTCCGCGAAACCGTCCAGGGCCTCCTCGACATGGCCCGCGGCCTGGGCCTGGCCAACCTCCTCACGGACGACGAGGCCCGCCGGGAACGGGTGGTCGAGCAGTGGGCGGGGCTGCTGGAGCAGGCGCTGGGCGGCCGCTAGGGCCTGTCGTTTGGATCACGCCGCAGACGCGGGGTCTGGCACGCGCATCTGCGGCGTTGTCGTCGGTTGCCGATGCTCCGCATCGACGCCC
>NZ_JBEXSR010000020.1:0-149731 GCF_040613735.1 Streptomyces sp. NPDC006235
CCTTCGTGCGAGGGTGGGTGTGCCTCAGCCGTGGTCGGAATCGGCTGGATCGATATCGAGCCGGCCGGGTGACCGGCCGGCACTCTGACCGGCGGTGACGGCCGAGCGGAGCCCCCGCTCCCGCGGCCGCGCGGGTCACCGAGAGCCGGCCGGGTGTCCGGGCGCTGCGACGGTGGTTTCCCGACGCGTGTCCGGACGGGGAAACCCGCTGATCGGGCCCTCGGTCAGCTGGGTCCTCAGCTGACGAAGTCCTTCACAATGGTGTAGACCTCGTAGACCGTGTAGCCGACCTCGATCGCCTTGCGGACCAGCCACGGCACGTACTTCTCGTACGCCTTCTTGAACGCGGTGTAGCCGCTCTTGGCCGCGGCCTTCAGCTTGTTCCAGGCGGTCGAGCCGAGGCCCTTCAGCTTGCCGATGAGCCAGCTGATGCGGCCCTGGGCGGCGAACTCCCCCGTCTCGGCGGCGGCCGAGGCGGTGGTCGAGGCCGTGGTCGAGCCCGTGGCGGCGTGGGTGGAGGTGGCCGGCGTGGCGATCCTCACCTCGGCGGCCGAGGAGACCGCGCGGTGGGTGTCGACCGTCTGCACCTGGGCCACGGAGCGGGCCGGAGCCGGGGTCGCGGCGGTGGCGGCCGGTGCGGCGGCACCGATGAGGGCACCCACGAGCACGGTGCTCGCGATGACGCGGTTCTTGTTCACGGAGTCCTCCATGAGTCAACTGGCAAGCCGTTGCGGCCGGTTGGCCAACGGCTCGCCCAGGCTCACAAGGCCCCGTCTCCGCACTCACCCCGGTGCGCCCCCTGACGATCTCGGACATGGGCACATCATGCAGCGGAGGTGTCTCCCGGGTGTCTCCGCGCTGTTTTCGGGCCAGGTCAGCGCGGCCGGACCCGTCGACGGCCGGATGCGCCGGGAAATCACTTTCGGTCACCGCTGTCCCACGAGCGGTGCCCATATGGCTTGTTCTGTTCGACAGGCCGGTGTTAACTGTCTGGCGCGTGATCGGCAGGCTGACCTCTGTCCCATCACGCGCGGCCCGGTACTTACGAGGACAAGGGCCGGATACGGGGAAACACAGGGGGAACCTTTGCCATACGCATCTCCGTTCGGAGTGGCCTCCGCCCACCCGGACAAGAGCAGGACCGAACCCACCGTGCTGCTGCGTCTGCTGGGTGACGACGGAATCCACCTCGCGGAACACGAATCCCACCGACTGCCGCCGCAGACCGCCGAACTGCTCGCCTACCTGGAACTGCGGGGCGGGCGCAGGGCCCGAAGACCCGCCCTCGTCGGCGCGCTCTGGCCCGACCTGCCGGAGAGCGTCGGACGGCGCAGACTCAGCCGCCTGTTGTGGCGGACGAACCGGAGCCTGCCCTGGGAACTGACGTACACCGAAGGCGAGACGGTGCATCTCACCGACGCGCTGACCAGCGACTGGAGGCTGGCGGAGGAGGCCCTGGAACGCGTCACCCGGCCCGGGGCGCCGCCCCGCGCGCGGGACCTGGAGATGCTGCGGCAGCCGCTGATGTCCGATGTGCGCTCGGCCTGGGCGGAGTTGCACCAGGCCGGCTGGGACGAGCGCAGGTTCCACGCGCTGCGGGAGGCCGGTCACAGTCTCCTGGCCGGCGGCCGTCCCCACGAGGCGGCGGAGACCGCGACGTTCCTGGTGTCCTGGGAGCCGCTCGACGAGCCCAGCCATCTGCTGCTCATGCGGGCGTTCGTGGAGCTCGGAGCCCCCAGCAGGGCCGCCGAGCTGTTCCGGGACCTACGGCGACGGCTGCGCAGGGAGCTGGGCGTCGAGCCCGCCCCCGAACTCGCGGCGGTGGCGGGCCAGCCGGCCTACGGGTCGTAGGGGAGCTCCGGGACGGGCCCGCCCGGTCACAGGGGATGCCGCATCCACACGTTGGGCTCGACGTACACCGCGTAGCCGCGCTCCGGTTCGCAGCGCACCGGCACCAGGGCGCCGGGTACCTCGACGTCGCCCCGGGTGTCGAAGGGCAGCCCGGTCCAGCGGCGCCAGTCCGCCAGTGAGGCGGCCACCGTCATGGACGCCGGTGCCACGGAGTCGATGGTGGCACCGGCCCGGGCGTGGACCCGCAGCCACGGGTCCTGGGGCAGGCCGTCGGGGCGGACCCGGTGGGCGTACTCCTCGATGGGCGTGTGCGGTTCCAGGTGCTTGGCGTTGGGGCGGACCGGGGCGACGACCTCCCGGAAGCCGTGCGCCCGGGCGTTGTCGCGCATGGCCGAGAGCATCAGCGCGGACAGGCCGCGGCCCTGGGCGTGCGGGGCGACGGAGATCGAGATCGCGCTGACGGTGTCGGGGCGGACGCCGCGGCGCAGGTCGGAGAAGGCCCACACGAGGACCGTGTCCCAGCCGTTCCCGGGCAGTCGGCCACGGCCCTCGGCCTGGAGGGCGAAGGGCACGCTGTAGCCGTTCGCGACGATCTCGCCCTGCTCGTCCTCGGCGAACAGGACGTACTGCGGGAGTTCGGTGGCGATCCGCGGGAAGTGCGCGGCACCGACGAGGTCCTGGATCGCGAACTCCGGCCAGCTGTCCGCCATCCCGACGACCCGCTCCAGCATGTCCGGGCGGTCGGCGAGGCTCGATATCTTCGGCTGCATGCGATCACGGTAGGCGTGCGGGGGCGCGGCCGGAACCGAATTACCGCGTGGGGACACGGTCTTCCACCTGCGAAGACCTGGCCTGGCGTGCGGCGATGACCATGACGACCGTGGCCAGCAGGGCGATGCCGGCGCCGACGTAGAGCGGTGAGGTGTAGCCCAGGCCCGCGGTGATGGCCAGGCCTCCGAGCCAGGCGCCGAGGGCGTTGCCGACGTTGGACGCGGACACGTTGGCGCTGGCGGCCAGTGCCGCACCGTGCGCGTGGTCGGTGACACGCGTGATCATCCCGGGCACACTGGCGAACCCCGTCACCCCCATCACGAACACCAGGACGACCGATGCGGTCGCGCTGCCGGCGAGCAGCCCGAACAGGGCCAGTGTGAGGGTGAGTCCGGCCAGGGCGAGGACCAGGGCACGGTCACGGTCGCGGTCGGCCGCGCGCCCGCCGACGATGTTTCCGACGACCAGTCCGACGCCGTAGACCATCAGCAGCCAGGCGACGTCCGCCGGGGCGAAGCCGCTGACCTCGGTGAAGGTGTAGGCGATGTAGCTGAAGGCACCGAACATCCCACCGTAGCCGAGCGCGGTGGCCGTCAACGTCAGCCAGACCTGCCAGGACCGGAAGGCCCGCACCTGCGCCCGCAGGCCGCTGGGCGGCACCGGTTCCCCCTCGGCCGTCCCCGAGGGCGCAGGTGTCCGGCCCGCCCACGCGGGCACCAGCGCGGCGATTCCCGCCAAGGCGAGGACGCCGATCGCGGTCACCGCCCAGAACGCCGCCCGCCAGCCCCAGCGCTCACCGACCAGCGCGCCGAACGGCACGCCCAGCACGTTCGCGACGGTCAGCCCGGCGAACATGACCGCCACGGCCTGGGACTTCTTCTCCGGCACGACCAGACGGCGCGCGACCAGCGAGCCGATGCCGAAGAACGAGCCGTGGCACAGCGCCGCGACGATGCGCCCGAGCAGCATCACCGCGTAGTTCGGCGCGACGGCCGACAGCAGGTTCCCGAGGACGAACAGCGCCACCAGGCCGACCAGGACCTGCTTGCGGGGCAGCCGTGCCGTCGCCGCGGTCAGCGCGATCGCTCCCACCGCGACACTCAGCGCGTATCCGGAGATCAGCCGGCCCGCGGCCGCCTCGGACACCGCGAAGCTCGACGCCACCTGCGGCAGCAGCCCGGCGATGAGGAACTCGGTCAGACCGATGCCGAACCCGCCGAGCGCCAGCGCGACGAGTCCGCTCGGCATCCGGCGCGCTCCGGCCGGGCTTGCCTCATCCGGTTTCAACTGCCGCACTGCTTCAGCATCATCCGCTTGTCCGCCGCCGTGACGGGAAGCTCGTACTTCAGCGACACCTGGGCGAAGCGCACCACGTAGGCGCAGCGGATCCGCTTGTTCGGGGGCAGCCAGGAGGCCGGACCGGAGTCGCCCTTGGAGCCGTTGGTCGGCCCGTCCACCGGGACGAGGTTGAGCGGGTCGTTCGCGATGGCCTCACGCTTGTCCTTCGTCCAGCGCGAGGCGCCCATCTGCCAGTCGTAGGACAGCGGCATGACGTGGTCGATCTGGACCTTCGTCGCACGGGACTTGGTCCACTCGATGACCTTCCCGGTGTACGGGTCGTGCAGCGTCAGCGCCATGACGACGCAGTCCGAGCCCGACCGGAAGCGAAGATCCTCCCCGTCGCGCTTCAGGAGGTCGTTGCGCGAGTCGCACCCGTTGCGGGCGAAGGGGACGTCGGCCGGTGCCGAGTCCATCCAGGCGTAGCCGAACTTGTCCCGTTCGTAGCCCGTCCTGGGCCCGCGTCCCTTCGTCTGAACCTTCTCGATGACGGCACGGGCCCGCGCCTTGTCCTCGGCGGAGGTGATCGCCGCCAGGCCCGGCTTCGTGCCGTCCGGGTTGTCCAGCGGGCTCACGGCCCGTCCGTCACCGGCCGTCGGGACGCCGGACCCCGAGGGCCCACCGCCGTCCGCCGGCGGGGTCAGGCCTTCACAGCCGGCCAGTGCCGGGCCGGCGAACATCATCGCGACGGCCAGTGCCGCCCCGCGCCTCAGACGCCTCACCGTGCGCCCCTCCCCTGCTTGCCTGTTCCGCCTCCGCACGGGCGGCGTGTGCCTGTCCCACCGTAGCGAGGAAGAGGTCCAGACCACATCGGCCCTAAACGGGCATTCCTCGCATGCCGCGCGTATCGTCGGTTCTGAGCCATCCCCGGAGGGAGTTTCTGAATGGGCATCTTCGACAAGTTCAAGAGCCAGGCGCGGAAGGGCAAGCAAGGCTCCGACTCCGCGGAACAGAAGATGAACGAGAGGACCGGCGGCAAGTACGAGGACCAGATCGACGCCGGGCAGCAGCGGGTCGAGGGACAGCTCGGCATGGACCGCGACCGCGAACGGCCCGACCAGCAATAACGCCTCCGCCCTCAGAGGCCGTCCGCGGACAGACACCTCCTGCGGGCGGCTTCGCACGGCCGTGACGCGTTCGCTTGACCTTGACACTGACGTCAGGGTCCGACGATCCCCGCATGGCATCCCCAGATTCGAAGACCCCGCGCACCGTACTCGTCACCGGCGCCGGTACCGGTATCGGCCGGGCCACCGCCCGGGCGTTCGCCGACACGGGCGCACAGGTCGTGGCGGTGGGCCGCCGCGCGGCGCCCCTCGCGGAGACCGCCGCCCACGACCCGGCCCGCATCGGCCCGCTCGTCGCCGACATCACGGCCGACGGCGCTCCCGACAGCATCGTCCGTACGGCACTCGACCGGCACGGCCGCATCGACGTGCTCGTGAACAACGCGGGCATCGTCAACACCCAGTCCCTGCGCACCTACACGCGTGCCGCCGTCGAGCCCGAGCTCGCGACGAACCTCCTCGCTCCCGTCCTGCTCGTGCAGGCCGCGCTTCCGGCACTGGAGGACAGCCGGGGTGTGATCGTGAACGTGACGACGGCCGTCGGGCAGCGCGGCTGGCCGGGCAACTCCCTGTACGCGGCCGGGAAGGCCGCCCTGGAGATACTCACGCGCAGCTGGGCGGTCGAGCTCGCCCCGCTGGGGATCCGGGTCGCCGCCGTGGCGCCGGGCGCGATCGGCACACCGATCGGCGAACACGCGGGCCACACCCCCGAGCAGGCGGCGGCGATCCGCGCGTGGCAGCTCGCACACACACCGCTCGGCCGGATCGGACGCCCCGAGGAAGTGGCGTGGGCCATCACCCAACTGGCCTCGCCGCAGGCCTCATTCGTCACGGGCGTGATCCTTCCGGTGGACGGCGGCGCGGTCGTCACATGAGACTGACGCACATGGCGGAACCACGTATGCGGATCGGCGAACTCGCCGAGGCGACCGGCACGACACCGCGCGCCCTGCGCCACTACGAGCAGGCGGGGCTCATCACCTCCGCACGCGCCGCGAACGGCTACCGCCTGTACGACGCCGGCACGGCCGTCCGCGTCCGCAACGTCCGCCGTCTGCTGGACGTGGGCCTGACGCTCGACGACGTACGGGTGTTCCTGCCGTGCCTGGACGGCGACGTCACGGCCGGGCCCGCCTCCCAGGAGGGGCTCCGGGTCGCCGCCGGCCGTCTCGCGGTGCTGGAGGCGCGCATCGCCGCACAGGTCGAGGTCCGCGACCGGCTGGCGGCTGCCCTGCGCGAGGCCACCGGCGCACGCGTGCGACCGGTGGCCTGACAGGGCGTCAGCGTCAGGATCCCAGTACCGACGTCAGGAACTCCCCGACCCACGCCAGCAGGTCGCGCCCGACCAGCGGCTTGCCGCCGACCTTCGCGGTCTTCGGGCGCGGCACCAGCACCTGGTGGACGGCCGGCTTGATGACGACGCCGGGGTACAGACGCTTGACCCGCAGCTCCTGCGACTCGCGCAACTCCACGGGAGCGAAGCGGATGTTGGTGCCCTGGAGCACGATCTCGCCGACGCCGCACGCCCGGGCGAGCATCCGCAGACCGGCCACGAGCAGCAGGTTCTCCACCGGTTCGGGCAACTTGCCGTAGCGGTCGACGAGTTCCTCGCGTACGGCCTTGATGTCCTCCTCCGTGTTGGCGGAGGCGATGGCGCGGTACGCCTGGAGCCTCAGGCGCTCGCCGGGCGCGTAGTCGTGCGGGACGTGCGCGTCGACGGGCAGCTCGATCTTGACCTCGAGCGGCGGCTCCTCCTCGATCTCGCCGGTCTCCAGCTGGCGCCGGTAGTCGGCGACGGCCTCGCCGACCATCCGCACGTACAGGTCGAAGCCGACGCCCGCGATGTGCCCGGACTGCTCGCCGCCGAGCAGGTTGCCCGCGCCGCGGATCTCCAGGTCCTTCATCGCCACGTACATACCGGCGCCCATCTCCGTGTGCTGGGCGATGGTCGCGAGCCGCTCGTGCGCGGTCTCGGTCAGGGGCTTCTCCGGCGGGTAGAGGAAGTACGCGTACCCGCGCTCGCGGCCCCGGCCCACCCGGCCGCGCAGCTGGTGCAGCTGGGACAGGCCGAAGGTGTCGCCGCGCTCGACGATGAGGGTGTTGGCGTTGGAGATGTCGATGCCGGATTCCACGATGGTCGTGGACACCAGCACGTCGAACTTCTTCTCCCAGAAGTCGACGACGACCTGTTCCAGCGCCTGCTCGGACATCTGGCCGTGGGCGGTGGCGATGCGCGCCTCGGGGACGATCTCGCGCAGCCGGGCGGCGGCCCGGTCGATCGACTCGACGCGGTTGTGGATGTAGAAGACCTGGCCCTCGCGCAGCAGCTCGCGGCGGATGGCGGCGCCGATCTGCTTCTCCTCGTAGGGGCCGACGAAGGTCAGCACCGGGTGGCGCTCCTCCGGCGGGGTGGTGATCGTCGACATCTCGCGGATGCCGGTGACCGCCATCTCCAGGGTCCGGGGGATCGGGGTCGCGGACATGGTCAGCACGTCGACGTTGGCGCGGAGCTTCTTCAGCTGCTCCTTGTGCTCGACGCCGAAGCGCTGCTCCTCGTCGACGATGACCAGGCCCAGGTCCTTGAACTTGGTCTCCGACGAGAACAGGCGGTGGGTGCCGATGACGATGTCCACCGAGCCGTCGCGCAGGCCTTCCAGGACCGCCTTGGCCTCGGTGTCGGTCTGGAAGCGGGACAGTGCCTTCACGTTCACCGGGAACTGCGCGTAGCGCTCGCTGAACGTCCCGAAGTGCTGCTGCACCAGCAGGGTCGTGGGCACCAGGACGGCGACCTGCTTGCCGTCCTGGACGGCCTTGAAGGCGGCCCGGACCGCGATCTCGGTCTTGCCGTAGCCGACGTCACCGCAGATCAGACGGTCCATCGGGACCGACTTCTCCATGTCCTCCTTGACCTCGGCGATGGTGGTGAGCTGGTCGGGCGTCTCCGCGTAGGGGAAGGCGTCCTCCAGTTCGCGCTGCCAGGGGGTGTCCGTGCCGAAGGCGTGGCCGGGGGCCGCCATGCGGGCGCTGTAGAGCTTGATCAGGTCGGCCGCGATCTCCTTGACGGCCTTCTTCGCGCGGGCCTTCGTCTTCGTCCAGTCGGCGCCGCCGAGGCGGTGCAGGGTGGGGGCCTCGCCGCCGACGTACTTGGTGATCTGCTCCAGCTGGTCGGTGGGGATGTACAGGCGGTCGCCGGGCTGGCCGCGCTTGGCGGGCGCGTACTCGACGACCAGGTACTCGCGGGTGGCGCCCTGCACGGTGCGCTGCACCATCTCGATGTAGCGGCCGACGCCGTGCTGCTCGTGGACGATGTAGTCGCCCGGCTCCAGGGTGAGCGGGTCGATGGTCTTGCGGCGGCGGGCCGGCATCCGGGCGCCGTCGCGGCCCGCCGCCCGCTGACCGGTCAGGTCCGTTTCGGTCAGGACGGCGAGTTGGAGGGCCGGGTCGACGAAGCCGTGCTCGATCGAGCCGCACGCCACGTGCACGACCGACGGGGAGATCTCGGCAAGCTCCGAGTCCAGGCGGGCGGCGATGCCCTCGCCGCCCAGCACCTCGACCGTTCGGGCCGCCGGGCCGTGCGCCTCGGTGACGAACACCGTGCGCCAGCCGTCGGCGAGCCAGCCCTTGGTGTCGGCGAGGGCCTTGGCGGTGTCCCCGCGGTAGGTCTCCGGGGCGTGCATCCCCAGCTTCAGGGTGTCCGCGTCCAGTTCCTCGTCCGCGGCGAACGGCGACACCGACCACCACATCATGTCCAGCTCGCGGGCCCGGTCCCGGACGTCGGCGATGGACCACAGGGAGGCCGCGCCGACGTCGATGGGCGCCTCGCCGCCGCCGGCGGTGGCCGCCCAGGAGGCCTGGAGGAACTCCTGCGACGTGGCCACCAGGTCCGACGCGCGCGTGCGGACCCGCTCCGGGTCGCACACGACGGCCATGGAGCCCTTGGGCAGCACGTCGAGCAGCAGCTCCATGTCGTCGACCAGGACCGGCGCGAGGGACTCCATGCCCTCCACCGCGATCCCCTCGGCGATCTTGCCGAGGAGTTCGCCGAGCTCGGGGTGCTCCTCGGCGAGGGCACGCGCCCGCGCGCGGACGTCCTCGGTGAGCAGCAGCTCGCGGCACGGCGGCGCCCACAGGCCGTGCTCGGCGACTTCGAGGGAGCGCTGGTCGGCGACCTTGAAGTAGCGGATCTCCTCGACGTCGTCGCCCCAGAACTCGACGCGCAGGGGGTGTTCCTCGGTGGGCGGGAACACGTCGAGGATGCCGCCGCGCACGGCGAACTCGCCGCGCTTCTCCACGAGCTCCACGCGCGCGTACGCGGCGGCCGCGAGGGCGTCGACGATCTCGTTCAGGTCGGCGGTCTGGCCCGTCCTCAGGGCGACCGGCTCCAGGTCGCCGAGGCCCTTGACCTGCGGCTGGAGCACGGACCGGACGGGCGCGACGACGACGGAGACCGGGCCGGTCTCGGGGTCGTCGGGGCGCGGGTGGGCCAGGCGGCGCAGCACGGCCAGGCGACGGCCGACGGTGTCGCTGCGGGGGCTGAGCCGCTCGTGCGGCAGCGTCTCCCAGGACGGGTACTCCACGATCCCCTCCGGCGGGAGGAGGGAGCGCAGGGCCGCGGCCAGGTCCTCCGCCTCACGGCCCGTCGCCGTCACCGCCAGCACCGGGCGGCCCGTGTCGCGGGCCAGGGCGGCGACCGCGAAGGGGCGGGCCGCCGGGGGACCGACCAGGTCGACATGCATGCGGTTGCCGTCTGCGGCCGCGTTGATCGCTTCCGCGAGGGCGGCGTCCTTGGTTACGGCGTCGAGCAGACCGTGCAGGCTCATTCGGGGATTTTTCCGTCCAGGGGTGGGCAACACGACGGGCCCGACGCGCGCTGCGGGCCGGGGGTCTCCAGCGTACGACGATGCGCGTCCGCGCGGCGGGGCTGTGGACGACCCCTCTTCCGGTCGAGCGAGTGCGGCCGGTCAACTGGGAATCGGCCGCCCAACCTTCACAACATCACCCCCACCCGTTGATTTCGCCACGGCATGATCGGTCCGGTCCCCCGAGCGGTACCCCCCACCCGTAAGGCACGGCATGCCCGCGTCCACCCTCCGGGCCTCAGAGCCCCAGCCCCACATACCGACACCGGTCGGCCTGCCCCGCGACGATCCGCCCCCGGACCGCGCGCGGTGGGACCCGTGGATCCTCGCCGCAGCCCTCTGCGCCGCCTACGCGGCCGTCTCCGTCGGCCGCTACCGGCACATGACGACCCTCTCCTGGGACCTGGGCATCTTCGAGCAGGTCGTGCGGGCGTACGCGCATCTGCGGGCGCCGGTGGCCGACCTCAAGGGGCCGGGGTTCGACATCCTGGGTGACCACTTCAGCCCGGTGACGGCCCTGCTCGCGCCGGTGTACCGGCTGTTTCCCTCGCCGGTCACGCTGCTGGTCGCGCAGGCCGCGCTGTTCGCCCTGTCCGCCGTACCCGTCACCCGCGCCGCCGCCCGCCTCCTCGGCCGGCGCCGCGGTCTGGCGCTCGGTCTCGCCTACGGACTGTCCTGGGGCGTCCAGCGGGCCGTCGACTTCGACTTCCACGAGATCTGCTTCGCCGTCCCGCTGATCGCCTTATCCCTGGAGGCCGTGCTCGCGGAGCGCCGGCGCGCGGCCCTGTACTGGGCGCTTCCCCTGGTGCTGGTGAAGGAGGACCTGGGACTGACCCTGGCGGCGATCGCGCTCGTCGTCGCGTGGCGGGCGCGCGGCTCGTCACCCCGGACGGCTGCGTACGCGCTCGGTGCCGCGGTGTTCGGCCTGGCGGCGACCGTGCTCGTCCTCACGGTGGTCATCCCGGCGTTCAACACCTCCGGCACCTACGACTACTGGAACAAGGTCAGCGAGTCGGGCAGCCCCCTCGACGGTCTCGGCACCAAGCTGCGCACCCTCGCCTGGCTGCTGATCCCCACCACCGGACTGCTCGCCCTGCGGTCCCCGCTGCTGCTGGTGGCCCTGCCGACGCTCGGCTGGCGCTTCCTGTCCGGGGACGAGCACTACTGGGGCACCGACTGGCACTACAGCGCGGTCCTGATGCCGGTCGTCTTCCTCGCCCTGGCCGAAGCCCTCGCGACCGCGCGTACGAGCCCGCGCCCGTGGCTGAGCTCGTACGCCGCCCAGCTGCCGGCCGCCGTCGCCGCGGCGGCGCTGGCACTGACCACCTCGCTGCCGCTGGCGCAGCTCACGGAGGCCGAGGTCTACCGCAAGCCCGCCCCGGTGTCCGGCGTCGAGCGGCTCTTGGCGCGGATCCCCGACGGCGCCACCGTCGAGGCCAACGTCGGCCCGATCAGCCGCCTGACCTCGCGCTGCCGGGTCTTCTGGCTCGGCGGCACCCAGGGCATCACGCCCGGGTACATCGCCCTGGAGAACATCGACGGCAGGTACCGCGACCCCGTGGGCTACGCCCGGCGGCTGCACCCCGGCGCCGACTACGCCGTCGCGGGCAAGGCCAACGGGTACGTCCTCCTGGAGCGGCCGGCGGCGCGCTGACACCGGATGCCGCCGCCCGGTCGCGCACGGGCCCGCCCGGAGGCGAAAACCTCCGGGGCGGGCCCGTCCTCCGCAACCCCCGTGTGCGGTGGTCTTGGCCGGCTATTCGGTCGCGATCGCGTTCAGGACGTTCATCCGGCCCGCCCGGAACGCGGGGATGAGCGCCGCGAACAGTCCCACGAACGCCGAGCTGACGAAGACGCCGATGATCGTCGGCCAGGGGATCTCCAGGACTCCCAGGCCCTCCAGGGCCAGGAGCTGCTGTGCGGTGGCCCCCCAGCCCATGCCCAGTCCGAGTCCCAGCAGGGCGCCGAAGAGGGCGATGACGACCGACTCCATGCGGATCATGCGGCGCAGCTGACGGCGGGAGAGGCCGATCGCCCGCATGAGGCCGATCTCCCGGGTGCGCTCCACCACCGACAGGGCCAGGGTGTTCACCACGCCCAGGATGGCGACGATGATCGCCAGGGCCAGCAGGCCGTAGATCATGTTGAGCAGCTGGCCGATCTGGTCCTTCAGCGATTCCTTGTAGTCGGTCTGGTCGCGCACGGTGTACTGCGGGTAGTCGTGCAGCGCCGACTTCAGGGACTTGTACGCGGCGTCCTGCTGCCCCTCCTTGGCGCTGGCGAAGAGCAGCGAGTCCAGCGGCATCTTGTCGGCCGGGACGTACTTGGCCATCGTGGTGATGGAGGTGTACATCGCGCCCGCGTCGATCACGACGTCACTGCTGGTGATCGCCCGGACCGTCAGGTCGGCCGTGGCGCCGTCCTTGAAGGCGACCTTGATCTTGGAGCCGAGGCTGATGCCGTGGTCCTTGGCGAACTTCTCGTGGACGGACATCGCGTCGGGCTTGTAGGCGTCGGGCAGCTTGCCGGCGACCGTCTCGGTGCGCAGGTCGGTCGCGTACGACGGGTCGGCGGCCGTGATCGCCGTGTCCTTGAGCGTCTTGCCGTCGGGGGTGGTGAAGTCGGCCTTGGTCCACTTGTACTCGGTGACCCGCTCCACGTCCGAGGCCGACTTCGCGGCCTTGACGGCCTGCGGGGTGATCAGCTGGCCGCTGTCGGACTGGATGATGAAGTCCGTGCCGACGGTCTTGTCGAGCTGGTCGGTGGCGGACGCCACCATGGAGGAGCCGACCACGGACAGGCACGCCACCAGGGCGAGGCCGATCATCAGCGCGGCACCCGTCGCACCGGTGCGACGCGGGTTGCGCAGCGCGTTGCGCTCGGCCATGCGGCCGACAGGACCGAACATCCGCAGCAGGACGGCGCCCAGGACACGGACCACGCCGCCGGCGAGCAGCGGGCCGATGACGACGAAGCCGATCAGCGACAGCACCACGCCGAGGCCGAGCCACAGCGAGCCCTCGGTGGCCTTGTCCGCCTGTGCCGTCAGGTACAGGGCGGCACCGCCGGCACCGGTGAGGACCGTGCCGATCACACCGCGGATCCAGCCGGCCCGGGCGTCCGCGGGGGCTCCCGCGTCGCGCAGTGCGGCCATCGGGGAGATCTTGCCGGCGCGCCGGGCGGGCAGGTAGGCGGCCAGGACGGTGACGACGACACCGAGGACGAGGCCGACCACCGGGGTCGTCCAGGCCACCGTCAGGTCGTCGGTGGACAGCTCCATGCCCATCTGGCCCATGAGCTTCATCAGGCCGACGGCGAGGCCGACGCCCGCGCCGACTCCGAGCACCGATCCGACGACGCCGAGCAGCAGCGCCTCGGCCAGCACGGAGCGGTTGACCTGCTTGCGGGAGGAGCCGATCGCCCGCATCAGGCCGATCTCGCGGGTGCGCTGGGCGACCAGCATGGAGAAGGTGTTGATGATCAGGAAGATGCCGACGAGGAAGGCGATCCCGGCGAAGCCGAGCATCGCGTACTTCATGACGTTCATGAAGCCCTCGACGTCCTTCTGGTTGGCGTCGGCGGTCTCCTTGGCGGTCTTCACCTGGAAGCCGGCGCCCAGCTCGGCCGAGACGTTCTTCTTCAGCTGCGCGTCGCTGACGCCGGAGGCCGCGGTGACGTTGACGTTGGTGTAGACGCCGCTCTCACCGACCAGGGCCTGCTGGGCGGTCTTGGTGTCGAGGTAGAAGATCGCCGCCCCGGGGTTGGTGACGGTGAAGTCGGCGATGCCGGAGATCTTCGCGGTGTGCGTGCCGACCGCGGTGATCACGCCGATCTCGTCGCCGAGCTTCAGGTCGTGCTTGTCGGCGGTGTCGGCGTCGACCATGATCTGGTCGGCGCTCTTGGGGGCCGCACCGGAGGTGATCTTCATGGTGCGGGCTTCGTTGCTGTTCCAGCCGCCGACGATGGTCGGGGCGCCGCTGGAGGGCGACAGGCTGTCCTTGTCGGCGTCCACGACGGTCACGGAGGTGGAGAACACCGCGCCCTCGGCGGACTTCACGCCCTGCACCTTGCGGACCTCGCCGAGCACGGAGGCCGGCATGACCGGCGGCTTGCCGTTGTCGGCGGTGGTCTCACCGCTGTCGGAGGCGCCCTTGGCGCTCACCGTCACGTCCGAGGAGGTGGCCGCGAAGAGCTTGTCGAACGTCGTCGACATGGTGTCCGTGAAGACGAGCGTGCCGCAGACGAAGGCCACCGACAGCAGGACGGCCACCGCGGAGAGCGCCATCCGCCCCTTGTGCGCGAAGAAGTTGCGCATCGAGGTCTTCATGACGGTCATGACGTGCGCCCCCGGGCGTCGAAGTCCTTCATGCGGTCGAGGACGGCCTCCGCGGTCGGCTTGTACATCTCGTCGACGATGCGGCCGTCGGCGAGGTACAGCACGCGGTCCGCGTAACTGGCGGCGACCGGGTCGTGGGTGACCATCACGATGGTCTGGCCCAGTTCGTCCACGGACCGGCGCAGGAAGCCGAGCACCTCGGCGCCGGCGCGCGAGTCGAGGTTTCCGGTCGGCTCGTCCCCGAAGATGATCTCGGGCCGGGCGGCGAGCGCCCGCGCCACGGCGACGCGCTGCTGCTGGCCGCCGGACAGCTGGGTGGGCCGGTGCTTGAGCCGGTCGGCGAGCCCGACGGTCTCCACGACCCGTGCCAGCCACTGCTTGTCCGGCTTGCGACCCGCGATGTCCATGGGCAGCGTGATGTTCTCGATGGCATTCAGCGTCGGCAGCAGGTTGAACGCCTGGAAGATGAACCCGATCCGGTCCCGGCGCAGCTGCGTGAGCTTCTTGTCCTTCAGGCCGGTGATCTCGGTCTCGTCGAGGTAGATCTGGCCGCCGGTGACGGTGTCGAGCCCGGCGAGGCAGTGCATCAGCGTGGACTTGCCGGACCCCGAGGGGCCCATGATCGCGGTGAACTGGCCGCGTGCGATGTCCACGTCGACGTGGTCGAGCGCGACGACGCGGGTCTCACCGGTCCCGTACGCCTTCACGACCTGCCGCGCCCGCGCGGCAACGGCCGTACGCCCTCCAGTACCCCCGTGCCTGGGAATGGTCACAGCCGAAGTCACGGTATGTCTCCTATATCGGTCAGCAGATGGTGAAGGCGGTCGCCTGGTCGACAGCCGCTGGTACGCGATGCGGACGAGGAATCCGTCCGACGCGTTTCAGTCTCGCGGTGGGGAGGGGTCCCGCGCCCTGGTGCTCAGCGCAGTCTTTTCCTGTGGAAAACCCCACCCCCGCCGGTGTACAAAGCCGCCCCCCGACGGCGTAAAGCCAGGTTAAGGACCGGCCCCCGCACGTCTCGTCCTCCGCCGGTACGAACCCTCCCCAGGTCGTAGTACGGAGGTACCCCTAGGGGCAGTCCACCGGAGGGTGGAGACCGTCTCAGGGTTCGCTCCACTCGTCGGCTCACTCAGGCTCCACCCTCCCGCTGCGTCAGGGTCGGGTGCGAAGCTGTCGGGCGGCAAGTAGGTGCAAGGGGCAGGCAGACACGAGGGGGAGGGCCCGGGGTGGGCAGCACCAGTTCCGCGGCACGTGAGACCGAACATCCTGTCAGGACCGACCGGCGCGGTGCCGTCGTCGCCGCGCTGATGCTCTCCATGGCGCTGGCGGCGCTCGACGCCACCGTCGTCGCGACCGCCGTCCCGCAGATCGTCGGGGACCTCGGCGGTTTCTCCGTCTTCTCCTGGCTGTTCTCCGGCTACCTGCTGGCCGTGACCGTCAGCCTGCCCGTCTACGGCAAGCTCTCCGACACCTTCGGGCGCAAACCGGTCCTCGTCGCGGGCTCCGTGCTCTTCCTCGTCGGTTCCCTGCTGTGCGCGCTGGCCTGGAACATGGGGGCGCTCATCGCGTTCCGCGTCGTGCAGGGGCTGGGCGGCGGCGCACTCCAGGGCACCGTGCAGACGCTCGCCGCCGACCTCTACCCGCTGAAGGACCGTCCCAGGATCCAGTCGAAGCTGTCCACGGTGTGGGCGGTCTCGGCGGTCGCCGGCCCGGGGCTCGGCGGTGTGCTCGCCGCCTACGCGGACTGGCGCTGGATCTTCCTGGTCAACCTGCCGATCGGCGCGGTCGCGTTGTGGCTGATCGTCCGTCACCTCCACGAGCCGGAGCGCGAGGGCGGCGCGCACGCGCGCGTGGACTGGGCGGGCGCCGTCGCGGTGTTCGCCTGCGGCGGTGTGCTGCTCACGGCCCTGGTGCAGGGCGGGGTGGCGTGGCCGTGGCTGTCGGCGCCCTCACTCGCCCTGTTCGGTACGGGACTCGTCCTCGTCGCGGTCGTGGTGCTGGTGGAGCGCCGGGCGGCGGAGCCGGTCATCCCGGGCTGGGTGTGGCGGCGGCGTACGATCGCCGCGGTCAATCTGGCCCTGGGCGCGCTCGGCCTGCTGATGGTGGCGCCGGCGGTGTTCCTGCCCACCTACGCCCAGTCGGTGCTGGGCCTCGCTCCCGTGGCCGCCGGATTCGTGCTCTCCGTCTGGTCGTTGAGCTGGCCCGTGTCGGCGGCGCTGAGTCAGCACGTGTACCGCAGGATCGGCTTCCGCAACACCGCGATGCTGGGCAGCGGAGCGGCCGCTCTGATCCTCTTCGCGTTCCCGTTCCTGCCCTACCCCGGGCAGGCCTGGCAGCCGGCCCTGCTGATGCTGCTGCTCGGCGCCGCGCTGGGCCTGTTCCAGTTGCCGCTGCTCGTCGGCGTGCAGTCGACGGTGGGCTGGGCCGAGCGCGGTACGACGACCGCGTCCGTGCTGTTCTGCCGTCAGACGGGCCAGACGGTCGGCGCGGCGGTCTTCGGCGCGGTCGCCAACGGGGTGCTGGCCGCCCGGCTCGGCGGCGCGGGCGACCTCGACTCGGTGACCCGGGCCCTGGACTCGGGCACCGCGCCGGAGGCGACCCGGCGGGCGATCGCCGAGGCGGTGCACGCCGTCTACCTGGGCGCCTCCTGCGCGGCGGCACTGGCGTTCCTGGTACTGCTGTTCCTCGCGCCCCGGAAATTCCCGGTGCTCAAGGACTGACCGTACGTATCCTCCGCCCATGCTGACCTTGGAACCGCTCCGGCTCGATCACGCGGACGCCGTGCTGGCCTTCGAGCGGGAGAACCGGGCGTACTTCGCCCGCACGGTGACCGACCGCGGGGACGCCTACTTCACGGCCGAGGGGTTCGCCGAACGCCACCGGGGGCTCCTCGCGGAACAGCGAGCGGGCGTGTGCCGCTTCCATGTCGTCCTGGACGACGAGGGGAACCTGGTCGGCCGCGTCAACCTGTTCGACCTGACGGACGGCTGCGCCGAACTCGGCTACCGGGTGGGCGAACGGGCCGCGGGCCGGGGCGTGGCGACGGCGGCCGTCGCGCAGGTGTGCCGCCTGGCCGCCACCGACTACGGGCTGACCTCCCTCACCGCGGTCACCACCCTGGACAACCGGGCCTCCATGACGGTCCTGGCCCGCAACGGCTTCACGTGCACCGGGGACACCACCGTGGCCGGCCGGCCCGGACGCCGTTACCTGCGCCGGAACTTGGCCTTCGGGCCGCCGGCACCTCCCGCGGAGCCGCGTCAACGCGGGTAACACCCGAGGTCAAAAAGGCAAGCGCATACCGACCAATCAGTTTGCCGAAACCCTCGCGCTGCCCGGGTACTCCGAAGTAACGTGCGTGGCCGCTCACCCCCCACCTCCTGCGGTCCGCCGCACCGGAACCGACCCGCGCAAGGAGCACCGGGATGTCCTACGACCCGCCGCCACCGTCCTACCCGTACCGCCCGCCGGATTCCTCGCCCTCCTACGACACCTACCCCTGGGTGCCGCAGCAGGAGCCCGAACCGGCCGGCCGGCGTCCCCAGCGCCACGCCGCGCTCGGGCACCACAGCGACCTGCGGGTGCTGCGCAGCGCCTACCGCTGGCAGCGGCGCGTGGCCACGCTCACCGCGCTCGGCTACTTCGTCCTGTTCCTGATCCTGTCGGCGTTCGCCCCCTCCTTCATGACGAGCACCGTCACCGACGGCCTGCCCACCGGTCTGCTGCTCGCGCTCGTCCAGGTCCCCGTGACCTGGCTGGCGATCGTCCTGTACGAGCAGACGGCCCGCCGCCGCGTCGACCCGATCGCCGACCGGATACGCAAGCAGGCCGAACTGGACGCCAGGCGGGAGGGAACGCGGTGACCACCGAGTTCAGCGGCAACGCCCAGGCGATGTCGCTCGTGGGCTTCACGGCGGTGGCGACGATCACGCTCCTGCTGTGCGTGATGACGGGCCCGGACCGGGACGACCTCGACGAGTTCTACACCGGCTACAGCTCCCTGTCCCCCATGCGCAACGGCCTGGCGATCGCCGGCGACTACATCTCCGCCGCGACCGTCCTCGGCACGGGCGGCGTGATCGCCCTGTTCGGCTACGACGGGACCGTACTGGCCCTCAGTACGGCGCTGTCGCTGATGCTGCTGATGTTCCTGCTGGCCGAACCGCTGCGCAACGCCGGCCGGTTCACCATGGGCGACGCGCTGACCCGCCGTATGCCGGGACGCGGCATACGGATCGCGGCCTGTGGGGTGACCCTCGCGGCGCTGCTGCCGCTGATGGTCGTGCAACTGGCGGGGACCGGGCAGCTGATGGCGTTCGTCCTCGGCTTCTCCGGCGAGTCGTTGCAGACGGGCTGCATCATCGGCGTGGGCGCGCTGATGATCAGTTACGCGGCGATCGGCGGGATGAAGGGCACCGCCCTCATCCAGATCCTGAAGATCGTGATGCTGCTCGGCTCCGGCACGGTGATCGCCGTGCTGATCCTCAACCGGTTCGACTGGGACCCGGGGGCCCTGTTCGACGCGGCCGCCGCGAACAGCGGTGTGGGCTCGGCGTTCCTCTCCTCGGGCCTGCAGTTCGCGGGCGGTCCCAGCCCCGACCTGGACATGATCACCGCGCAGTTGACGGTGGTCCTCGGGGGCGGCGTCCTGCCGCACATCACCATGCGCATGTACACCGCCTCCAGCGCCCGGCAGGTGCGGCGTTCGATGTCCTGGGCGGTGTCGGGAGTGGCCCTGTTCGTCATCATCATCACGGTCGTCGGCTTCGGCGCGACCGCGCTGATCGGCCGGGCGGTGATCGCGCAGGTCGACCCGCAGGGCAACACGGCGTACCTGCTGGGATCGCAGGCGGCGTTCGGCGCGGACGTGTCGTCGGCGGAGACGTTCCTGTTCACGACCGTCACCACGGCGGTCTTCCTCACGCTGCTCGCCTCGGTCGCCGGGATGATCCTCGCCTGCGCCAACTCCCTCGCGCACGACGTGTTCGCGGCGCGAGTGCGGGAGATGTCACCCCGCCGCGAGATGACGCTGGCCCGCCTCTCCGCACTGGCAGTGGGCATCCCGGCGATCCTCCTGGCCACGCTCGTCCAGCATCGCAGCCTGCAGCCTCTGGTGACGCTGTCGTTCTGCCTGGGCGCCTCGGCCATCGCGCCCGCGCTGGTCTACAGCCTCTTCTGGCGCCGCTACACGCGGACGGGCCTGCTGAGCACCCTCATCGGCGGCTCGCTGGCGGTCCTGCTGCTGATGCCGGGCACCAACCTGGTCTCCGGCTCGCCCGTCTCCGCCTTCCCCGACGCCGACTTCAACTGGTTCCCGTTCACCACGACCGGCCTGCTCTCCATCCCCCTGGGCTTCGCCTGCGGCTGGCTGGGCACCCTGGCCTCCGGCCGCCGCAAGTCGGAGGAACAACGCCACGAGTACGAGGCGGTGGAGGGCTGGATCCTGGCAGGCGCGGTACGCAGGGACCGCTGACACGCAGGACACGGCGGCGGGCAACCTGGGCTTCCGTACCGCCGCCGACGGCGTCCGCCGGGGGTTGGGCCGGGCGGCGGCGGCCGCTGGGCGTCGGGCCGGGCGGCGGCCGCGGGAGGTTGGGCTGGGCGGCGGCGTCCGCTGGGGGGGCGGGTCAGGCGGCATCCGCTGGGGGTTCGGCCGGCGGCGGCCGCTCGGGGTTGGGTCAGGCGGCGGCCACTGGGCGTCGGGCCAGGCGGTGGCGTCCACAGGGCATCGGGCCAGGCGGTGGCGACACGAAGGCGCGGCACCCAGGCGCCCGACGTCCCATCAGCCCGGCAGCCCCGGCCCGTACCAACCCATCACTCGGCCGCCGCCCGCCCCGCCCACGCCGTCAGGCTCGTGTGTACGCGGTCGATATGGGCCCGCGCGGCGTCCCCACGCTCGGCGTGCTCGCGCAGCACGCGTTCCGTCTCCTGCTCGACGGACTCAGCGTGGCGGCGGGCCTCGGCGAGCAGCTCCGCGGCGCGCTCGGAAGCCTCGTCCTGCTGGTGCCGGGCGGCGTCATCGGCGTCGGCGAAGGCCTGCTCGGCCTCGGTCAGCGCGCGCTCGGCGCGCGTCACCGCTTCCGCGTGGCGGGCGTCCAGCGCGGCGGCCCGGGCGGCGTCCTCCTCGTCCCACTTCTCCCACCGCTCGGCGTGTTCCCTGGCCTGATCGGCCAGCATCCCGGAGGTGCGCTCCCGCATCTCCCGCAACGCGGCCAGCGCCTCGCCCCGCCGCTCATCGGCCTCACGACCGGCCGCGGTCCGGATCTCGTCGGCCTCGGCGCGCGCCGCGAGCAGCCGCTGCCGGACGCGTTCGTCGGCGTCAGCGCGTACCGCGTCGGCCTGTGCCTGCGCTGACTCGCGCACGCCGGCCGCGGACGCGCACGCTCCGTCCACGAGTTCCCGCGCCTCCCGCCGCGCCCCCTCCCGTACGGCCGCCGCTTCCTCCCGGCCGAGTTCGAAGAGCCGCCGCGCCCGCTCCCCGAGCGACTCGTAGGTCTGCGGGACCAGCCGCGCGACGGCGTCCCGCAGCCGCTCCAGCTCCGCGTCCATCTGCCGGGCGAGCACCGTCAGCCGGGCCGCCCTCTCCCAGGCCGCGTCACGATCCTCGGAGAGGGCCTCGGCGTACTCGTCGACCTGCTCGGGACGGTAACCGCGCCCCCGCACGGCCAGGAAGCCGTGCGGGGACACCGATGGGCTGCTCATGCCGGGGCCCCTCTCCACCACGCCGACGCGCGATCGGGCACGAAACGGGATGATTTCGCGCACATCTTGGTGGATCAGACGGAAGTCCTCATAACGCGACACTCCGCACAGAGGCCGTACGGCCGTCAGCCCCACGTGGTGCCCGCGGGCTCCTTGATGGTCGTGTTGATGCGGTTGAACATGTTGGTGACCGCGACGGTGAGGATCAGCGCCGAGATCTCCTTCTCGTCGAAGTGGTCGGCCACCTCGTCCCACAGCGCGTCCGGAACCGACTCCTCCGACAGATCCGAGAGGCGCGTCATCGCCTCCGTCAGCTTCAGCGCGGCGCGCTCGGCGTCCGAGAAGAAGGGTGCGTGCCGCCAAGCGGCGACGGCCGCGATGCGCTCCTCGCTCACCCCGGCCTTGCGGAGGTTGTCGGTGTGCCCGTGCACACAGGCCCCGCATCCGTTGATCTGACTGGCGCGCAGCCCGACGAACTCCGCCACGTCCTGCTGAAGCCCGCCCTCCCCGATCGCCTGGAAGAGGGTGCCGATGCCCTTCATCGCGCCGGGAAGGACGTACGCCGGGTTGGTCATCCGTGCCTGCATGATCGCTGCCTCCTGCGTCTGCGGTGATTCGCCGTCACCTCACCGACGGAGCGGCGCAGGAATGTGTGACAGTCCGGCGAGAAAAAACCGGGCCCGATGGCCTCACGACCGACCGGACCCGGCTCCACAGGACATCTCAGCGGCGACGCCTCACAGCAGCCCGTCCCACATCTGCTCCAGAAGCACCGACCACCAGCTCTCCGGCGACCCCAGCGCCGCCGGGTCGAGCGCGGCCAACTGCGCCTGGAAGTCGACGGTCCAACGGCCCGCCTGCTCCTGGTTCAGACCGAACCGCAGCCGCCACATCCGCCCGAGCAGCGCCAGACAGCGCGCGAACTCCGGCAGCCCGGTGTTCACGAACTGCGGCGGTACGGGCGCCCCGCCCGGCCCCGCCTCCACCGGCACGGCGACGATGTTCGCCGTGCCGTACTGCACACAGATCGCCTTGCCGAAGTCGCTGCCCATCACCAGGTAGGAACCCGCGTCCGAGGCCGGCTGCACACCGCGCTCGGCCGCCAGCTCCGCCAGCGTCGGAACGGGCCGGCCCGGCTGCGCCTGCGCCCAGAAGAAGGGGCCCATGTCCATCGGCAGGCCCGCCGCCACCAGCGTGTGCGCCACGACCGGCGGCACACCCTGCCGGGACACGGCGGCCTGCTCGAACCGGAACACCCCCGGCCCGAACGCGGCACCCAGCTCCTGCGCGATGGCCTCCGGCGGAATCGGCGGCACCGCCTGCACCGGCGGCAACGGCGCCCGCACCGGAGCCGGACGCGCCGGACCGTCCGCCACCTGGTGCAACTCACCCTGGTGGGCCAGCAGTTGCTGCATGCCCTGCTGCCGGCTCGCGTGGTCCGTACCGTACGGCGCGATGCTCGTGATCCGCGCCTGCGGCCACTGCTCCCGGATCATCCGCGCGCAGTACGCACCCGGCAGCTCGCACGACTCCAGCTCGGTGTGCAGCTCCAGCACCTGGTCCGGCGGCACGTTCATGGCCCGCAGCTCGTGGAAGATCTGCCATTCCGGGTGCGGCGTACCCGGCGCCGAACGCCGGATCAGCTGCTGCTCGGACCCGTCCTGCGCGCGGTAGCGCAGCACGGCCTGGTAGCCGGGCCCGACCGTCGGCTGCCCGGTGGGCTGCTGCGGATAGCCGTACGCCGGAGGCTGACCGGGGGCGGGCTGACCGGGCGGCGGCATCGCGCCGGGCGGCATCCCACCCGGGGGCATGGGGCCGGGCGGCATCCCGCCCTGCGGCATCGCACCGGGCGGCACCGCACCCGGCATCCCTCCCGGCATTCCACCGGGCGGCGGCATCGGCGGCGCACCGGGCACACCAGGAGCGCCCGGGGCACCCGGGGCGGCGGGTGGTGCTCCGGGTGCCTGCGGCGGCGGGGGCACGCCGGGGCCACCCGCCGGAGGCGTGGCCAGCATGGTCTCCGCGTGATGCACGGGACCCGGGCCGCCGGGAGCACCCGGCGCGCCGGGCGGCTGGGGGGCTCCCGGACCACCAGGGCCACCAGGCCCTCCGGGTGCACCAGGCGCGCGCGGAGGAGCAGGAGGCCCGGGCGGCTGCGGCGCGCCCGGTGCGCCCCGACCGGGGTCGGCCAGCATCGTCGCCGCATGGTGGACACCACCCGGGGGCGTACCACCGGGAGCGCCGGGCGGATTCGGGGCGCCAGGAGGATTCGGGGCGCCAGGAGGCTGCGGCGCACCGGGCGGATTCGCCGCACCAGGCTGGTTCGGCGCACCAGGAGGCCCCGGCGGCTGCTGAGGAGGCAGCGGCGCACCTGCGCCCTCACTGCCGGGGCCCCCAGGCGCCGCGGGCCCCTCCGGCCCAAGCGCCGACACAAGCTGCGTCGGCACGTAACCACCCGCGGGCGTGCCCGGCGCACCGGGCCCCGACGGCGGAGGCGTACCGCCCGGCCGCGCACCCGGCGTCCCGGGAGCGCCCGGCGGAGGCGGCGTCGTCGGACCCGAACCCCGTACACGACCCGGCGGCGGAGTCGCCTTGCTCGTCGCGGCGTCGGCGATGTCCCCGGCGTTCGGCGCGAGCGGCCGCGCAGGCGCACCCGGCCCGGCCGGCGGCTGCGGCACACCGGCAGGCCCGGCGGGACCGGCGGGACCGGCAGACCCGGCGGGACCGGCAGCCCCGGCCGCACCCGCACCCGCACCGCCCTGCGCGTTCGGCTCGTCGATCGCCGGTGACACCGCCGTCGGCGGAAGCTGGCTGCCGCCCGACAGCAGCGCCGTCTTGGCCTCCGGCGTCGTCGTCGGTGGCGGCGGCGGCGTGTCACCGTCGGTCTCACTCAGCGGCGGTGCGAAGACCGTCGCGGGCAGCGGTACGGAACGGTCGTCACCGGCATCGCCGTTGGTGTCCGTACCCGCCCAGGGCGTAGCCCCGGCAGGCGCACCCGGCGCCCCCGCCCCTGAGTCACCCCCCGAGTCGCTCCCCACGGCAGCAGGCCACGAGGCACCAGAACCGGAATCACCAGCCCCGGCACCAGCAGAAGCAGAAGCCGGCGCGGCACCCGCGCCCGCACCCCCCTGCGTACCAGCCCCCCGCCGGTCCGGAATCCCCAGCTTGTCCGCCGCGTCCTGCAACCACTCCGGCGGAGTCAGCAGGAACGACGTCTGGTTCAGATCCACCCTGGCCGCAGGAGCCGGCGCCGGCTCCTCCGCCGTGTCCGGACGGCCGTACTCCTCCTCGTACCGGCGGATCACCTCACCCACCGGCAGCCCGGGCCACAGCGTCGCCTCACCGCTGTCCCGCGCGATCACCAGCCGCTGCGCGCCACCGTCGGAACGCGGCCCGTCCGCCCGGTCCTCGGCCCACACCACGAACCCGAGGTCGAACTCCCGCACCCGCACCTCACGATGCTGGTACGACGGCACATCCCCGTTGATCCACTCTTCCGCGCGCTCCTGCGCCTGCGCGAACGTCACCATCGCTGAAGTCACTCCCCCATGGCCGAGGACGACACCGCACCCACCGGCACCACACGCGCGAACCCGCCGTCCACCATCAGATTCGCCACCGTCTCCAACTCCGGCGGATTACCGGCCAGCCGCGACAGGAAGACGTCGAAGTCGTCCCCGCACGGCAGCAGCAGCCGCTCCACCCGCTCCGCCGGCGGCAGCGAGGGATCCACGTCCCGGGCGTCGTCGTACGCGCAGAACCACACCGAACCGATCCGCTCGCCCTTCACCTTCACGGCCAGCAGCCCGCCCTGGACGAACCCGACACACAGATAGTCCTTGGTCAGATGGTCACGCAGACACTTGTTGACGTACACCAGGTCGTTCACGGCCGCCTCGTCCCGCACGGTGAAGAACGGCTGGTCGATCAGCAGACCCAGCTCCGCGTCCAGCGCGGCACCCACCGGCGCACAACCCCCCGCCGCCTTCAGGAACGACCGGTACGGCCCCGGCAGCCGGTAGCCGAGATCCTCCTCGGCCCCCTGCACCTGCGACTCCGTCACCGCCACGCCCGACTTCGGCAGCCCGAAGTGCGCCGGACGCGTCTCCTGCAACGGCCGCGTGCCCCGCTTGGACTGGTCGACGCCCGACGTCGCCACACCACCGTGGTGCCGCAGCAACGCCTTCACCTCGACCGGCACCAGCTCCAGCCGCCGCGTGCCCACCGCGTGGTGCCACGTCCAGCCGTGCGGCGTCGCCACCGCCGGCACCGTGTCCCACAGCTCGTGCCCGGACGACGCCAGCGCCATGTTCGCCGACACGTAGTCCGTCAGCCGCAACTCGTCCACACCGAAACCCTCCGGCGGCTCCGCGATCTCCGCGGCCGCACGCGCGTAGGGCGAGAAGTCGGGGTAACCACGCTCGTCGACCCGTACCCCTCTCGGGTGACGCGCCGCCCGGACCGGATCCGGGAAATGCACGACCTGCCCGGCGTAGGCCGCGTTCGGCGGCGCGGCTTGCTGCCCGAGCCGACCTGTCGTCATGGCGGTTGCCCCCTGCGGCACTCTGTACGACCCGCAGTGACCCCTCTTGGCCCACTACGCCCCGTATCGACTGTCACGTCCGAACCCACGCGTCAACCACGTGGATCGCGGTGCCGACAGCCTATGCGGTACGACGACACCGGTCACCGGCACCGGTCGGCCGCCCGACCGCCTCCGTGACCAGCCGTCACCCCACCGTGACGGCACGCCCCGGTACGGGCGTGTCACCGCGCCCCAGCTTCCGCACCAGCCACGCCATTTGGCAGTCTGTGACCCCCGGGGGGATGCACGGAGGGGAATACGATCATGAACGCGACACAGACGGGACCACACACCGGCAGGTCCGCCGACCCGCGACACGGCGACCCCCGGGGCGGTGCCCCACGAGACGGCGACCCGCGCACCCGCGACCCCAGAGGCGGCGACCCCCGCATCGGCTGGAGCGCCACCGAAGCCGCCCACGCCCCCGTCCTCCACCACCGCCGCGACGGCATCCTCCCCACCGTCGCCGCCGCCCTCTCCGTCCGCGGCGCCACCCTCACCGGCACCGCCGCCCGCGGCGACACACCCCCCGCACTGCACCCCCTCGTCCAGGACTTCCTGGACACTCTCACCAGCGCCCAGCGCGACCGCTTCACCGGCCGCTGCGCCGAGACCATCCTCATCTCCCGGCACATCGCCGCCGCCGACGCCGCCCGCAGCAAACGCGCCGCCCGCAAACCCATGACCAACGGCGAAGCCCGCAAAGCCCTCAAACAGGCCAAACTCACCGCCCGCCGCATCCGCGAGGACGGCGACCCCCTCCACGGCAGCTTCGCCACCCCCTGCCGCGCCTGCACCGCGCTCAGCGCCCACTTCGGCGTCCGCATAGTCGACCCGGCCGCCACGACCGGCTGACACGCCCCCACGCACACCGAAACACCGCCGGCACCCCCGCGCCCGCCACCCATGACCTCGACGAGACGAAGGGCAGATGCACACCGACCGCACGTCCACCACCCGCTTCGCCGTAACCGTCGACGCCGCCCTGCGCGCCGCCGGCTGGCAACCCGGACGCTGGGACATCAAACAGGCCGAGATCTGGGCCGACGCCCTGCGCGACCACGCCTCACCCGCCGGCCACCGCCACACCGTCTTCCCCGCGGCCGTCGAAGCCTGGGCCGAATTCGGCGGCCTCCACATCACCCCCACCGGCCCCGGCCGCCAAGTCGCCCCCGCCACCCTCCACCTGGACCCGCTGCACGGCCTCCACATGGCCCGCACCCTCGGCGACCTCGGCCGCGCCCTCGGCACCGAGGTCTGCCCCCTCGGCGCCGAAACCGACAGCCAGGCCCTCCTCGCCATCGACACCCAAGGCCGCGTCTACACCCTCGACCACACCGGCGACTGGTACCTCGGCCCCGACATCGACCAGGCCCTGTCCACCCTCATCGCCGGCACGGAACCGACCCGCCTGACCACGGGCTGACCACAGCAGCACAAAGCCGCGGGCGCGGCTACGACGCCGGAATCACCGCAGACACCCGAAAACCCCCCGCATCCGTCGGCCCGGACACGAACACCCCGCCCAGCGCGGCCACCCGCTCCTTCATCCCCACCAGCCCGTTCCCCCCGGACGGCAACCGCGCCGACGACGCCGCCTCCTCCGGCGGCTCGTTCTCCACCTGCATCGCGATCTCCGACACCCGATGCGCCAGCCGCACATACGTCTTCGCCCCGGCCGCGTGCTTGTGGACGTTCGTCAACGCCTCCTGCACCACCCGGTACGCCGTCTGCTCCACCTCCGGCGCATACGACCGCGCATCCCCCTCCACCGTCAGATCCACCACCATCCCCGCGGCGGCCGACTGCCCCACCAGATCCTCGATCTCCGCCAGACACGGCCCCTCGTCATCAGCCGCCCGCGAAGCCGCCGCCGCGGCAGCCACCCCCACCGCCGCCAGCGGCACCGAGGCGGCACGCTCACGCCGCGCGTCCCCGCCACTGCGCAGCACCCCGAGCATCTCCCGCAACTCGGTCAGCGCCTGCCGCCCCATGTCCCCCACCAGCGCGGCGTTCCGCACGGCCTTCTCGGGATCCTTCCGCGCCACCGCCTGCAGCGCCGCTGCATGCACCACCATCAGACTCACCCGGTGCGCGACGACGTCGTGCATCTCCCGGGCGATCCGCGTCCGCTCCTCGTTCCGGGCCCACTCGGCCCGCTCCTCCGCCCGCTCGGCCAGCAGCTGAAGCTCCCGCTCCAGACTGTCCGCACGCTCCCGCAGACTCTCCATCAGCCGCCGCCGGGCCCCCACGTACAGACCCAGCAGCACCGGAGGCGCCGTGAAACCGAGCGACATCGTGATCGCCGCGAACGGCACGAACCAGTCCCCCAGATCCAGATCGCCCCGCACCATGTCCTGCCGCGTCTTCACGAACGTCACGATGAGCGTCCCCACCAGCGACATCCCCGCCAGCGAGCCGATGATCCGCCGGGGCAGCTCGGCCGCGGCCAGGGTGTAGAGGCCGACGACGCCCATCAGGAAACCCATCTGGGCGGGCGTGATGGCGATCGAGACCAGGACGACGGCGATCGGCCACCGCCGCCGCACGAGCAGCACGGACCCGGCCAGCACACCGAAAACGACCCCCGCGGCCACCGGGACCCCCGCGTCCCTGGCGAACGGAAAGCCCTCGGCCCCGCACTCCAGCGCGGACACCACGGCCAGACTCACATCGAACACGGCACTACGCCGTCTGGCCCACCACCACGGCCCTCCCCGGGCCGTCACATGGTCTTCCCCCGTCGCGGTCATGCCTCCAGCCTACGGGCGCCCGCAGCCGGTTTTCCGGCGCATTTCCCGGACTTGCCCCCACCACACTCCGTGACCGTTCGGCTGCGATACGGCCCGAAATCCCTCGAACTGCTGAATCGCTCACCGTTCGACCCTGGAGCCCTCCATTCCACCCGGACGGTATGCGTATGACACATGCCCCCGGCAAATACGCCGACTTCGAGGGACTGCGGGAGAAGGCGGTGGCGCTGCGGCGGTCGGGCTACAGCCTTCGACAGATCCGCGACGAGCTGAAGATCTTCAACAACGACCGGCGAGCTCTCACCGCGAGAGCTGTTCGTCGCAGGAGTCGTCCTCTACTGGGCCGAGGGCGCCAAGGACAAGGCGCATAGCCGACAATGCCGCGAGAATCTCCAGTTCATCAACAGCGACCCGAACGTCATCCGCTTCTACCTGCACTGGCTCGAGTCGCTGGGCGTCGAGCGCGACCGCCTCCGGTTCCGCGTCTGCATCCACGAGTCGGCGGACGTGACGGGAGCCGAGGCCTACTGGGCCCAGCTCGCCGGCATGGACGCCACAGCCTTCCGACGCACGACACTCAAGAAGCACAACCCCAGAACGGTCCGCAAGAACGTCGGCGACTCCTATCGAGGCTGCTTGGCCATTTACGTCACCAAGAGCGCCGAGTTGTACCGTCGCACGGAGGGCGCTTGGTACGGCATAGTGTTGGGAGCCGACTCGGCGATCTAACCGAATGTCCGGTTCAGTCGAGTTTCATCCCCCATGGTGTAATCAGGCAGCACTGAGGGTTTTGGTCCCTTAAGTTCAGGTTCAAATCCTGATGGGGGAGCTGGTTACGCCCAGGCCCCGACTGTCACGTCGGGGCCTACACCCACACGCCCACAAAACCCCCCGGTATCCTGCGGATGTCACCCCACCCCATCCACAGCCGAAGGGCATCCCGTGAGCGCCAACCGCCCGGCAGCCGTCGTCGTTCTCGCAGCGGGTGAGGGCACCCGTATGAAGTCGGCCACACCCAAGGTCCTGCACGAGCTCTGCGGCCGCAGTCTCGTGGGACACGTGCTCGCCGCCGCAGGCGAGCTGGACCCCGAGAACCTGGTCGTCGTGGTCGGCCACGCCCGTGAGCAGGTCACCGCCCACCTCGCCGAGATCGCCCCGGACGTCCGCACGGCGGTACAGGCGGAGCAGAACGGCACGGGGCACGCCGTACGGATGGGACTGGAGGCGCTCGGCGGATCCGTCGACGGGACGGTGGTCGTCGTGTGCGGGGACACTCCCCTGCTGACCGGCGAGACGCTGCGGGTCCTTTCCGCCACCCACACCGAGGACGGCAACGCGGTCACCGTGCTGTCCGCCGAGGTGCCGGACGCGACCGGCTACGGCCGGATCGTGCGGGACGACTCGGGTGCCGTGACGGCGATCGTGGAGCACAAGGACGCCACCGAGGCCCAGCGGTCGATCCGGGAGATCAACTCGGGGGTGTTCGCGTTCGACGGGCAGTTGCTCGCCGACGCGCTGAAGAAGGTGCGGACGGACAACAGCCAGGGCGAGGAGTACCTGACCGATGTCCTCGGCATCCTGCGCGAGGCGGGGCACCGGGTCGGGGCGTCCGTGGCGGGCGACCACCGTGAGATCGCCGGCATCAACAACCGTGTGCAGCTCTCCGAGGCCCGTCGGATCCTCAACGACCGGCTGCTGACCGAGGCGATGCTGTCCGGTGTGACGGTGCTCGACCCGGCGACCACGTGGATCGACGTCACGGTGACGTTCGAGCAGGACGCCGTCGTGCATCCGGGCACGCAGCTGCACGGGTCGACGCATCTCGGGGAGGGCGCGGAGGTCGGGCCCAACTGCCGGCTGACCGACACCCGGGTGGATGCCGGTGCGCGTGTCGACAACACCGTGGCGGTGGGTGCGGAGGTGGGGCCCGGGGCGTCCGTCGGGCCGTACGCGTATCTGCGTCCGGGGACGCGGCTCGGCGCGAAGGGCAAGATCGGGACGTACGTCGAGACGAAGAACGCGTCGATCGGGGAGGGGACGAAGGTGCCTCACCTCTCCTATGTCGGTGACGCGACGATCGGTGAGTTCTCCAACATCGGTGCGGCGAGCGTGTTCGTGAACTACGACGGTCAGGAGAAGCACCACACGACCATCGGTTCGCATTGCCGTACGGGCTCGGACAACATGTTTGTGGCGCCTGTCACGGTCGGGGACGGCGCGTACACCGCCGCCGGGTCCGTGATCACCAAGGATGTGCCGCCCGGTTCGCTGGCCGTGGCCCGTGGTCAGCAGCGGAATATCGAGGGTTGGGTGGCTCGGAAGCGTCCGGGGAGCGCGGCCGCGAAGGCGGCCGAGGCGGCTTCCCGGGGGTCGGCCGAGGAGGGGTGACCGGAAACCGGTGCCTCAAACACGGCGTACGGTGATAAGTGCATACCCGCACCCCCATCAGCTGAGACGGCCTCTCGCAAGCCGGCTGAGAGGTCTCTCGAAACCCCAGCTGCGACACCTCTGAGGAGACAGTGCTGTGACCGGGATCAAGACGACCGGCGAGAAGAAGTTGATGTTCTTCTCCGGCCGCGCCCACCCCGAGCTTGCCGAGGAGGTCGCCCAGCAGTTGGGTGTCGGGGTTGTCCCGACGAAGGCCTTCGACTTCGCGAACGGTGAGATCTATGTGCGCTATCAGGAGTCGGCACGTGGTGCCGACTGCTTCCTGATCCAGAGCCACACGGCTCCGATCAACAAGTGGATCATGGAGCAGTTGATCATGATCGACGCGCTGAAGCGCGCGTCGGCCCGCTCCATCACCGTCATCGTGCCGTTCTACGGTTACGCGCGGCAGGACAAGAAGCACCGGGGACGTGAACCGATTTCGGCGCGTCTGATCGCGGACATGATGAAGACCGCGGGTGCGGACCGGCTGCTGACCGTGGATCTGCACACGGACCAGATCCAGGGCTTCTTCGACGGTCCGGTGGATCATCTGTTCGCGCTGCCGCTGCTGGCTGACTACGTGGGCCGGAAGGTGGACCGCCAGAAGCTGACGGTCGTGTCTCCGGACGCGGGCCGGGTGCGGGTGGCCGACCGCTGGTGCGACCGGCTGGGCGCGCCGCTGGCGATCGTGCACAAGCGCCGGGACAAGGACGTCGCGAACCAGGTCACCGTCCACGAGGTCGTGGGTGAGGTGAAGGGGCGCGTGTGTGTCCTGGTGGACGACATGATCGACACGGGCGGGACGATCTGTGCCGCGGCGGACGCGCTGTTCGCGCACGGCGCGGAGGACGTGATCGTGACGGCGACGCACGGTGTGCTGTCGGGTCCGGCGGCGGACCGGCTGAAGAACTCGCGGGTGAGTGAGTTCGTGTTCACGAACACGCTGCCGACGCCGGGTGAGCTGAGCGCGGACCTGGACAAGATCTCGGTGCTGTCGATCGCGCCGACGATCGCGAGTGCGGTGCGTGAGGTGTTCGAGGACGGTTCGGTGACGAGCCTGTTCGACGAGCAGTAGGAGCCCCTGGTCGGGCTGCTGTAGATCGTTTTGGGTGCGGCCTCCCTCGCCGAGTAGACTGCTGAAGTTGCTCGGCGAGGGAGGCCGTACCGCTTCTTCTGGAAGTTTGTGCGGCTGTCCGTTATCGACGCGCTCTTCGTAGCAGGCCGTTCGTGGCCGGGTGACCACGTCCGTTTCTGACTTCGAGGAGTGAGTATGTCCGAGGTGAAGATCTCCGCCGCGACGCGCACCGAGTTCGGCAAGGGTGCCGCGCGCCGTATCCGTCGTGAAGACAAGGTTCCGGGTGTCCTGTACGGGCACGGTTCGGACCCGCTGCACCTGACCCTGCCGGGTCACGACCTGCTGATGGCGCTGCGTACGCCGAACGTGCTGATCGCGCTGGACATCGACGGCAAGCAGAACGAGCTGGCGATTCCGAAGGCCGTGCAGCGTGACCCGCTGAAGGGTTTCCTGGAGCACGTGGACCTGCAGCTGGTGAAGCGCGGCGAGCAGGTCAACGTCGAGATCTACGTGCACACCGAGGGTGAGCTGGCTCCGGGCGGCAACCTGCTGGAGCACGTGCTGAACGCGCTGCCGGTGGTGGCCGAGGCGACGCACATCCCGGAGTCCGTGACGGTCTCCGTCGAGGGTCTGACGGCGGGTGACTCCGTCCTCGCCAAGGACATCCCGCTGCCGAAGGGCACGACGCTGGACGTCGAGGGTGACACCGTCGTTCTGCAGGTCCTGGCCGCGCAGGCCGAGGAGACCGAGGGCGAGGAGTCCGAGGGCGGCGAGGCCGCCGAGGCCTGATCCTCTTCGTCGTCGTTTCGTCGGCCGCTGTTCCGGTGCGGAGCAGCGGCCGACGCGTATGAAGGAGACATGGACGTGACGACCGATGCGGCCGCTCCGTGGCTGATCGTGGGGCTGGGCAATCCGGGGCCGGAGTACGCGGGGAACCGGCACAACGTGGGTTTCATGGTGGCCGATCTGCTGGCGGACCGGGTCGGGGGGAGGTTCAAGCGGGCCGGGAAGGCGCAGGCGCAGGTCGTCGAGGGCCGGATCGGGCCGCCGGGGCCGCTGAGCCGGCGGGTGATCCTGGCGAAGCCGATGTCGTACATGAATCTGTCGGGCGGGCCGGTGAACGCGCTGCGGGATTTCTACAAGGTGCCGGTCGCCCATGTGGTGGCGATTCATGATGAGTTGGACATCGATTACGGGGTGTTGCGGCTGAAGCTGGGTGGCGGGGACAACGGGCACAACGGGCTGAAGTCGATGACGAAGGCGTTCGGGGCGGATTATCACCGGGTGCGGTTCGGGATCGGCCGACCGCCGGGGCGGATGCCGGTGGCGGATTTCGTGCTGCGGGATTTCTCGTCGGCGGAGCGCAAGGAGCTGGACTACTTCGTGGACCGGGCGGCGGACGCGGTGGAGTGTCTGGTGATCGAGGGGCTGGAGCGGGCGCAGAGTACGTACAACTCCTGACTTGTCGCCCAGGGGAGTTGACCGGCCGTGCGGGTATGGCCAATGATCCCGGCCATGCCTGCCTCTGTCGCCGCCACTCACCAGAGCGCTCATGCCGTGCTGCGGTTCGGGCGGTTCGCGGCGATGGGCGCGGTCGCGGTGCTGATCCTGATCGCGGGTGTGTGGGCGTCGTGGGGTACGGCGCAGCACGTGATGCTGACGAAGGGCCGGGAGCGCGGCACGGTGGAGGTGACGCGGTGCGGGCCGGACACGTGCACGGGCCGGTACTCGCCGTTGTCGGAGGGTTGGCAGCCCCGGTCGCAGGTGGTTCTGGAGAAGTCGGTCGCGGTGCAGAAGGGCCGGACCTACACGGTGGTCGTGAAGCCGGGCAGTGATGACGCGGTGCGGTCGGGTCCGGCCGGGGTGCTGTACGCGTGGATTCCGCTGGGTGGTGCGCTGTTGCTGGCGTCGGTGGTGGTGGCGGGTGGTCTGCTGCGCACGCGGGCGGCGTGGGTGATGGCGTTGTCGGGCATGGCGTTGCTGACGGCGGCTTTCGTGACTGTCTGAGGGGTTCGGGCGTTCTCCCTTTCTGTGGGGGGCGAGCGTTGTCGGTTCGTGATTGACGGGCCCTCGGACGAGGCTGGAAGCTGAGCCGCCCCCTCCACATCTTCCCGGTCACTTCACGAAGATGGACGATCCTCGATGCGAACCCTCATGCGCGCCGGTGCTGTCTGCGCCGCCGCTTCCGCGGTCCTCCTGCTCGCTCCGGCCGCCCACGCGAGCCCTCCCGGTGACAACGGCACGGTCAAGATCCACGATGCTTCGACGGATGAGGAGCTGCGCCGCAACGAGCCGCATGTGTGCACCTTCTACCTGGACGCCTTCGGTTTCGACGGCGTCCAGGAGGTCGACTGGCACATCGACGCGATCCCCCCGAGCGAGAACAAGGGGGAGACGGTGAAGTCCGGTGCGCTCACGCTGGACGCCGAGGGCCACGGCCGTACGGAGGATCTGTCGCTGCCCGACGGGCACTACAAGCTGTTCTGGAACTTCGACGGCGAGAAGGGTGCCGCCAAGCACAAGGTGTTCTGGACGGACTGTGAGGACGAGGAGGGGCCCGGCGGTTCGACGCCGTCCGGGTCGGCTTCGCAATCGCCGTCGTCCGGGGCGTCCGAGTCGCCGTCGGCGGGGCCGGGATCGTCGGCGTCCCCGAGTTCGTCGGCCGGCGGGGGTGTGACCGCGTCCTCGTCGCCTTCGTCGTCGCCGCAGGGCGGTGCGGGTGGTGATCTCGCCGAGACGGGCAGCGGGGCGCCGGTGGGTGTGCTGTCCGGTGTGGCGGCGGTGCTGGTCGCCGGCGGTGGGTTCCTGGTGGTGCGTCGCCGGAGGCTCGGCCGCGGCTGACGTGGAGCGCGCCGTGCCCCCGAGCCTGTACGGGCTCGGGGGCACGGTCGTGTCCGGGGAATGGGTCAGCCGGTGTTGCGCAGGCCCGCTGCCACGCCGTTGACGGTGAGGAGCAGGGCGCGGGCGAGGAGCGGGTCGGGCTGTTCGCCGGCGGCGGCCGCGTCGCGCTGCCGCTTGAGCAGGGCGACCTGGAGGTAGGAGATGGGGTCGAGGTAGGCGTCGCGGATGGCGAAGGTCTGCTTGAGGACGGGCTCGGCGTCCAGCAGTTCGTTCTCGCCGGTGACGCGGAGAACCTCGGCGACGGTCAGTTCGTGTTCGGCCTTGATGGTGTCGAAGACGTGCTTGAGTTCGTCGGGGACGAGGGTGTCGACGTAGTGCTGGGCGATCCGCAGGTCGGTCTTGGCCAGGGTCATCTCGACGTTGGAGATGAAGTTGCGGAAGAAGTGCCACTGTCCGTACATCTCGTCGAGCACGGTGTCCAGGCCCGCCTCGCGCAGTGCCTTGAGGCCGGAGCCGACGCCGAACCAGCCGGGGACGATCTGCCGGGACTGGGTCCAGCCGAACACCCAGGGGATGGCGCGCAGGCCGTCGAGCGAGACGCCGGAGCCCGGGCGGCGGGAGGGCCGGGAGCCCAGGTGCAGGTCGGCGAGCTGGTCCACCGGTGTCGACGCGAGGAAGTACGTCGGCAGGTCGGGGTCCTCGACGAGGCGGCGGTAGGCGGCGTGGGCGGCGTCGGAGACGACGTCCATCGCGGCGTCCCAGCGGGCGAGGGCCTCGGTGGACTGGCGGGGTGCGGTGTGCAGGGCGGAGGCCTGGAGGGTGGCCGCGACCGTCAGCTCCAGGTTCTCCCTGGCCAGGGACGGGATGAGGTACTTGTCGGAGATGACCTCGCCCTGCTCGGTGACCTTGATCTCGCCCTCCAGGGTGCCCCAGGGCTGGGCGAGGATGGCGTCGTGGGTGGGGCCGCCGCCGCGGCCGACGGTGCCGCCGCGGCCGTGGAAGAGGCGCAGGCGGACGCCGTAGCGGTGGGCGACGTCGCGCAGGCGGCGCTGGGCGCGGTGGATCTCCCACTGGCTGGTGGTGATACCGCCGAACTTGGAGGAGTCGGAGTAGCCGAGCATGACCTCCTGGACGTCGCCCCGGAGCGCGACGAGGCGCCGGTAGGACGGGTCGGAGAGCATGTCCTCGAGGATGGTGTCGGCGGCCTTGAGCTCGTCGGTGGTCTCCAGCAGGGGCACGATGCCGATCTTGGCCCAGCCGGCGTGCAGGTCGATGAGGCCGGCTTCGCGGGCGAGGACGGCGGCGGCGAAGACGTCGTCGGCGCCCTGGCACATGGAGATGATGTACGACTCGATGACCTCGGGTCCGAAGACCTCCAGGGCCCGCTTGACGGTCTGGAAGACGCCGAGGGTCTTCTCGCCGGGGGCGTCCACGGGTGCCGGGGTGGGGGCGAGGGGGCGGCGGGAGCGCAGTTCCTTGGCGAGCAGCTTGGTGCGGTAGTCGCGGGGCATGTCCGCGTACCGCCAGGACTCCTCGCCGAGGCGGTCGAAGAGCTGGCCGAGGGCGTGGTGGTGGGCGTCGGCGTGTTCGCGTACGTCCATGGTGGCGAGCTGGAGGCCGAAGGCGGCGAGGGTGCGGATGGTGCGGGCGAGGCGGCCGTCGGCGAAGAGGCCGCCGCGGTGCTCGCGCAGTGAGGTCTGGATGATCCGCAGGTCGCTGATCAGCTCGCTGGTGCCGAGGTAGTCGCGGCCGGGCACGTGCGCGGTGCCCTTGGCGAGGCGCTGCTTGGTGTTCTCCAGCTTCTGCCGGATGCAGGTGGCCTTGAGCCGGTAGGGCTCCTCGGCGTTGAGGCGCTTGTAGCGGGGGCTGATCTCGGGGAGGTTCTCCAGGTCGGCCTGGAGGGAGCTCAGCAGTTCCTCGGTGGCGCCGGCGTAGCGGATGGAGTTGGACAGGAAGCCGCGCAGCTCGTCGATCGTGTCCAGCGCGTCGTTGATGCCGTGTTCGTGCTGGAGGATGAGGACGTCCCAGGTGACCTGGGGGGTGACGTTGGGGTTGCCGTCGCGGTCGCCGCCGATCCAGGTGCCGAAGGTGAGGGGGCGGGTGTCGTCGGGGAGCTTGACGCCGGCGCGCTCCAGTTCCGCGGTGAGGTCCTCCAGGACGTCGCCGACGGCGCCCGCGTGCAGTTCGTCGAGGTAGTAGATGGCGTTGCGGGCCTCGTCGGCGGGCTCGGGGCGCACGACGCGCAGTTCGTCGGTCTGCCAGACGAGGTCGATGTTCTCGGCCAGCCGGATGTCGAGGCGGCGGCGGTCGGACTCGATGACGGGGGTCTCCAGGAGCGCGGCGACGCGCCGGAGCTTGTTCAGGACCGACCGGCGCGCGGCCTCGGTGGGGTGGGCCGTGAAGACGGGGCGGACGTTGAGGTTGCGGACCGTCTCGCGCAGGTGCTCGGGGTCGGCGTCCTTGAGCCGGTCGGCCGTACGGGCGAGCAGTCCGCCCTCGGCGGCGCGGCGGGCGCGCAGCTCGCGGCCGCGGTGGACCTGCTCGGTGACGTTGGCCAGGTGGAAGTAGGTGGAGAAGGCGCGGACCAGCTTGGCCGCGGTGTCGAGTTCGGTGCCGCGCAGCAGCTCGGCGGCGGCCTCGCCGTCCTCACGGGTGAGGCGGCGGACCTTCTCGACGAGTTCCAGGAGCTCCGGGCCCTCCTGCCGGACGAGGGTCTCTCCGAGGAGGTCACCCAGTCGGCGGATGTCGGCACGCAGCTCACTGCTCGTCGTCGTGGTCTGGTCGTCGGCACTGCTCACAGGTGCGGCTCCTTGCAGTGTTGAAGCTCGTCTGGGAGGGGGTACCCGGACGGCGTCTCGCGCGGCGGGTGCCGCATACGGATCGGACATCCGGGAGGAAATCAGAGCGGACCGCGCTGTCCGACCGACTCCAGGATAGGTGTCGGCCGGGACGCGCAGGCTCGCGGGCTCTTGCCGCCGGGCGCCGCGCTGCCATACTTACGAAGCCGTAGGTTACGGAACCGTAGGAAGCACCGCGGGGTTCCCGTGACCCGGCACCCTCTCCACCATCCACATACCCCCCAGGGGACGCGTATGACCAGTAGTTCCGACGTGATCGAGAACGCCCCGAAGGCGTCCGGTCAGGCCACCGATCAAGCTCCCGTCGCCACGCTGGGCGGCGAGCGGAAGCGGTCCATCGAGCAGATCGCCCTCCTCCTCTTCATCACCGTCCCGTTCCTCGCGCTGCTGGCGGCCGTGCCGCTGGCCTGGGGCTGGGGGGTGAGCTGGCTGGACCTCGGTCTGCTGGTGTTCTTCTACTTCCTGGGGTGCCACGGCATCACGATCGGTTTCCACCGTCACTTCACCCACGGTTCCTTCAAGGCCAAGCGGCCGCTGAAGATCGCGCTGGCGATCGCCGGCTCCATGGCGGTCGAGGGTCCGCTGGTCCGCTGGGTGGCCGATCACCGCAAGCACCACAAGTTCTCCGACGCGGAGGGCGACCCGCACTCGCCGTGGCGGTTCGGCGAGACGCTTCCGGCCCTGATGAAGGGCCTGTGGTGGGCGCACATCGGATGGATGTTCGACGAGGAGCAGACATCGCAGGAGAAGTACGCCCCGGACCTGATCAAGGACAAGACGCTCCGCGCGATCTCCCGCCAGTTCGTCCTGTGGACGGCCGTGTCCCTGGCCCTTCCGGCGGTGATCGGCGGGCTGGTCACGATGTCCTGGTGGGGCGCGTTCACGGGGTTCTTCTGGGGTTCGCTCGTCCGGGTGGCCCTGCTGCACCACGTGACCTGGTCGATCAACTCGATCTGCCACGCGGTGGGCAAGCGCCCCTTCAAGTCGCGCGACCGCTCGGGCAACGTGTGGTGGCTGGCGATCCTGTCCTGCGGCGAGTCCTGGCACAACCTGCACCACGCCGACCCCACCTCCGCGCGGCACGGGGTGATGCGCGGCCAGCTGGACTCCTCCGCCCGGCTGATCCGCTGGTTCGAAATGCTGGGCTGGGCGTACGACGTGCGCTGGCCGTCACGCTCACGTATCGATTCGCGCCGTAACACCGGGGAAGGCGGCTCCCGGCGCGGGAAGGAGCCCGTCAAGGCGGCATGATGGTCGCTGTGGCGACCGACTCGAGCAGCACCCCCAGCAATGACAAGCCGCGGCGAGTGCGTCGCACCCGGATGACCGGTGCCGAGCGCCGCCAGCAGCTGCTGGAGATCGGTCGCACGCTCTTCGCCGCGAAGGGTTTCGAGGGCACGTCGGTGGAGGAGATCGCGGCGAAGGCCGGGGTCTCCAAGCCGGTGGTGTACGAGCACTTCGGCGGCAAGGAAGGGCTGTACGCGGTGGTCGTGGACCGCGAGATGCGCCGCCTGCTGGACATGGTGACCAGCTCCCTCACGGCCGGTCACCCCCGCGAACTGTGCGAACAGGCAGCCTTCGCCCTGCTGGACTACATCGAGGAGTACACGGACGGTTTCCGCATCCTGGTCCGTGACTCCCCCATCCCCCAGTCGACGGGGTCCTTCGCCTCGCTCATCTCGGACATCGCCACCCAGGTGGAGGACATCCTGGGCCGCGAGTTCAAAAGCCGCGGGTTTGACCCCAAGCTCGCCCCGCTGTACGCCCAGGCCCTGGTCGGGATGGTCGCCCTGACCGGCCAGTGGTGGCTGGACGTACGCAAGCCGAAGAAGGCCGAGGTGGCCGCACACCTGGTGAACCTGGCGTGGCACGGACTGGACGGCCTGGAGGCCAAGCCGCACCTGATAGGGCGCCGCAAGGCTTAGGGGCGCGGACCCCCTAGAGGCTCAAGGAACTCCAGGCGGTTGCCGACGGGGTCGTGCGCGTAGAAGCGCTTGTGTCCCGGCAGGTCCGGGTCCCAGGTGACGGGCGCCCCGTGGGCCTCCAGCCGGGCGGCGTACGCGTCGATGCCCGTCACCCGCAACCCGGGATGAGCCTTCTTCGCCGCCCGGAAGTCCTCCTCGATCCCGATGTGCAGCTGCACGGCACCGGCCTGGAACCAGCATCCGCCGCGCCGGGCGAGCGTCGGCGGCTTCGGGATCTCGGTCATGCCGAGGACAGCGACGTAGTAGGCCCGCAGCCGCTCCTCGCTTCCGGGCGGGGCGGCGAGCTGGACGTGGTCGAGGGCGGTGATCATCAGTGCTCCTTCCGGGCCACGGCGAACACCCTGCGGAACGGGAACGGCGTGCCGTGCGGCCCCGCCGGATAGGCCTCGCGCAGGGCGGCCCCGTACTCGGCGACGAAGGCGTCCCGCGCCTCGGGGTCGTCGGCGAGGGCGGTCAGCACGGGCCGCAGGCCGGTCCCCTTCACCCAGTCGAGCACGGGGTCCTCGCCCTGGAGCAGGTGGATGTACGTCGTCTCCCACACGTCGGCGGTGCAGCCGAGCGAGGTGAGCCGCTCCAGGTAGGCCTCGGGGGTGTGGACGGCGTCGCCGTGGCGCAGGGTGCCCGCGAGCCGGTCGCGCCGGCGCGGTGCGTGCGCGAGGTCGCGCATGAGGCGGTGGCTTGGGGCGTCGAAGTTCCCGGGCACCTGGAAGGCGAAGGTTCCGCCGGGCTTCAGCGCGGCCACCCAGTCGGCGAACCGGTCGAGGTGCCCCGGCACCCACTGGAGCGTGGCGTTGCTGACGATCAGGTCGCAGGGCTCGTCCGGCGTCCAGGTGCGTGCGTCGGCGTGGGCGAAGTCGAGACGGCCGCCGCCCGGGGTGGGCCCCTCGTGCTCCACATGGGCCTGGTCGAGCATCTCGGGCGAGTTGTCGTAGCCGGTGATCCGGGCGGTGGGCCAGCGGGCGGCGAGCAGCGCGGTGACATTGCCGGGACCGCAGCCGAGGTCGGCGATGCGGGGCGGGTCGCCGGGGAGGTCGGGGACGCGGGAGAGGAGGTCGGCGAAGGGGCGGGCGCGGTGGCCGGCGTGGCGGAGGTACTGGGCGGGGTCCCAGGTGGGGGCGGCGGCTGGGGGCATGGGTCCTCCTGGTGTCCATGATGGCCGTACGGGACGCACACACAGCGTGACACCGCATTTATCTCGACGTCAAGAAAATGGACATCAAGAGACTCTACGTCGACACAACCACTACACTGATCGTCATGGAGGACGAGGTCGACCGGCTGGTCGCAGCATGGCGCCGGGAGCGCCCGGACCTCGACGTCGAACCGCTCGAGGTGCTCAGCCGCGTGAGCAGACTGGCCCGGCATCTGGACCGGGCACGCCGGCTGGCCTTCTCGGAGCACGGCCTGGAGCCGTGGGAGTTCGACGTCCTGACGGCGCTGCGCCGCGCGGGCACGCCGTACCAGCTCTCGCCGGGACAGCTCCTCACCCAGACCCTGGTCACATCGGGCACGATGACGAACCGCATCGACCGCCTGGCGAAGAAGGGCCTGGTGGAACGCCTCCCCGACCCCAGCGACCGCCGAGGCGTCCTGGTCCGGCTGACGGCCGAGGGCAGGGACCGCGCGGACCAGGCCCTGGCGGGTCTGCTGGACCAGGAGCGCGCGATCCTCGCGGAGCTCACCCGGGCCCAGCGCGGCGAACTGGCGGGGCTGCTACGCCAGCTGACCGCCCCGTTCGACAACATCCCCGGCTAGGTCGGCGGGGCCGACCCCGGCCCGCCGGGCCAGGGCGACGGCGGCGAGCGTGGAGTGCACGCCCAGCTTGCCCAGCACGTTCTGCATGTGCGTCCGCACCGTGTGCGGCGACAGGAAGAGGCGCTCGGCGACGGCCTTGCGCCCCAGCCCCGCCACCATGCACCGCAGCACTTCCCGCTCACGCGGCGTAAGGGACTCCACCAGCCGCTCGCTCTCCGTGCGGTGCTTGCGGGCGGCGGTCAGTTCCCGCAGCACGCCGGTCAGCAGGGCCGGCGGAAGATGCGTCTCGTCCCGCAGCACGCCCCGGATGACCGTGAGCAGCCGGGACAGCGAGCAGTCCTTGGCGACCCACCCGCAGGCCCCGGCCTGAAGGGCGAGCGCGGCCCGGCGCGGGTCGTCCTTCTCGGCGAGCACGACGATCCGTACGTTCGGCTGCGCGGACCGCACCCCCGTGACGAGGGAGATCCCGTCCACGAGCCCGTCCTCGTTGCCCTCCTGCACGGGTACGGCCGGGCGGGCGCCCGGCACCTTGCCGCCCAGATCGGCGTCGACGAGCAGCACGTCGAACCGCCGCCCCTCGGCGACCGCCCGCTCCAGGCTGCGCAGCGCGGCGGGACCGCTGCCGGCCGCGGAGACCTCGACATCGGGCTCGGCGGCAAGAGCCGCCGCGAGTGACTCGGCGAAGATGCGATGGTCGTCGACGACCAGGACTCGGATGCGAACCACGTAACCCCCTTCCCCACGCTCCTGAAGAGCAGGGGATACCCCATCGTCGGAAGACGGCACCGCGCGAGTACGACACCGGGGTGCCCGGATCTGCTGCATCTGTCCGTCCGTCCTCACAGCAGTCCGGCCGGGTCGCCGCAGCCGCACGGCCGCCGCCGTGCAGAAACCGCTACCCCCACCCCGGGTGTCGTACCCGGCTGTCTCGCCCCCTGATCGGCACCGGCCCCCACCGGTGCTGTTCATCAGGGTACGGCCGGGGGCCCGGAGCGGAAGGTTATTTGCAGAACTGACTGTCCTGCGCGTTTATGGTGTGCCGCATGTTCCGTCTTGAGACAGAAGTCGACAAGGCCCGACGTGATCTGCTCCGTACACGCCTGCGGGAAACGAACACGGCCGCCTCTCCGGTGCTGCGCGCCCTGCGCGGGACGCCGGACGAAAGGGACGTCCCGTTGCACGTGTGGGCTGTGAACGACACGGACGACGGCCTGGCGGGCGGCCTCGTCGGCTACACCTGGGCGACCTGGCTGCACGTCACCTACCTGTGGGTCGACGAACGCCTCAGGGGCCGGGGCATGGGTGCGCGGTTGCTTTCCGAGGCGGAACGCATCGCCGCCCACGACCGCGGCTGCCGCGCGGCCCGCCTGGAGACATGGGACTTCCAGGCCCCGCGCTTCTACGAGAAGCAGGGGTACGAGGTGGTGTGCGCGGTGCCGGACTATCCACCGGGCATCACGGAGTACATGCTGACGAAGCGGCTGGGCTGAAGACCTCGTTGCCGTCGCGGTTCGGCCCACGGATAGCGTTTGGTTCGCTTGACTTGTCCCCCCACCTCAACGGGAGCACACAGTGAACCGCCCTGCTCGGCTCGTGACAGCCGCGCTCACCGCATCCACGGCCCTGCTGCTGAACGCCTGCGGCTCGGGGGGAGGTGACGGGGCGTCGTCCGACAAGATCGCCGGTGCGGATTCGGCCGATGCGCCATCGGCTTCGCCGTCGGTGTCCGCGACGGCGGACGGGATCGATCGGCCGGAGATCAAACTGCCTTCGGATATGAAGCTGGTCTTCGAGGGGCAGCAGACGGGCGACGCCGTCAAGGACGCGATCCTGGCGGACAACGAGAGAACCGTCAGCACGGTGTGGCAGGCCATGGCCTACGGCGACATGAAGAAGTCGGGCATGGCCTTCTACTACACGGACAACGCGCTGGTGGGCATCTACCAGTACGCGCAGGGCGCCATCGCCAAGAAGACCAGCTGGGCCGGCACCCTGCGTTACTTCGACCGCCAAGTGACGGTGTTCGACAAGAAGTCGGCAGCTCTGACGTACTGCGTGGACGAGAGCAAGGCCGACCTCAAGAACCGCGAGACGAACAAGCTGCAGGGCACCAAGACCACGCCCAACAGCTATGTCTTCTACAACCTCGGCCTGAAGAAGAACGAGGACGGCGTCTGGCAGACGTGGGACCTCACCGAGGACCGGGGGTCGCAGAAGTGCCAGCCCTGACCCGGTGCGTGGGAGTGACCGCGCTTACCACGGCACTCGTCGGCCTCGGGACGCTTCCGGCCGTGGCCGGCGGGTTCGACACCATCGGCCCCCAGGAGAGGAAAACCTCCGGCGACGCGTCCGGCTCAGCTCTGGAATCCCGCGTCACCATCAAGGTCCCGGGTTCCAAGGTGAAGGACAGCGGTCCGATCACCTCCACGGCCGTGGACTGGGAGCCGCCGGCCTGCTGGTACGAGCCGTACTGGAAGGCCGAGGACTTCAAGACCTTCAACGAGGCCAAGTGGTCCATGTACGAGTCCGCCGGCGGCGCGCCCGAGGGCATCGCCGACCTCAAGGCGCGCTACAAGGGAGGCCATCCCTACAAGGACTTCAACGTCGACAAGAACGACGAGGGCATGTGGTGGGTGGCCGTCAGGAACCCGGAGATGAAGGACGACCCGGCGGCCAAGACCTGCACCCGTGAACCCTTCTGGGTGGACAACGGCAAGAACCCCGGCGTCCCCCAGGCCATCGACACCGAGACGCTCGCCGGGCTTGCCCATCAGCGGACCGTCGTGCCGCCGACCAAGGTGACCCTCGCACCGAACGGCAAGTCGACGGTGAACGCTCCCACCTGGGTCTGGCTGGACAAGGGCACCTTCAAGCCGGTTTCCGTCACGGCGAGTCTGCCCGGGACCGGGCTGTGGGCGACCACGACCGCCAAGCCGGTGAGCCTGCACCTCGATCCGGGGACGGAGGACGCGGAGAGCCTTCCGGCGTCCGGTGAGTGCGGGATCGACGACGACGGGTCGATCGGAGAGCCGTACGCCAGGGGCAAGGCCGAGCTGACGCCTCCGTGCGGGGTGCGGTACCTGCGGTCGTCGCGGGACGGTTCCTACGGCCTCAAGGCGACTCTCACTTGGGAGATCAGCTGGGAAGGCGCGGGCGGCACCGGCGGCGATCTGCCCAGCGGCACGTTCGCCACCACCACCGACGTGGCGGTCCAGGAGTACCAGGCCGTCAACCGCTGACCTCGCGGAGAGATGATCGGGCGCCCTTCCTCTTGGAGGACAGGGCGCCCGGTCGGTTCGTCAGCGCAGGCGGCGTGCGCCCGCCGACGGTACTGCCTCGAAGACGCGGGGTGCCTTGAAGCCCACTGTGGCGAAGGCTTCCTGGATCGTCTTGGTGATCGGGTCCACGTCCGGCTCCTCCGCGAGGACGATCGCCGAGCCGCCGAAGCCTCCGCCGGTCATGCGGGCGCCCAGGGCGCCGGAGGTGAGGGCCGTGTCGACGACCAGGTCCAGTTCGGGGCAGGAGATACGGAAGTCGTCGCGCAGGGAGGCGTGGCCCTCGACCAGGACCGGGCCGATCGCGCGCGTGTCGCCCGACTCCAGCAGGGACACCACCCGTTCGACGCGCTCGTTCTCCGTGACGATGTGGCGGACCAGGCGGCGGACCTCCTCCTCGTCGCCGAGACGGGCCAGCGCCGCGTCCAGGTCGGCGTAGGGGATGTCGCGCAGGGCGTCGACGCCGAGCAGCGCCGCGCCCTTCTCGCAGCCCTCGCGGCGCTTGCCGTACTCGCCCTCGCTGTGGGAGTGCTTGACCTGGGTGTCGACCACGAGGAGGCGCATGCCCTCGGCCGCCAGGTCGAAGGGGATCTGACGCTGGGAGAGGTCGCGGGTGTCGAGGAAGAGGGCGTGGCCCGCCTCGCAGCACGCCGACGCGGTCTGGTCCATGATGCCGACCGGGGCGCCCACGTAGACGTTCTCCGCGCGCTGGCACAGGCGGGCCAGTTGCCAGCCCCGCAGGCCCAGGGAGAACAGGTCGTTCAGGGCCAGCGCCACGACCACCTCCAGCGCCGCCGAGGACGACAGGCCCGCGCCCGAGGGGACCGTGGAGGACAGGTGGATGTCCGCGCCCGTCACCGCGTGGCCGGCCTCGCGCAGCGCCCACACCACGCCCGCCGGGTACGCCGTCCACTTCTTGTCCGACTCGGGGGACAGGTCGTCCAGGCGGAGTTCGGTGACCCCGCCCTCGACGTCCGCCGAGTGGAGGCGGAGCACGCCGTCCTCGCGGCGGGCGACCGCCGCCACCGCCTTGTGCGGCAGGGCGAACGGCATGACGAAGCCGTCGTTGTAGTCGGTGTGCTCGCCGATGAGGTTGACGCGGCCCGGTGCCGCCCAGACTCCGTGCGGCTCGGCGCCGTACAACTCCGTGAACCGCTCGGCGACCGCTCCGGCGGCCTCGTCGGCAACAGCCTCGCTCATGCCTGACCCCTGACCCTTCGTTCCGTACTAGTTGCCGCGCCGCTGCGCGAAGTCCCAGGCGTCCGCGACGATTCCGTCGAGGTCCGCGCGGGACGGGTTCCAGCCCAGTTTCTCGCGGGCCGTGGCAGCCGACGCCACCAGGACCGCCGGGTCGCCGCCCCGGCGGGGGGCGACCACTTCCGGGATCGGGTGGCCGGTCACCCGGCGGACCGTCTCGATGACCTCGCGGACGGAGAAGCCGTTGCCGTTGCCGAGGTTGCAGATGAGGTGCTCGCCTGGGGCCGCGGCCGTCAGGGCGAGCAGGTGGGCCTCGGCCAGGTCCGCGACGTGGATGTAGTCGCGCACGCAGGTGCCGTCCGGCGTCGGGTAGTCGTCGCCGAAGACGGAGATCGCCTCGCGCCTGCCCTGCGCGACCTGCAGGACGAGGGGGATCAGGTGGGACTCGGGGGCGTGGCGCTCGCCGTACGCGCCGTACGCGCCCGCCACGTTGAAGTAGCGCAGCGAGACCGCGCCCAGGCCGTGGGCCGCCGCCTCGCCGGTGATCATGTGGTCGACGGCGAGCTTCGAGGCGCCGTAGGGGTTGGTCGGGGAGGTGGGCGCCGACTCGGTGATCGGGACCTGCTCCGGCTCGCCGTACGTCGCCGCCGTGGAGGAGAAGACGAGCGTGCGGACGCCCGTCTCGCGCATCGCCGCGAGCAGGGCCATGGTGCCGCCGACGTTGTTGTCCCAGTACTTCTCCGGCTTCACGACCGACTCGCCGACCTGCGAGAACGCGGCGAAGTGCAGCACGCCGTCGAAGGAGGGGTCCAGCCACTTGGCGGCGTCGCGGATGTCACCCTCGATGAAGGCCGCCCCGGCGGGGACGCCCTCGCGGAAACCCGTGGAGAGGTTGTCCAGGACGGTGACCTCGTGACCCGCCTCCAGCAGGTGCTGGGCGACCACGCTGCCGACGTAACCCGCGCCGCCCGTCACCAGGTACTTCCCGCTCATGAACTCGCTACCTCTCGCAGTCGCTCGGCCGCGCGCTCCGGCGGCACGTCGTTGATGAACACGTTCATGCCGGACTCGGAACCCGCGAGGAACTTCAGCTTGCCGGAAGTGCGGCGGATGGTGAAAAGCTCGAGGTGGAGCGCGAAGTCCTCGCGCACGACTCCGTCGAACTCCTCCAGCGCGCCGAACGGGGCCTGGTGCCAGGCCGCGATGTACGGGGTCGGGGGCTCACCCTCACCGAAGATCCGGTCGAAGCGCCTCAAGAGTTCCAGATAAACCTTGGGGAACTCTGTGCGCGCGGCCTCGTCCAGCCCGAGCAGGTCGGGCACGCGGCGCTTGGGGTAGAGGTGGACCTCGTACGGCCAGTGCGCCGCGTACGGCACGAAGGCCACCCAGTGGTGGCCCTCCAGGACGACCCGTTCGCCGGCGAGTTCCCCCTCCAGGACGGCGTCGAAGAGGTTCTCCCCGCCCGTCATCTCCTTGTGGGCCGCGACGGAACGCAGCATCAGGGCGGTGCGCGGGGTGGTGAAGGGGTAGGCGTAGATCTGTCCGTGCGGGTGCTGGAGGGTCACGCCGATCTCGGCACCCCGGTTCTCGAAGCAGAACACCTGCTCGACGGAGGGGAGATGGGACAGCTCCGACGTACGGTCCGTCCACGCCTCCAGCACCAGGCCGGCCTGCTCCTCGCTCAGGCTCGCGAAGGACGCGTTGTGGTCGGACGTGAAGCAGACGACCTCGCAGCGGCCGGAGTCGCCGGCCAGTGAGGGGAAGCGGTTCTCGAACACGACGACGTCGTACGAGGAGTCCGGGATCTCGCTCAGCCGGTCGCCCTCGGAGGGGCACAGGGGGCACTCGTCGGCCGGCGGATGGTAGGTGCGGCCCTGGCGGTGCGAGGCGACGGCGACGCAGTCGCCGAGCAGGGGGTCGCGGCGGATCTCGGACGTGGTGACGGTGCGGTCCAGCGGGCGGCGGTCGGCCGCGTCCCGCACGCTGTCGTCACGCAGGTCGTAGTAGATGAGCTCGCGACCGTCGGCCAGCCGGGTCGAGGTCTTCTTCACGCCGGACTCCTCATCCTTCAAACATAACCAAACATATCAAAACACGACTCCCCCCAATCGTCAACATCACAATCAAACAAAGAGCATCAGCAGACGTGTTCAATATCTGAAGGCGGAGGCGTAGATTCCGCGGCGTATCGGTTCGCGCAACGAAGCGAGGGCTCATGCATCCCCCCACGCATACCCCCACCCACCTGGCAGCCGAGCTGCGACTCCCCACGAACTGGCTCGACTACACGATCCTCGGCATCTACTTCGTCGTCGTCCTCGGCATCGGCTTCGCCGCCCGCCGCTCGGTGAAGACCAGCCTCGACTTCTTCCTCTCCGGCCGTTCCCTGCCCGCCTGGGTCACCGGCCTGGCGTTCATCGCCGCCAACCTGGGCGCCACCGAGATCCTCGGCATGGCCGCCAACAGCGCGCAGTACGGCGTCTACACCACGCACTGGTACTGGATCGGCGCCATCCCGGCCATGGTCTTCCTCGGCCTGGTGATGATGCCCTTCTACTACGGCTCCAAGGTCCGCTCGGTCCCCGAGTTCCTGCTGCTGCGCTTCGACAAGGCGGCACACCTGCTCAGCTCGGTGCTCTTCGCCTGCGCCGCCATCCTCATCGCCGGCGTCAACCTCTACGCCCTGGCCATCGTCGTCGAGGCGCTGCTCGGCTGGCCGCAGTGGGTGGCCATCGTGGTCGCCGGCTTCTTCGTCCTGGCGTACATCACGCTCGGCGGTCTGTCCTCGGCGATCTACAACGAGGTCCTGCAGTTCTTCGTGATCCTCGCCGCGCTCATCCCCATCTCGGTGCTCGGCCTGAAGAAGGTGGGCGGCTGGGACGGCCTGTCCGACTCCCTCACCCGGTCCCACGGCGCCGACTTCATGACCTCCTGGGGCGGCACGGGCATCGGCAGCGCCAACCCACTGGGCGCGAACTGGCTGACGATCGTCCTGGGCCTCGGCTTCGTGCTCTCCTTCGGCTACTGGACGACGAACTTCGCGGAGGTGCAGCGCGCCCTGTCTGCGAAGAACCTCTCGGCGGCCCAGCGCACCCCGCTCATCGCCGCGTTCCCGAAGATCTTCATCGTGTTCCTGGTGATGATCCCGGGTCTGGTCGCCGCGGTGCTGGTCCCGAAGATCGGTACGTCCGGCTCCGACCTGCAGTACAACGACGCGATCCCCTATCTGATGGAGCAGTTGCTGCCGAACGGGGTGCTGGGCATCGCCGTGACCGGTCTCCTCGCGGCCTTCATGGCGGGCATGGCGGCGAACGTGTCGTCGTTCAACACGGTGTTCACGACCGACATCTGGGCGAAGTACGTGGTGAAGGGGCGGGAGGACGAGTACTACGTCCGCTTCGGCCGCCTGATCACCGCGATCGGAGTCCTGGCCTCCATCGGCACGGCGTTCCTGGCGTCGTCCTTCTCCAACATCATGAGCTACCTCCAGACGCTGTTCTCCTTCTTCAACGTGCCGATGTTCGTCGTCTTCATCATCGGCATGTTCTGGAGGCGGACGTCGATGAAGTCGGGCTTCTGGGGTCTGCTCGCCGGCACCACGGCCGCGATGGTCAACTACTTCGTCCTCTACAAGCAGGACATCGTCGACATCCCCTCCGACCAGGGGGCCAACTTCGTCTCGGCCATCGCGGGGTTCGTCGCGGGCGCGGTCGTCATGGTGGTGGTGTCGCTCTTCACCGCGCCGAAACCGGCCGAGGAACTCCAGGGGCTGGTCTACGGCACGTCCTCGCCCGGCATGGCGGAGCCGCCGGCGCCGGGGGACGAGGCCTGGTACCGCAAGCCGGCGCTGCTGGGCTGGGGCGCGGTCGTCCTGGCCGCGGCCTGCTACATCCCGTTCTCGTTCTGACCCAGGGAGGCTGACAGAACATGTCCGAGTTCTACTCCGAGAAGGACGTGCAGCGGGAAGTCACCGAGCTGCAGGGCAAGTCGGCGACGGCCGCGCGGCTGTTCGACATCCGGCGGATCATCGGTGGGCTGTTCGTGGTCTACGGGGTGATCGTCACGATCGCGGGGATCACGGCGTCCGATGCCGACCTCGACAAGGCGGAGGGTGTGAACATCAACCTGTGGACCGGGTTGGGGATGCTCGCGCTGGGGGTGTTCTTCCTGGTCTGGCTGAAGCTGAGGCCTGTGACACCTCCGCCGCCGAGTGCGGTGCCGGGGGACGATGAGCGCGTGGAGTAGCCCTGCGTTGTGCGGTACTCGGCACTGGTGCTGAGGGCGGATGGGTGCGCAAATTCGGCGCGCCGAGGTGCCGCTGCGCCCACCCGTGCCGCCTGGGGGCACCTCCCAGGCCCTTAAGGCACTGGCGGAGGCGCGACTGCCCGCAGCTCAGCACATCACGGCTCCGGGTCCGGCGCTCGTGAGATCGGGCCCGCCCGGTCCAGCAGCCCTGTCCTCGCCGCCAGTGCCGCTGCTTCCAGGCGGGAGCCTACGCCCAGTTTCATCAGGACCCGTTGGACGTGGGTGCGGGCCGTGGAGGGGGCGATGCCCATGCCCGCCGCGATCAGGCGGGTGTCCTCGCCGTCGGCGACGCGTACCAGGACCTCGACCTCCCGCGGCGTGAGCATCGACAGCAACCGCTGGCCCTCGTCGTCCGGTTGGGCCGCCGGGTTGAGCAACTCGCTGAACGCGCCCTGCAGCAGTTGCGGCGCCACCGCCGCCTCCCCCGCCCGGGCCTTCATGATCGCCCGCTCGACACCCTCTATGCGCTCGTCATGACGTACGTAGCCCGACGCCCCCGCGGCGAAGGCGGCCGCGATGCCGCGCGGGCTGGGCACCGGACCCAGGACCAGGACCGCCACCTGCGGACGCTCCCGCTTGATCCGCACCACCGGGTCGAAGATCCCCGGCTCCGCCGGCGTGGCCGTCCCCAGCAGGCACACCTCCGGCGCCCGCGTGATCACCAGCTCCGCCGCCCCCGCGGCCGGCGCCGCCGCGGCCAGCACCCGGTGCCCGCGCAGCTTCAGCGCCGAGGCCAGCGCCTCCGCCAGCAGTCGGTGGTCGTCGACCACCATGAGCCGCACTCCCATCGAGTAACCCCCCAGTCACCCCGGTCCCCCCAGATGGAAGCCCCCCGGCTCCCCCGCCTTCATGCCCCCGGAAGCTACACGCTTGTTCGACGTCGCGCTCCCCCTACCGGCGAGAATCGCCCCGATCGTCGAAATTCCTCTCATACGAGGTTGACCGAACCAAACGCGAACGGTCCCGCCCCTGAACAGGGACGGGACCGTACCCGCACTCAGTCGATCACCGAGCGGACACCGGGCGATCAGCTCGTACCGAAGCCGACCGCCAGGTACTCCTTCTCCCTCGTACTGCTGGTCCGCTTGCTGGCGTACACCTTGGACATGAACAGGTGCCCGTCGCCGAACAGCAACTCGGAGTACTCCGGCGACATGCCCGCCTCCACGTCCCGCACCGAGTCGTTCGCCGGGTTCTCCAGCAGCTTCGTCTGCTTGAAGCTGCCCCCGTCGATGCTGACGATCTGCCCGCCCTTGTCGTACGGCGGCCGCTTGTAAGCGATCAGGTTGCCGCCGTCCATGCGCAGCGGCGAGATCGTGTAGCCGTCGCCCGCGTCGGCCCGCTGCCCGGTCTGCTTGCCGGTGGTGAGGTCGAAGGCGACGATCTCGTTGGTCTGGCTGTACTCGCCGGTGCCGTCGTGCTCCTCGGTCGGCAGGTACAACCGGTCGTTGCCGACGGCCAGCTGGGTGCAGTACTCGATGCGGGTGACGCCTTCGCAGCGGGCCGCGAACTGCTCACCCGGGGCGGAGATGCGCGTGCGCAGCTTGCCGGTCCTGTTGTCGATGGAGAAGAAGTCGGAGATGCCGCTGCCGTCGCCCGCGGAGTCGCCGACGTCGGCGGCCACGACGAGCGGGTCGGTCGACACGATGCTCGCGTACTCGATGCCCTGGGTCATCTTGTACTCCGAGATCACCTTCCCGGACTTCGGGTCGATGGTCTGGATGTGCAACTGCCGCTGCTCGTACGTGCCGCACTTGCGCACCGCGACCAGCTTCTCGCCGCCGCCGTACCCGGCGTCGTAGCAGGAGTCGGTCGGCTTGGGGCTCCACAGGAGCTTGCCGGACAGGTCGAAGGCGGCGCCGCCGCTGGTGCTGCCGACGGCGACGGTGTTGCCGCTGATCGTGACGTTGTCGAAGCTGATCAGCTGGTCACCGGTCTTGACGGTCTTCGTCCACAGCCTCTTGCCGGCGTCGAGATCGATCACGGCGAGCTGGCTGCACCCGTGCGACGGGTCGGCCTTGGTCGGCATCGCGGGCTGGTAGAGGATCGCCGTCTTGTTGTCGTACGTGACGTGGCGGCTGGCCTGGCAGACCGGCCCGTCCAGCGGGATCGTCCACTGCTCGGCGCCCTTGTCGCGGTCGTAGCCGACGATCTCGGCGACGCCGCTCTTGGCGTACGTCTTGTCGGTGAGCCACGAGCCGGAGACGACGACCGTGCTGTCGTTCTTCACCTCCGGCATCGGGACCTGGAAGAGGACCTTGGCGCCCGTGTCGGCCGGGGCCTTCTCCTTGCCGCCGGCGGTGGTGCCGCCGTTGTTGTCGTCCGTGCCGCCGGTGGTGCCGCCGGAGCTGGCCGTGTCGTCCTTCTTGCCGTCGTCCTTGGACGTGGAGTACCAGACGCCGCCGCCGACGATCAGGGCGATCGCCACGACAGCGGCGACGATGATGGCCAGCTGCGCGTTGAACTTCCGCCCCCCGCCCGGCTGTCCGGGCTGCGGCTGGAGCGGCATGGTCGGCTGCTGATAGCCGTAACCGGGCTGCCCGTATCCCGGCTGGCCGTATCCCGGCTGCCCGTAAGGCGCCTGCGGCGGCTGCTGGCCGGGATAGCCGTAGCCGGGCGGCGGCTGGGGCGCCTGTGGAGCCTGTGGAGCGCCCTGCGGATAGCCGTACCCGGGCTGCGGCTGCTGCGCGGGCGGCGGGGGCGGCGTCTGCGGAGCCTGCGGGTAGCCGTACCCCGGCTGCGGGGGCTGGTCCTGGGGTGGCCCGAAGCCACCCCCGGGCGGGGGCTGTTGAGGCGGCGGAGGCGGCGGCTGGGTCATGGCGTGAGTACCTCGGGGAAGGGGACGGACGACGAAGGCGAAGGCAGGAGCGGGAGGGGAAGAGTCACTTGCCGTAGGCGAGCATCAACTTCTCCTTCGTGTCGTCGTTTCCGCTCAGCCGGGTGGTCGAGATGTAGAAGCGCCCGTCGACCCAGTCGGTGTCCTTGGAGAAGAAGCCGTTCTCGATGTCCGCCGCGCCCTGCGGGTTCTGGAGCAGCTTGACCGGCTTGTGGCCACTGCCGCCGGTCGGGATGGACACGATCTGGCCGCCCGCGTCGTACGACGGCTCCACATAGGCGATGAGCTTGCCGCCCTCGACCTTCATCGGCAGCATCGATTCGTCGGCCGGGGACTTCACCCGCCACTTCTCCTTGCCGTCGGCGAGGTTGACCGCGACGATCTCGTTGGCGCCGGTGGTCGCCTCCGTCGGGAGGTAGAGCGTGGTGTCGTCGACGGCGACGCCCTGGCAGCCCTGGAGGTCGCGTTCGAGGATGGCCCAGCCGCACTCGGGGGCGAAGTCCTCGTCGAAGCCGACCTGCGAGCGGAACTTGCCGCCGGAGGTGAAGGTGGAGATGTTCCAGGCCTTCTTGTCCTTGTTGGTGCTGTAGACGACCAGCGGGCTCACCGAGTAGGTGCGCGCGACCCGCCAGCCCTTGTCGAACGGCTGGGTCCACTTGGCGTCGCCGGTGCGCGGGTCGAGCTCCTGGACCTCGTCGTGCTCCTTCGAGGTGCCGGCGCCGCAGGAGGAGACGGCGATCAGCTTCTCGCCGCCGGCGAACGCGGAGGGGAAGCAGGCGGCGCCGTACTTCTTCTTGTCGAAGAGCTTGTCGCCGCTGGTGACGTCGTAGGCCGTGCCGGACTGGGAGCGGCCCACCATCAGCGTCTTGCCGGTGATGGACAGTTCGACGGAGAGCGTGGAGTCGAACAGGGCGCCGTCGGCGATCTCCTGCTTCCAGCCCTTGTCGCCGGTGTCGAGGTCGATCTCCTGGAGCTGGTTGCACTTGGCGCGGTCGCTGCTGCCGCTCATGTACGCGACGAAGATCTTGTCGTCGGACGTCTTCTGCGGGGTCGTCGCGCAGATCTTCTGCGGGAAGGTGATCGCGTCCCAGGTGGGCTTGCCGTCAGCGACGTTGTAGGCGAAGAGCTGCTTGTACGCCGCCTTCACCGCGGTCTTGTCGGTGATCCACATGCCGGCGGCGTCGGCGCCGGAACCGGGCGCGTCGGGCGCCTCCTTGTACCAGAGGACCTTCGCCTCGCCCGCCTGGCGGCCCTCGTTGAGGTTCTCCGGGTCCTCGCCGCCGTCGCCGCTGCCGTCACCGGGGTTGACCGGGGCGGAGGAGGCGGGCTTGCCGTCGTCGGTCGGCTGGGCGACGGGCTTCTTCTCGTCCTTGCCGTCGTCGCCGCCGGTGACCGCCCACACGGTGCCGCCGACCAGGAGCAGCGCGGCCACGGCGGCGCCGATGATCAGGGCGGGCTTGCCCTTGAAGGGGTTGCCGGAGCCGCCCCCGGGCGGGGTACCGGGCGCGCCGGGGTACTGCGGCTGCTGCGGGTAGCCGTAGCCGGGCTGGCCGTACGGGCCCGGCTGCTGCGGCTGGCCGTAGGGGCCGGAGTTGTAGGGTCCCGGCTGCCCGTACGGCCCGGGCTGCTGCGGGGGCTGCTGGGGATAGCCGTATCCGGGCTGCGGCGGCCCCTGCGGGGGCGGCGGCGTCTGGGGCGGTCCCTGGGGCGGCGGCGGGGTCTGCGGTGCCCCGAAGCCACCGCCCTGCGGTGGCTGGTTCTGCGGTGCTCCGAAGCCACCGTGCGGTGGCTGATTGGGCGGCTGAGTCATCAGCGGCTCCCCCGTTCGATCACTGATTTTTAGCCACGCCCTGAGGTACGCAATGGGCTCAGAGTCGCTTCATAAAGTTCTAAGACGGCTCTTTCTATCACCCCGTTCCGACGACGGACCGGGCCGTATCACCCCCTGTTCCCAAGGGAGGACCGGCCCGTGATGCCGTCGTTATGCGCCTTCACGCACCCTTCACGCGTCCTCGGCGAGTTCCAGCCAGCGCATCTCCAGCTCCTCGCGCTGACCGGCCAACTCGCGCAGCTCGGCATCCAGTTCGGCCACCTTCGAGAAGTCCGTGGCGTTTTCGGCGATCTGGGCGTGGAGCTTGGTCTCCCGCTCGGAGACCTTGTCGAGCTGCCGCTCGATCTTCTGGAGTTCCTTCTTGGCGGCGCGCTGGTCGGCGGCGCTCTTCTCCGGGGCGGCGGTCCGCGGCGCCGCGGCGGGCGTCGAGGCGGCCGCGGCCTCCTCCATGCGCTGCCGGCGCTCCAGGTATTCGTCGATGCCGCGCGGCAGCATCCGCAGGGTGCCGTCGCCGAGCAGCGCGAACACCCGGTCGGTGGTGCGCTCGATGAAGAACCGGTCGTGGGAGATGACGATCATCGAGCCGGGCCAGCCGTCGAGCACGTCCTCCAGCTGCGTCAGCGTCTCGATGTCGAGGTCGTTGGTGGGCTCGTCCAGGAAGAGGACGTTGGGCTCGTCCATGAGCAGCCGCAGCAGCTGGAGCCGCCGCCGCTCACCGCCGGACAGGTCCCCGACCGGCGTCCACTGCTTCTCCTTGGTGAAGCCGAACGTCTCGCACAGCTGCCCGGCCGTCATCTCGCGCCCCTTGCCCAGGTCGACGCGCTCGCGCACCTGCTGCACGGCCTCCAGCACGCGCGTGGCCGGGTCGAGTTCGGCGACCTCCTGGGAGAGGTAGGCCAGCTTCACTGTCCTGCCGACGCGGATGCGCCCGCCCACCGGCTGGGCGTCGCCGTCGGTCCGGGCCGCCTCGGCCATGGCCCGCAGCAGGGACGTCTTCCCGGCGCCGTTGACGCCGACGAGACCGATCCGGTCGCCGGGCCCGAGCTGCCAGGTGACGTGCTTGAGGAGAACCTTGGGACCGGCTTGGACGGTGATGTCCTCCAGGTCGAAGACGGTCTTGCCGAGCCGCGTGGACGCGAACCGCATCAGTTCACTGCTGTCGCGGGGCGGTGGTACGTCCTTGATGAGCTCGTTGGCGGCCTCGACGCGGAAGCGCGGCTTGGACGTACGGGCGGGTGCCCCGCGGCGCAGCCAGGCCAGCTCCTTGCGGACGAGGTTCTGCCGCTTGACCTCCTCGGTGGCGGCGATGCGCTCGCGCTCGGCCCGGGCGAAGACGTAGTCGGAGTAGCCGCCCTCGTACTCGTAGACGTTTCCGCGCTGGACGTCCCACATGCGCGTGCACACCTGGTCCAGGAACCAGCGGTCGTGGGTGACGCAGACGAGCGCGGACCGGCGGTTCTGCAGATGCCGGGCGAGCCAGGCGATGCCCTCGACGTCGAGGTGGTTGGTGGGCTCGTCGAGGATGAGCAGGTCCTGCTCCTCGATGAGCAGCTTGGCGAGGGCGATGCGGCGCCGCTCACCGCCGGACAGCGGCCCGATGACGGTGTCGAGCCCCTTGGGGAACCCCGGCAGGTCGAGCCCGCCGAACAGGCCGGTCAGGACGTCCCTGACCTTGGCGACGCCCGCCCACTCGTGGTCGGCCATGTCGCCGATGACCTCGTGGCGGACGGTGGCCTCCGGGTCGAGGGAGTCGTGCTGGGTGAGCACGCCGATGCGCAGTCCGCCGGAGTGCGTGACGCGGCCGGTGTCGGCCTCCTCCAGCCTGGCGAGCATGCGGATCAGCGTGGTCTTGCCGTCGCCGTTGCGGCCCACCACGCCGATGCGTTCCCCTTCGGAGACGCCGAGGGAGACGCCGTCGAGCAGGGCACGGGTGCCGTACACCTTGCTGACGTTCTCGACATTGACCAGGTTGACGGCCATTTCTCTCCTGACGAGGGGGGTGGATCGACCCTCCAGGGTAGTCGGGCGGGGCAGTGCTCCGTCCGGGGTCGTCAGGAGCCCCAGGCGGCCTCCTGGCGGCGCTGGTACCGCCACACGTCCATCAGCCTCTCGTCGAACGGCAGCTCGGCGTCGACGGGACCGATCCGGTGCTCGGCCTCCACGCAGCGCGGATCGTCGCGGTAGGCCAGGCCGGACACGGCGTCGATGCGGACCGACTGCCGCTCGTCATGAGTGAGCGCGACCAGCGCGTCCCCGACCTCGGGCTCGCGCCCCCGGTAGTGCGCGAGCCAGCGGCACGCCGCCTCACGTACGCCGGGGTCCTCGTCACGGGCCAGAGTGAGCACGGCGGTGAGGCTCTCGGGGCGGGCCAGGGACCGGCCGTCCTCGGACAGCTCCAGGGCGTCCGTGACCAGGGCGCGTACCCGGGGGTCCGGGTGGGCGAGGTGCGACAGGCCGACCGCCTCGATCTCCGGGGCCCTGTCGTGGGTCATCGCCTGGAAGATGACCGCCAGCACCTCCGGGTCCTCCTCCTGTTCGGCCCAGGGCACGAGTTCCCTCCCCCGCTCCCAGAACGGGGCGCGTCCCGTGACGAGGTCTCCGAAGATCAGCGACAGCAGCAGGTCGGCGGCGAGGAGGCGGTGCAGCCGGTCGGGGTGGTTGAGCAGGTCCCTGCTCCAGTGCCAGGTCTCCTCGTCGACCCGGCGGCCCAGCGTGAAGACCACGTCGGACCACACGAGGTGGTCCCGGTCGGGGTGGGCGAGGGCACGCGCGACCAGTTCGTCGAAGGACGTACGGATCCCGTAGCGCTCTTCCATGGAGGTGAGCACCGCCCGGTGCTCGTCGCGCACGGTCAGCCCGCCGAGCGTGAGCTGCTCGCACCAGCAGCCGACCTCGTCGTCCTCGACCCGGATCCGCTCGACGGGCCCGGTGAGGCCGGTGAGTCGGCGCAGCTCCGCCTCTACGCCCGTTTCCACCCAGTGCCGGGCGCGGGCCAGCAACCCGTCGCGCTCCGGCGCGGGGAGCGGCACCCGGTGGGAGGCGAGCGCGTAGACCATGTGATGTGATCCGCCGTCCACGGCCCGCAGCAGCGGGGTGCTCCCGTCGGGCAGCCGGCGCAGGGGGTCGGCACCGGCCTGGAGCAGCGCTTCGGCCACGGGTTCGTCGTACGCCGCCACGGCCCTGCACAGCACCGGGAGGCCGTCGTCGAGGGTCTCGGGGTCGGCCCCTGACTCCAGCAGCGCCCGGACCTCGTCCGTGTCCGCGCGTCGTACGGCCGCGACCAGTTCTTCCACGCCTGCGCCCCCATGGTCGAGAACAACCGGGGGAGCGTACGTGCCGGGAACCGGCCGCCGCACGGGATCAACGCCCGGCGACCGTCGCCCCGGGTGCCGGACCCGACGCCGTCCGTACGGTCCGGCACGTGCCGGAGGCCGCCAGCGCCTGCGCGACCGCCGCCGCCGACTCCGGGTCGCGGACGAGGAACGCCGTGGTCGGGCCCGAGCCGGAGACCAGGGCGGCGAGGGCGCCGGCGGCGCGGCCCGTGGCCAGGGTGCCGGCGAGTTCCGGGAAGAGGGAGAGGGCGGCGGGCTGGAGGTCGTTGGAGACGGCGGCGGCGAGCGCGTCCGGGTCGCCCTTCGCCAGTGCGGCGAGGAGTTCCTGGGAGGCGACGGGCTCGGGGATGTCCGTGCCCTCGCCGAGCCGGTCGAACTCCCGGAACACGGCCGGGGTGGACAGGCCGCGGCCGGCCATCGCGAACACCCAGTGGAAGGTACCGCCGACCTCCAGGGGCGTCAGCTGCTCGCCCCGCCCGATGCCCAGCGCGGCCCCGCCGACCAGGCTGAACGGCACGTCACTGCCCAACTCGGCGCAGATGTCGAGGAGTTCCTCCCGGGAGGCGCCGGTCCCCCACAGCGCGCCGCAGGCGACGAGCGCGCCGGCGCCGTCCGCGCTGCCGCCCGCCATGCCGCCGGCGACGGGGATGTCCTTGGCGATGTGGATGTGGACGTCGGGCGTGCGGCCGTACCGCCCGGCGAGCGCCTCGGCCGCCCGCGCGGCCAGGTTCGTACGGTCCAGGGGGACCTGGTCGGCGTCCGGGCCCTCGCAGGTGAGGCGGAGCTCGTCGGCCGGGGTGACGGTGACCTCGTCGTAGAGGCCGACCGCGAGGAAGACGTTGGCCAGGGGGTGGAAGCCGTCGGGGCGGGCGGGGCCGACCGCCAGCTGGACGTTGACCTTGGCGGGGACCCGGACCGTCACGCTCACGCGGACTCCTCCTGCTGGTGCTGGTTCTGCTTGTGCTCGGCGATCCGCGCGAACTCCTCCACGGTCAGCGACTCGCCCCGCGCCTGCGGTGAGACCCCTGCGGCGACGAGGGCCGCTTCCGCGGCGGCGGCGGACCCGGCCCAGCCGGCGAGCGCGGCCCGCAGCGTCTTGCGGCGCTGGGCGAAGGCGGCGTCGACGACGGCGAACACCTCACGCCGCGAAGCCGTTGTCTTCAGCGGCTCGGCCCGGCGGACGAGGGAGACCAGGCCGCTGTCGACGTTGGGCGCCGGCCAGAAGACGTTCCGCCCGATGGCACCGGCCCGCTTGACCTCGGCGTACCAGTTGGCCTTGACCGACGGGACGCCGTACACCTTGGAGCCGGGCGGGGCGGCGAGGCGGTCGGCGACCTCCGACTGGACCATGACCAGGGTGCGCTCGATGCTCGGGAAGGCTTCGAGCATGTGCAGCAGGACCGGGACGGCCACGTTGTAGGGGAGATTGGCGACCAGCGCGGTCGGGGCGGGGCCGGGCAGCTCCGTGACGTGCATCGCGTCGGAGTGGACGAGGGCGAAGCGGTCGGCCCGGTCGGGCATGCGGGCCGTGATGGTCGCGGGCAGGGCGGCGGCGAGCACGTCGTCGATCTCGACGGCCGTGACGTGGTCGGCGACCTCCAGCAGGGCGAGCGTCAGTGACCCGAGGCCCGGGCCGACCTCGACGACCACGTCGTCGGGGTGGACCTGTGCGGTGCGGACGATGCGGCGGACGGTGTTCGCGTCGATCACGAAGTTCTGGCCGCGTTGTTTGGTGGGGCGTACGCCGAGGGCTGCCGCGAGTTCGCGGACGTCGGCGGGGCCTAGGAGGGCGTCGGGGGTGGGGCTGGTCACGGGGACAAGGGTACGGGGGGTTTGGGGGCCGGGTTTCTTGGTGCTCGGCCTGGGGGCTGGGGGCGGGGCGTTGCGCAGCCCAGCGGTGCGGGGGGGGCGGCGATGGTGCTGGGGTCGGGTGGGTCCGCAGCCCGGCGGAGCGGGGTGCCGCTGCGCCCACCCGTGCCGCCCCAGCGGCACGACTGCCCGCAGCTAGGGCGTCACCCGTGCAGGCGGCCTCCGCAGTGCGGCCATGGGCTCGCACCCCGCCGTACGTACAGCTTCTTCGCGCGGTAGGTCTGTTCCGCCGCCGGGGCGTCCTGGGGGCGGCCCTTGCCGCCGAGGTCCTGCCAGGTGTGGGTGTCGAACTGGTACAGGCCACCGTAGGTGCCCGACGAGTCGACCGCGTCGGGGCGGCCGCCGGACTCGCAGGCCGCGAGGCCCTGCCAGTCGAGGTGGTCGGCGCCCTCGACGGACGCCGGTCGCGGCTTGGTGCCGACCTTCACCAGCTGCGGGTGCGGCTCGCGCACCACCTCGGACCTGATCCGGCGCGGCTTCTGCTTGACGCCGTTGACGGTGCGCAGGGAGTAGGTGACCCGGCGCAGGCCGGGCCGGCCCGCCTCCTCGACGACCTCCGTGCCGCGGAACAGGGTCGGGTCGTCGGTCCGCCGCACCTGGAACGGGATCGGCTCCTCACGGACCTCCCTGCCGCCGGTGATCCGCAGCACCGTGACGGTCTGCCCGTCGCGCGGGAAGCTCCCCTGCGGGACCGACGTGGTGTCCTGGCCGCGCAGGGTGATCCCGGCCTTCTCGACGGCCTCCCGCACGGTCGCCGCGTTGGTGCGGACGGTGCGGGCCCGGCCGTCCGCCATGATCGTGACGGTGCGCTCGGTCCGCACGTCCAGCGCGAGACCTTCCCGCCCGATACGCCGGGAGCGCGAAGTGGACACGTACGCGCCCTCCTGTCGCACCCCCAGCTGCCGGAGCGCCCCCTCCACGGTGTGCGCCGTCGTCCACACCTCGCTGCGCTGGCCGTCGAGGGTGAGCCGCACGGGGCGGCCGTAGCGCACGGCGACCTCGTCGCCGCTGGCGATCTCCGTGCCGGGGCGGGGCGCCACCACGTCGTGGGCTCCGACGTCGACGCCCTCCTCGGCCAACAGCTCGGTGACGTCGTCGGCGAAGGTGTGCAGCGTGCGCGCCTTGCCGTCGACGTTCAGCTCGATCGCCTTGTCCTTGGCGACGAACGCCGTGGTGCCGCCCGCCAGGAAGGCGACGACCAGGGCCTGCGGGAGCAGCCGGCGCATGGAGCCGTCGCCCGGCCGCTCGACGTACCGCGCCTTGCGCCGGCGCGCGGGCCGCCGGTGCGAGCCGGTGCGCGACTCGGCGCGGGCTTCGGCGCGGGCTTCGGCGCGCGCCTCCGCGCGCGTGGTGCGCGGGGCAGGCACCTCGTAGGCGGGCCGGTAGGTGTCCTGGTAGGCGGCGGGCGTCCCGGGCGTCGTCCCGTACCCGAGCGTCTCGGCGCCGTACGGATCGGCGGGCGGCGCGTCGAAACCGCCGTACAGCGTGTCCGCGTAGGCCGGGCCGGACGGCTCATAGGCCTTGTGCGCCTCGTAAGTCTCGTACGTGTTGTACGTCTCGTATGTCTCGTACCGCGAGTTGCTCACGCCGACACGCTCCAGGGGCCGGAGGGGGTCCAGAGGGGTCCGGATCGGGCCCACAGAACCTAGCGGAGCGTTCGTCACTCTCCAAAGCGACGCGACTACGCACAGTCGTACGGTGAGGCGGGCGGGAGGGTCAGTAACCGAACGCCCGTGCCGTGTTCGCCGAGAGAGCCGTCGCCAGCGTGTCCTCGTCGATGCCGCGCACCTCGGCCATGGCCCGCACCGTGATCGGCACGAGGTACGGGGCGTTGGGCCGGCCGCGGTACGGCACCGGCGTGAGGAAGGGCGCGTCCGTCTCCACCAGCAGCAGCTCCAGCGGGGCCACCGCCACCGCGTCCCGCAGGTTCTGGGCGTTCTTGAAGGTGACGTTGCCGGCGAAGGACATGAAGTAGCCCGCGCTCGCGCAGATCCGCGCCATCTCGGCGTCCCCGGAGTAGCAGTGGAAGACGGTCCGCTCGGGGGCGCCCTCCTCCTTCAGGACGCGCAGGACGTCGTCGTGGGCCTCGCGGTCGTGGATGACCAGGGCCTTGCCGTGCCGCTTGGCGATCTCGATGTGGGCGCGGAAGGACCTCTCCTGCGCCTCCTTGCCCTCGGGGCCGGTGCGGAAGTAGTCGAGGCCCGTCTCACCGACGCCCTTGACCTGCTCCAGCGCGGCCAGCCGGTCGATCTCGGCGAGCGCCTCGTCCAGGGCCGCCCGGCCTCCGGGTTCGCGCGCGCCCTGCCTCGACCAGCCGTCGGGGTCGCCGTGGACGATCCGGGGCGCCTCGTTCGGGTGCAGGGCGACCGTCGCGTGGACGGCGTCGTACGCCGCCGCCGTCTCGGCCGCCCAGCGGGAGCCCTTGAGGTCGCAGCCGACCTGCACGACGGTCGTCACTCCGACGGACGCCGCCTTCGCCAGCGCCTCCTCGACCGTGCCGGACTGCATGTCCAGGTGGGTGTGGGAGTCGGCGACCGGCACCCGGAGGGGTTCCGGGAGCGGGGGCGCGGCATGCTTGCCGGAGTCATTCGAAGGCATGCCCCGATCCTACGAAAGGGGTACGCCCTCCCCGATGGGGGAGGACCGGGGAGGGCGTCGACAAGGGGAGCCGGACGGGTCAGCTCGCCTTGCGCTGGAAGGGGTGCAGCAGGTCGGACAGATGCCAGTGGTGGTCCTCGCGCTGTTCCTGCTCACCCGCGCCCTCGCCCTCGGCGTCCGCCGTCGGGGCCTCCACAGGGCCGGCCTGCGGGGGCACGCGGTGGGGCCGGTGCGCCGCGTTGCGCGCCGACTCGACCCGCCCGGGCCGCATGATCCGCACGATGTGTCCGTCGCAGTTCTGGCACGTGGGCTTGCTCAGCGGGGAGGGCACGACCTGGCCGTCCGCCACGTAGAGGACGAACTCGTGCCCCGCGGCGTCCGTGTGGTGCTCTATCTCGTACGACTGCTCCCAGCCGTACCCGCAGCGCATGCACGCGAAGGAGTACGACTCGTTGACGACGGCACTCGCACCGGCGCGGAGCCCGGTCCGCCCTGTGATCTCACTCATGCCAGCTCCTGTTCCGCTGTGGCGTGAGGACGATTCCGCCCCCGCAACCCAGTGGACTCCTCAGCCGGACCGAAGGCAGCAGACCTGTCGACTAATTGGCCCCGATTTGGGCCTCCCTTGCCTCACGGGCAGATCACCTTTGCCCACCCATGGGGCGCACGCTCAAACGACATGCGCCCTGCTCAGAGGGGGTTTGGTATCCAACCCCAGGGGCGCGGGGAACTGCGCGCTCAACCACACACCACCCGCACCCCGCACACCACTCCAGCCCCCACCCCGAACCCGGCTACCCCCCGGCGTTCTTCGCGGCAACCACCGCATCGAACACCACCCTCTTCGGCACCCCGGCCTCGACCGCCACCGCGGCAATGGCCTCCTTGCGCCGCTCCCCCGCCTCCTCCCGCACCCGGACCCTCCGCACGAGCTCCTCGGGCCCGATCTCCTCGGGCCCTTTCTCGGGCGCCCCCTCCACCACGACGGTGATCTCCCCGCGCACACCCTCCGCGGCCCACGCGGCGAGCTCCCCCAGCCCGCCCCGCCGGACCTCCTCGTACGTCTTGGTCAGCTCCCGGCACACCGCGGCCCGCCGCTCGGCCCCGAAGACCTCGGCCATCGCCGCGAGCGTGTCGTCGAGCCGGTGCGGAGCCTCGAAGTAGACGAGCGTGCGCCGCTCCCCGGCCACCTCCCGCAGCCGCCCCAGCCGCTCCCCCGCCTTGCGCGGCAGGAACCCCTCGAAGCAGAACCGGTCGACGGGCAGCCCCGACAGCGCGAGCGCGGTGAGCACGGCGGACGGCCCGGGCACGGCGGTGACCCGGACGTCCCGCTCCACGGCGGCGGCGACCAGCCGGTACCCGGGGTCCGACACCGACGGCATCCCGGCATCCGTGACGAGCAGCACACGCGCCCCGCCCACCAGTTCCTCGACCAGCTCCGGGGTCCGCGCGGTCTCGTTGCCCTCGAAGTACGACACCACCCGCCCCTTGGGCGTGACGCCGAGCGCCTGGGTCAGCCGCCGCAGCCGCCGTGTGTCCTCGGCGGCGACGACATCGGCTCCGGCCAGTTCCTCGGCGAGCCGGGGCGGGGCGTCCGCGATGTCGCCGATGGGGGTGCCTGCGAGTACGAGGGTTCCGGTCACGCCCTCCATCCTCCCAGGGGCCGGGGACGCAGACTCCGCCCAGGGGCGGAGGATGGGGACGCATACCGGCCATGCACGGGACTCACACAGCACGGTTCCCTACGATGGCGCGGTGACCAGTACCGCGTCCTCCACGGACACCCGGCAGGACCAGGCGCCGCACGAGCAGCGGCCGTCCTGGCAGCAGCGGCTGCGCCGCTTCGGCTACCAGCAGCCACGAAGCGACGCCGGTGACGTCCGTGACCGGCTGGTGCCGCCGTACACCGAGCCCGGCCCGCGCCTGTGGGCCGCGCTCGGCATCCCGCACACCCTCGCGGGGCGGCTGGTGCGCTGGTCGGGCTGGATCGGCCCGTTGCTCGTCACCCTGCTGGCGGGGGTGCTGCGGTTCTGGAACCTGGGCAACCCCAAGGCGGTGATATTCGACGAGACGTACTACGCCAAGGACGCGTGGGCGCTCGTCCACCGCGGTTTCGAGGTCAACTGGGACAAGAACGCCAACGACCTGGTCCTCTCGTCGGGCGGGCACGTCACCATCCCGACGGACGCGGCGTACGTCGTGCATCCGCCGGTCGGCAAGTACGTCATCGGGCTGGGCGAGCTGCTGTTCGGTTTCGACCCGTTCGGCTGGCGGTTCATGACGGCGCTGCTCGGCACGCTGTCGGTGCTGCTGCTGTGCCGGATCGGCCGCCGGCTGTTCCGCTCCACGTTCCTGGGGTGCCTGGCGGGCGCGCTGATGGCGGTGGACGGCCTGCACTTCGTGATGAGCCGCACGGCGCTGCTCGACGGCGTGCTGATGTTCTTCGTGCTGGCCGCGTTCGGCTGTCTGCTCATCGACCGGGACCGGGCGCGCGGGAAACTCGCCGCGGCGCTCCCGGTGGACGCCGACGGCCGGGTCCGGCCCGACCGGTACGTCGCCGAGACGGCCCGCCTGGGCTGGCGCCCCTGGCGCTGGGCGGCGGGCCTGATGCTGGGCCTGGCCTTCGCCACGAAGTGGAACGGTCTGTACATCCTGGCCGCGTTCTGCCTGATGGCGGTCCTGTGGGACGTCGGCTCGCGCCGGGTGGCCGGCGCCCGGCACCCGTACTCGGCGGTGCTCAGGCGCGACACGGGCCTGGCGTTCCTCGCCACGGTCCCGGTCGCGATCGTCACCTACGTGCTGTCCTGGACCGGCTGGATCCTCTCCGCCACCGACGGCAAGGGCGGCTACTTCCGCAACTGGGCCGCGACCGACGGCAAGGGCGGCAACTGGACCTTCCTGCCCGACTGGCTGCGCAGCCTGTGGCACTACGAGCACCAGGTGTACGAGTTCCACGTCGGCCTGTCCTCGCCGCACACCTACCAGTCCAACCCGTGGAGCTGGCTGGTCCTGGGCCGCCCGGTGTCGTACTTCTACGAGTCGCCGGCGCCCGGCAAGGACGGCTGCCCGGCCGACGCCGGCGAGAAGTGCGCCCGCGAGGTCCTGGCCCTCGGCACGCCCCTGCTGTGGTGGGTCGCCTGCTTCGCGGTCCTCTACGTGCTGTGGCGCTGGCTGTTCCGCCGAGACTGGCGCGCGGGCGCCATCGCCTGCGGCATCGCGGCCGGCTACCTGCCCTGGTTCATGTACCAGGAGCGCACGATCTTCTTCTTCTACGCCATCGTCTTCCTGCCGTTCCTGTGCCTGGCGGTGGCCATGCTCCTCGGCGCGATCATCGGCCCGCCCCGCTCCACCGACACCCGCCGCGTCGTCGGCGCCACGGCCGCGGGCGTCCTCGTCCTGCTGATCGCGTGGAACTTCATCTACTTCTGGCCCCTGTACACCGGCACCGCCATCCCGATCGACGACTGGCGGGCTCGGATGTGGCTGGACACGTGGGTCTAGCCGCCTGCCTTCGGTCAAAAATCGAAAACGCCTGTGCCGACAGCAACCGCTTGTGCATAGAGTGCTCCCGGATCGAGCTTTCTGAACACGTTCAAAGGAGCGTGTGAAGCTCAACGGGGAGGGGACCGCCTCATGGGCAGGGGGGTCAAGGCCGCCGTCATAGGCGGTGTGTTCGCGGTGATGGTGGGCGGGGCCGGGTACGGGGCCTACAACATCATGAGCGCGCTGAGCGGTGACGGGGGCGGCACGAGCGGGGTGGCCGCGGAGAAGAAGTCGGGGCCGCCCGACAAGGACGAGGTCGCAAAGACCACGGCCGAGTTCTTCGCGGCCTGGGAGAAGGGCGAGGCCGCGGCTGCGGCGGCGTACACGAACAACGACGCGGCCGCCGAGCAGCTGCTGACCGCCTTCGGGGACGACGCGCACATCACCGACGTGAAGATCACGCCCGGCACGGCGGCCGGCACCACCGTGCCCTACACGGTGAAGGCGAAGGTGGCCTACGGCGGGAAGTCGAAGCCGCTGAAGTACAGCAGCAAGCTGACGGTCGTGCGCGGTCTCACCAGCGGGCGGGCGCTGGTCGACTGGCAGCCGTCCGTCGTGCACCCGGAGTTGAAGAAGGACGACACCCTCGTCACGGAGCGGTCGGACAGCCCGCCCATCGAGGCGGTCGGCCGTGACGGCTCGGAGCTGACGAAGGAGAAGTACCCCTCCCTCGGCCCCGTCCTGGACGCCCTGCGTGAGAAGTTCGGGCGGAAGGCCGGCGGCTCCTCCGGCATCGAGCTGGTCGTCCGGCACAGCGGGAGCGCTCCCGACACCCCGCTGCTGACCCTCGCCGAGGGCAAGCCCGGCAAGCTCACCACCACGATCAGCCCGAGCGCCCAGGCGGCGGCCGAGAAGGCGGTCAAGCGGTTCGCCCAGTCGTCGGTGGTGGCCGTCAAGCCGAGCACCGGTGAGGTGCTGGCCGTGGCGAACAACCGCACGGACGGCTTCAACGCGGCCTTCGAGGGCCGGACCGCACCCGGCTCCACGATGAAGATCATCACCGCCGCGATGCTCATCGACAACGGCGTGACCTCGATGAGCGGCCCGGCACCCTGCCCGCCCACGGCCACGTGGCAGAGCCAGACCTTCCACAACCTCAAGGGCATGGAGCCCAACGAGAAGGCCACCCTGGCCGACAGCTTCCTGCGGTCCTGCAACACCGCCTTCATCAAGCTCATCGACGAGAAGCCGCTCACGGACGCCTCGCTGAACCAGGAGGCCGAGCAGCACTTCGGGCTCGGGCAGGACAACTGGAAGACCGGCGTCGTCTCCTTCGACGGCAGCGTCCCCGCGGTCGGCGGGCCGGACCGCGCGGCCGGTGCCATCGGGCAGGGCCAGGTGCAGATGAGTCCGCTGAACATGGCCTCGGTGACGGCGACCGCGATCACCGGCACCTTCCGTCAGCCCTATCTCGTCTCGCCGAGGCTGGACGACCGGCAACTGGCCCAGGCCGAGGGCCTGAAGGCGAGCACCGTCGCCCAGCTGAAGCAGATGATGCGGCTCACCGCGACCCAGGGCACCGCCCAGGAGGCCATGGCCGGACTCGGCGGCGACATCGGCGCCAAGACCGGTTCCGCCGAGGTCGACGGGAACGCCAAGTCCAACAGCTGGTTCACCGGATTCCGGAACGACGTCGCGGCGGCGGCCATGACCGAGGAGGGCGGCCACGGCGGCGACGCGGCCGGGCCGATTGTCGCAGCCGTGCTACGAACAGGTGGCTGATCTCACCTCCGCGGGACGGGACTCTAGGGTGGTGGCCGTCGTTGGGACAGCCGAGGGCAACGGGGACCCTGGGGATTCGTGGAGGAACGAACAGCAGTGGGCAACAGAAGGCGCGTCGCCGAACGAGGGAAGACGAGGCCCGCCGTGATCGGCGGGATGATCGCCGTGGTCGTCGGCGGTGCCGGGTTCGGCGCCTACGCGCTGTACGGCGCCGGCGCGTCGGCCGACGACGGCACCCGAGCGGCCTCCACGGACCAGAAGCCCAAGGTGAAGACCGGGCCCCTGTCGGCGACCGAGGTCACCACCACCGCCCGGACCTTCCTCACCGCCTGGCAGTCGGGGAAGGTCACCGAGGCCGCCGCGGCCACCGACGACTCGGCGGCGGCCACGTCCCTGCTCACCGGCTACGCCAAGGACGCCCGTATCAAGGACGTCACCCTCACCCCGGGCAAGCCCGCGGGTGACAAGGTGCCGTTCTCCGTCAAGGGCACGGTGTCGTACAAGGACACCGAGAAGCCGCTGGCGTACGACAGCGCGCTGACCGTCGTCCGCCGTACGAGCGACGGGAAGCCGCTGGTCGACTGGCACGCGGCGGTCGTCCACCCCGACCTGAAGGACGGCGACAAGCTGGTCACCGGCGAGGCGGGCACGCCCCCGGTCAAGGCCCTCGACCGGGACGGCGGCGAACTGACCGAGAAGAAGTACGCCTCGATCGGACCCATCCTGGACGGGCTGCGCGAGAAGTACGGCAAGGAGGCCGGCGGCAAGGCCGGCATCGAACTGCGGGTCGTGCGCGGGAAGTCCGCCGCGTCGGACGACCTGTCCGACAAGACCCTGCTGGAGCTGAGCAAGGGCACGCCGGGCACGGTGAAGACCACGCTGGACCCGGCCCTCCAGGCGGCGGCCGAGAAGCAGGTCGCGAAGAAGGCCCGGTCGTCGGTGGCCGTGGTGCGGCCCTCGACCGGCGAGATCCTGGCCGCGGCCAACGCCTCCCCCGGCTTCAACACCGCCTTCCAGGGCTCCCTCGCGCCCGGCTCGACGATGAAGGTCATCACCTCGTCGCTGCTGATCGAGAAGGGCCTGGCCTCGGCGGACAAGAAGCACCCGTGCCCGAAGTACTTCACGTACGGGCACTGGAAGTTCCAGAACGACAAGAAGTTCGAGATCAAGGACGGCACGTTCAAGGCGAGCTTCGCCCGCTCCTGCAACACGGCCTTCATCAGCCAGGCGCCCAAGCTCGAGGACGACGACCTGACCAAGCAGGCCCAGCAGGTCTTCGGCCTGGGGATGAACAACTGGGCCATCGGTGTGCCGTCCTTCGACGGCGCGGTGCCGGTGCAGTCGGCGGCCCAGATGGGCGCCTCGCTCATCGGGCAGGGCGGCGTCCGGATGAACCCGCTGAACATGGCGTCGGTGTCGGCGACGGTCAAGTCCGGCACCTTCCGCCAGCCGTACCTGGTCTCCCCGGACGTGGACGGCCGCAAGCTCGCCACGGCCTCGCGCAAGATGTCGGCGGGCACGCTGTCCCAGCTGCGGGAGCTGATGGCGTACACGGCCGACTACGGCACGGCCGCGGAGGCGATGGCCGGGGTGGGCGGCGACGCCGGCGCGAAGACCGGGTCCGCCGAGGTCGACGGCCAGAAGAAGCCGAACGGCTGGTTCACCGCCTACCGGGGCGACCTGGCGGCGGCGGGTGTGGTCCAGCAGGGCGGGCACGGCGGTTCGACGGCCGGTCCGATCGTGGCGGCGCTGCTGAAGGCGGGCGGCTGAGCCCGGAGGCCTGACGCCCGAGCCGGGCTCAGTGTGTGACCGGTTCCGCGGCGGCCGTGTACGTCCGCCGCAGGAACCGCAGCAGCGCCTGCCGCTCGAACTGCACCACCGACACGCCCTGCGCGGAGTGGAACTCCACGACGGCCTGTACCCGGCCGCACGGCCACACCCGCACCTCACCGCTGCCCGTGGGGGCCCGCAGCCCCTCCTCCAGCAGCCGGCGGTCGAAGGTCCACTCCCGGCCCCCGGTCCCGGGCAGACGGATCCGGACACTGCGCGGATCGCGCTCGGGGTCGTACCGCAGCGTCACCGGAACCGCTTCCAGCTCGTCGGTCAGCGGGACGGCCGTGTCCGTGACGATGTGGGCTCGCGCGTACTGCTCGACTACGGACATCGGACGGCCCCTTCACCGTGCGCTACCTGTGTGGAGACTGTGCGTCCACTCCCTCTCCAATGTCGCATATTTTCCGGATCGCGCCCCCGGAGGCCGGAGATATCGCACGTGAGGTAAAACAAGCAACCCGCTCTTGCAAAGCATTCGCATCAAGCCACATCATCGAACGGTGCATGTACCCGACGGATTCATCAACGCGCCCACCTCCGCCGCCACCGGTGTGATCGCCGCGGGCGCCGTCGCCGTGAGCCTGCGCGGTGCCCGCCGCGAACTCGACGAGCGGACGGCACCGCTGGCCGGACTCGTCGCGGCGTTCATCTTCGCCGTGCAGATGCTGAACTTCCCCGTCGCGGCGGGGACCAGCGGCCATCTGCTCGGCGGTGCGCTCGCCGCGATACTCGTCGGCCCCTACACCGGGGTCCTGTGCGTCTCCGTCGTCCTGCTCATGCAGGGCATCCTCTTCGCGGACGGCGGTCTGACCGCGCTCGGCGTGAACATCACCAACATGGCGATCGTCACCACGGTCGTCGCCTACGCCCTCTTCCGCGGCCTGGTGAAGGTGCTGCCCCGCACCCGCCGGTCGGTCACCGTGGCCTCGTTCGTCGCCGCCCTGGTCTCCGTCCCGGCCGCCGCCCTGGCGTTCACGCTGATGTACGCGGTCGGCGGCACCACCGACGTGTCGATCGGCAAGGTCGCCACCGCGATGATCGGCGTGCACGTCCTGATCGGCATCGGCGAGGCCGTGATCACCGCGCTGACCGTCGGCTCCGTCATCGCCGTCCGCCCCGACCTGGTGTACGGGGCGCGCGGCCTGACGCAGAAGCTCAAGCTGCGGGTGAACGGCGAGCTGGTCGACGCGCCCGGCTCCGAGCCCGCGCCCGTGGCCGCCCGGACCTCGCACCGCAAGGTGTGGGCCGCGGGCCTGGCCGCCTCCGTGGTCCTGGCCGGGTTCGTCAGCTTCTACGCCTCCGCGAACCCGGACGGCCTGGAGAAGGTCGCCGCCGACCACGGCATCGACAAGAAGACCGAGGAGCACGCCGTCGCCCACTCCCCGCTCGCCGACTACGGCGTCAAGGACGTCGACGACGCCCGTCTGTCCGGCGGGCTGGCGGGCGTCATCGGCGTGGGCGTCACGGTCGTCGCCGGCAGCGCGGTCTTCTGGGCCGTCCGCCGCCGCCGTGACGACGACGCCTCCCCGTCGAACACGACGGACGTGCCGGGAGCGACGGACGCGCCGGACTCGACGAGCAGCACGAGCACCACGAGCGCCTGACATGGGAGCGGGGCACGCGCACAAGCTCTACCGGCACGGGCACTCGCCCGTGCACGGTCTGCCGCCGCACACCAAACTCGCCGCCGTGTTCGCGTTCGTGGTGGTCGTGGTGTCGACGCCGCGCGAGGCCATGTGGGCCTTCGGGCTGTACGCCGTCCTGCTCGGGACCGTCGCGTACGTCGCGCGGGTGCCCGCCGGGTTCCTGCTGCGGCGGCTGCTGATCGAGGTGCCGTTCGTCGCGTTCGCGGTGCTGATGCCGTTCGTGGCGGAGGGCGAGCGGATCGACGTCCTCGGTCTGTCCCTGAGCGTCAACGGCCTGTGGGGCGCCTGGAACGTGCTCGCCAAGGGCACGCTCGGCGTCGCCGCCTCCGTGCTCCTCGCCGCCACCACCGAACTGCGCGAACTGCTCCTCGGCCTGCAGCGGCTCAAGCTCCCGCCGCTCCTCGTACAGATCGCCTCCTTCATGATCCGCTACGGTGACGTCATCACCGACGAGATGCGGCGCATGCGGATCGCCCGGGAATCCCGCGGCTTCGAGGCGAAGGGCGTCCGCCACTGGGGCGTCCTGGCCAAGTCCGCGGGCGCCCTGTTCATCCGCTCCTACGAGCGCGGCGAGCGCGTGCACCTGGCCATGGTCAGCCGCGGGTACGCCGGCTCCATGCCGGTCATCGACGAGGTGACCGCGTCCCGGGCGCAGTGGTCGTACGCCCTCGCCCTGCCCTGCGCGGCCCTCGTCGTGTGTCTGCTGGGATGGACCCTGTGACTGCTGATGTGACGCCTTCCCTGGACGTGGCCGGACTGGCCTTCGCCTACCCCGACGGGCACCAGGCCCTCTTCGGGGTCGACTTCTCGATCGCGCGCGGCGAGCGGGTCGCGCTGCTCGGTCCGAACGGCGCCGGCAAGACGACCCTCGTGCTCCACCTCAACGGCATCCTGACCGGCGGCACCGGCACCGTGAAGGTGGCCGGACTGCCCGTCGGCAGGCAGCACATGGCTCAGATCCGGCGCCGGGTCGGCATCGTCTTCCAGGACCCGGACGACCAGCTCTTCATGCCGACCGTCCGGGAGGACGTGGCGTTCGGGCCCGCGGCGGCCGGACTGAAGGGGCCGGAGCTGGAGCAGCGCGTGGACCGGGCGCTGGAGCGGGTCGGCATGGCGGAGTTCAAGGACCGCCCGCCGCACCACCTCTCCTTCGGGCAGCGCCGCCGGGTGGCCGTCGCGACCGTCCTCGCCATGGAACCGGAGATCCTCGTCCTCGACGAGCCCTCCTCCAACCTCGACCCCGCCTCCCGCCGCGAACTGGCCGACATTCTGCGGTCGTTGGACGTGACCGTGCTGATGGTCACGCACGACCTGCCGTACGCCCTGGAGCTGTGCCCGCGCTCCCTGATCCTCAGTGAGGGCGTGATCGCGGCGGACGGTCCGACCGGCGAGCTGCTCTCCGACGAGGACCTGATGCGCGCCCACCGGCTGGAGCTGCCGTTCGGCTTCGATCCGCGTTCGGTGACAATGGGCGCGTGACGAACGAGGAGACCGAGGGCTCGCTGCTGCTGGACGACCAGCTCTGCTTCGCGCTGTACGCGGCCCAGCGGGCGGTGACGTCCGCCTACCGCCCCCTCCTCGACGAGCTCGGCCTCACCTATCCGCAGTACCTGGTCCTGCTGGTCCTGTGGGAACGCGGTGAGACCACGGTCAAGGAGCTGGCCGCCGCGCTGAGGCTCGACTACGGCACGGTTTCGCCGCTGCTCAAGCGGCTGGAGAGCCTGGGACTCGTCCGCCGGGAGCGCGCGGCGCACGACGAGCGCTCGGTGCTGGTCGCCTGCACCGGACCGGGGGAGGAGCTGCGGGAGCGCGCGGCGGGCGTGCCGGGCGCCCTGCTCGCGGCGACGGGGCTCGCTCCACCAGAGGTCGCGCGTCTGCGCGAAGAGCTGTGGCGGCTGGCGGAGGCATCGCAGGCAGCCCCGAACCGCCCGCACTGATCGCCCGTTACCCTCGGTTATCACCCCCTGCTGAGCAGACGCTTTCCTACTGGCCGGTACCTTGTGCGCGATGTATTAGTGCGCACCTGTTCTGGGGGATCCAGCCATGACCGACGCCGCCGCCGTCGACACCCGCCCGACGAAGATCATGTACGTGGCCGAGGCCACCGCCCACGGCGGCCGCGAGGGCTATGTCACCAGCCAGGACGGCCAGATCGACCTCAGGGTCGCGATGCCCCCGCAGCTCGGCGGCGACGGCGCCGGCACCAACCCGGAACAGCTCTTCGCGGCCGGCTACAGCTCCTGCTTCCACAACGCGCTGATCCTGGTCGGCAACCGCGAGGGCTACGACCTGACCGGCTCGACGGTCTCGGCGAAGGTCGGCATCGGCCCCAACAAGCAGCACGGCTACGGCCTCGCGGTCGCCCTGAGCGTCTCGCTGCCCGTCCTCGACCCGGGCCTCGCGGGCAAGCTGGTGGACGCGGCCCACGAGGTCTGCCCGTACTCGAACGCGACCCGCGGGAACATCGACGTGACGATCGTGCTTGGTTGAAAGGGGATGGAGTCGGCGAGACGAGGAGTACGGACGTGGACGTGCACGGCACAGTGGCCGAGGGCTTCGAGCCGGTCAGGGACGCGTTCGTGCGGAACTTCGCCGAGCTCGGGGAGCGGGGCGCGGCGGTCGCCGTCTACCGGGACGGGCGGCGGGTCGTCGACCTGTGGGCCGGCACGAGGGACGTCGACGGCACGGACCCCTGGGAGCGCGGCACCGCCCAGGTCGTGCGCTCGGCGACGAAGGGGGTCGCCGCCGCCGTACTCCTGCTGCTGCACCAGCGCGGACACCTGGACCTGGACGCGCCGGTGGGCCACTACTGGCCGGAGTTCAAGGCGCGGGGCAAGGAGCGGGTGCTGGTCCGGCACGTCCTGAACCACCGGGCCGGCCTGCCCGTGCTCGACCGGCCCCTCACCCCCGAGGAGGCCCTCGACCCGCTGCGGGGCCCGGAGGCGGTCGCCGCCCAGGCCCCCGTCTGGGAACCCGGCACCGATCACGGCTACCACGCGCTCACCTACGGCTGGCTCCTCGACGAACTGGTGCGACGCGTGACCGGGCAGGGCGCCGGCGCATGGCTGGCCTCGCAGATCACCGGCCCGCTGGGCCTGGACCTCTGGCTGGGTCTGCCGGACGCGGAGGCCGGCCGGGTCGGACGCGTGGGCCGCGTCGAGGGACCCGAGCCGGCGGGCGGCCTGCGCACCCGCCCGAAGCGCTCGGTCACCGCGGCCTACGAGGACCCGGCCTCCCTGACCCGCCGGGCCTTCGCCGCGATCACCCCGTTCCCGGACCAGAACGCCCCGGCCTACCGCGCGGCGGCCCTCCCCGCGACCAACGCCATCGCGACGGCGGACGCACTGGCCCGCTTCTACGCGACGCTGATCGGCGACACCGCCGGCGCCGCACGCCTGTTCACGCCGGAGACGGTCGAGCTGGCCCGGGCCGAGGAGTCGGCGGGCGCCGACCGCGTCCTGGTGGTCGGCACCCGCTTCGGCCTCGGCTACATGCTGCACAGCAGCGCCTCCCCCTTCCTCACACCGGGCTCCTTCGGCCACCCGGGCCGCGGCGGCGCCCTCGGCTTCGCCGACCCGGACACCGGGATCGCGTTCGGCTATGTCACCAACGGCTTCCGCAAGACGGTGACGGCGGATCCGCGGGCGCAGGGGCTGGTGCGGGCGGTGCGGGGAGCGCTGGGGCTGTAGACGTCCTGGTTGTCTTGGACGTCTCTAGACGTGGATCGGGTGGGAGGTCCGCCCGGACGCCTGGTCGATCTCCTCGTGCGCCTTGGTCAGCAGTTGCATGGCGAGTTCGTTGAGTGCCCGGGCGCCGGCGATCTCCTCCCCGACTCTGGGCTGATTGGCATCGGTCCGGTGCCGGCTGGCGTGCCCGCGCGCCCGTACCTCGGTGCCGTCCGGCAGCCGGACCATCGCCACCGCCTGGGTGTGCTGGTCGTCCTCCCGGAACTCCATCTCGACGTGCCATCCGACTCTGGTGTGCATCATGTCGATCACCTCCGGAACGCTTAGTTCCAGAGTCCTCCTCGGGAGGGGGATGCGCACCCGTCCGACCCGGACTATCCGGTGTGCAGCATCAGCCCGATCCCGGCGACGAGCAGCCCGGCCGCCACGATTCTCGGCGCCCCGAACCGCTCCTTGAAGAACACGGCCCCGATCGCCGCGCCCACGATGATCGACGACTCGCGCAGGGCGGCGATGGGCGCGAGTTCGGCCCTGGTCTGGGCCCACAGGACGAGGGCGTAGGCGGCGACGGAGAGGGCGGCCCCGATGAGCCCGACCCCGGCGAACGGCCGGAGCACGGCGCCGGTCTCCCGCCCCCAGCGGCTCACGGCGTAGGCGGGGATCACGACACCCTGCACGGCCATCAGCCAGGCGATGTACCCGAGGGAGGAGCCGGAGGCGCGCACGCCGAGCCCGTCGACGACGGTGTACGCCGCGATCGTCAGCCCGGTCGCCAGGGCCGCCCCGATCGCCGCCCAGTCGGTCCGGCGCCCTCGCAGCCCCCACACGGCGACGCCGGTCAGCCCCGCGCACGACACGGCGATACCGGCGGCGGCCCACCCGTCGGGCACCTCGTGCGCGAAGACGGCGGCGAGCACGGTCACGACGAGCGGCGCGGTGCCGCGCGCGATGGGATAGGCCTGCCCGAAGTCGCCCAGCCGGAAGGACTTCATCAGCAGCGCGTAGTAGGCGATGTGGATGGCGGCGGAGCCGAGCAGGTACGGCCAGGCCCGGGCCGCCGGGAACGCCACGAAGGGCGCCAGGGCCAGCCCGATGACCACCCCGCCGCCCGAGATCAGCGCGAACCCGGCCAGCTTGTCGGTGATCTTGTGGGCGATGGCGTTCCAGCTGGCGTGCGTGACCGCGGCGAGCAGGACGGCGGCGGTGACCAGGGGTGTCACGCGGAGAGCTCGCGCACGTCCACGAGGGTGGCTCCGGCGTGGGCGACGAGGTCGCGGGGCGCCATGGGGAACACGGTGTACGGCGTCCCGGCGGCGGCCCAGACGATGTCGTGCCCGAGCAGGGACCGGTCGGCGAGCACACGTGTCTTCGTCCGGTGCCCGAAGGGCGGCACCCCGCCGATGGCGTACCCGGTGGTCTCGCGCACGACTTCGGCCCTGGCCCGCGTGACCTTGTCCGCCCCGAGCTCCTTGCGCACGAGTTCGAGGTCGACCCGGGAGGCCCCGTCCATGAGGACGAGCACCGGCACGCCGTCCGCCGCGAAGATCAGCGACTTGCAGATCTGGCTCAGCTCACACCCGATCGCGGCGGCGGCCTCGGCGGCGGTACGGGTGGCTTCCGGGAACCGGCGGACCTGGGGTACGAGGTCCCCGATCCCCAGCTCCCGCAGGGCCTCGGCGAAACGAGGGTGTGCTCCGGGGTTCTCGGCGTCCGTGGCGTCTGTCGTCGTCATGCGGGCACGCTAGCGGTACGTGTACGAGACATGCGAGGCGGTTTCAGCCGGTGGCGTCCTCCGGCCGGACGTCCGCGAACTCCCACCACGCGAGCGGCAGCCAGTCCCCGTCGACGAAACCGTCGACGGACCCTCCGGTGCCCCGGATCGTCACGCGCGTCCCCTCCGGATAGACGACGCCCGACAGGCCGGGGACCGCCACGAGCAATGTACCGATACGTCCTGGCAAGGCCCTACTTCCTTCCTTCTGTAGATGCAAATCGTCTCATCATGCACCAGCCTGGTATATGACCTACGGCACAGTTGGAGGTGCGTGACGATGAGGGCTGTCGTGTACAAAGGCCCCTTCGAGGTAGCGATAGAGCAAGTGGAGGACCCACGGATCCAGCACCCGAACGATGTGATCGTCCGTGTCACCTCGACCGCGATCTGCGGCTCGGACCTGCACATGTACGAGGGCCGTACCGCCGCGGAACCGGGGATCGTGTTCGGCCACGAGAACCTCGGGGTCGTCGAGGAGGCAGGAGAGGGGGTCACCTCGCTCAGCCGCGGCGACCGGGTGGTGATGCCCTTCAATGTGGCATGCGGCTTCTGCAAGAACTGTACGGCCGGCTTCACGGGCTTCTGTCTGACCGTGAACCCGGGCTTCGCCGGCGGCGCCTACGGCTATGTCGCGATGGGGCCCTACGTGGGAGGCCAGGCGGAGTACGTGCGCGTGCCGTACGCCGACTTCAACTGCCTCAAGCTTCCCGAGGGCACCGAGAAGGAGACCGACTTCGTCCTGCTCGCCGACATCTTCCCGACGGGCTACCACGGCAACGAACTGGCCGACGTGCGTCCCGGTGACAGCGTCGCCGTCTATGGCGGCGGCCCGGTCGGGCTCATGGCCGCCTACTCCGCGATGCTGCGCGGCGCGAGCAAGGTGTTCGTGGTCGACCGGGTGGCGGAGCGGCTGCAGAAGGCGGAGGAGATCGGAGCCGTGCCGATCGACTTCAGCCAGGGCAACCCGGTGGAGCAGATCAAGGAGCAGACCGAAGGAGGCCGGGGCACGGACAAGGGCATCGACGCCGTCGGCTACCAGGCGCAGGCGCAGGGCGAGGACCGTGAGGAACCGGCGACCGTACTGAACGCGCTCGTCGAGACGGTCCGGCCGACGGGCGCGCTCGGCGTGCCCGGCCTGTACGTCCCGCGCGACCCCGGCGGGCCGGACGAGCAGGCGAAGCAGGGCATGCTGATGGTCTCCATCGGGCGCCTCTTCGAGAAGGGGCTCCGCATGGGCACCGGCCAGTGCAACGTCAAGCGGTACAACCGCCACCTGCGTGACCTGATCATCGAGGACCGTGCGAAGCCGAGCTTCGTCGTCTCGCACGAGCTCCCTCTCGACCAGGCGCCGACGGCGTACGAGAAGTTCGACAAGCGCGTCGAGGGCTACACCAAGGTCGTCCTCCACCCGCACGCGTGAGAGACACGCACGAGAAAGAGCAGCCGGTGAGGGCTCCCCGTCCCACGGGGCCCTCACCGGCCGGTCTCTCAAGGTGCTGTCAGGGGGCTGTCAGGGGGTGTGCACCAGCTCCCTGTCCTGATCTCCGCGGTCCGTGTCCGTGCGCAGGCCCTCGCCCTCGACGTCCACGTTGGGCAGTGCCCGGTCCAGCCACTTGGGCAGCCACCAGGCCTTGCGGCCGAGGAGGGCCAGGACGGCCGGGACGATGGCCATGCGGACGACGAACGCGTCGAAGAAGACCGCGATCGCGAGGCCGAAGCCGATCATCTTGACCATCGACTCGGACGAGCCGATGAAGCCGGCGAAGACCGCCATCATGATGACCGCCGCGGCCGTCACCACGCGGGCGCCGTGCCGGAAGCCCGTCACGATCGCCTGGCCGGCCTTCTCGCCGTGGACGTAGGCCTCCCGCATCCGGGTCACCAGGAAGACCTCGTAGTCCATCGCCAGGCCGAAGACCACGCCCACCATGAAGATCGGCATCATCGACATGACCGGGCCGGTCTGCTCGACGCCCATCAGGTCCGCCAGCCAGCCCCACTGGAAGACCGCGACCACGGCGCCGAGGGCCGCCATCACCGACAGGAGGAAGCCGAGGGCCGCCTTCAGGGGGACCAGGATCGAGCGGAACACCACGATCAGGAGGAGGAAGGCCAGGCCGACCACCAGGACCAGGTAGGGGATCAGGGCGTCGTTGAGCTTCTCGGAGACGTCGATGTTCATCGCCGTCTGGCCGGTGACCAGCACGTTCGCGTCCGACTCGGCCTTGATGCCGGCGCCCTTGCCACGGATGGAGTGGACCAGGTCCTCCGTCGCGACCGATGACGGCTTGGAGTCCGGGATGACGGTGATCGTCGCCGTGTCACCGGCCTTGTTGGGCGCCGGCGGCGTCACCGTGACGACGTCCTTGAGCCCCTTGATCTCGTCGCCGACCTGTGTGAAGGCCGCCTTCGGGTCGTCGCTGTCCTTCGCGTCGACCACGACCATCAGCGGGCCGTTGAAGCCCGGCCCGAAGCCCTCGGAGAGGAGGTCGTAGGCGCGGCGCTGTGTGGTGGACGTCGGCTGGGCCCCGTCGTCCGGCAGGCCCAGTTCCAGGCTCGCCGCCGGGACGGCCGCCGCGCCGAGGCCGATGACGCCGAGCAGCAGCACCGCGACCGGGCGGCGGACGACGAAGCTCGCCCAGCGCGTGCCCAGGTTGGGCTTCGCCGGCTTGGCCTGCCCGTCCCGCCCGTCCTTGTTCTTCGCCCGCCCGAGCAGCCTGCCCTTCTCCCCCGCCGGCTTCACCCTCCGGCCGGCGTACCCGAGCAGCGCCGGGATCATCGTCAGTGCGATCAGCACCGCGATGGCCACGGTGCCCGCCGCCGCGACGCCCATCTTCGTCAGCATCGGGATGTTGACGACCGACAGGCCCACCAGGGCGATCACGACCGTGAGGCCCGCGAAGACCACCGCGGAGCCCGCCGTTCCGACGGCCCGGCCCGCCGCCTCCTCGCGGTCGCGGCCCTCGGCCAGTTCCGCGCGGTAGCGGGAGACGATGAACAGCGCGTAGTCGATGCCGACCGCGAGGCCGATCATCATCGCGAGGGTGGAGGTCGTCGAGCCCAGGTCCAGCGCGCTGGCCAGTGCCGTGATCGAGGAGACTCCGATGCCCACGCCGATGAGCGCCGTCAGCAGCGGCAGGCCGGCCGCGATCAGCGAGCCGAAGGTGATGACGAGGACGACGGCGGCGACCGCGATGCCGATGATCTCGGTGGTGCCGGTGTGCGGGACCGTCTGGAGCGCGTCACCGCCGATCTCGACGGTCAGCCCGGCCTTGCGGGCGTCCTGCACGGAGTCCTCCAGGGCGTCGCGGGAGGAGTCCTCCAGCTCCATGCCGGAGACCTTGTACGACACCTGCGCGTACGCGACCGTGCCGTCCTTGCTGACGGCCTTCGCCTGGTACGGGTCGGTGACGCGGACGACCTCGGAGCCGTCGGAGAGTTCCTTGACGGTCTCCTGGACGGTCGCCTTGTTGCCCGGGTCGGTCATCTTCTCGCCGCTCGGCGCCTTGAAGACGACGCGTGCGGTGGCTCCGTCGGCGCTCGTGCCGGGGAAGCGCTGTTCCAGCAGGTCGAAGGCCTTTTGCGCCTCGGTGCCGGGGATGGAGAAGGAACTGTTGCCCGCGGCGGGTGCGCCGGCCGCGCCGACACCGGCGAGGGTCAGCAGGGCCACCCACATCAGAGCGACGAAGTGCCGCCGCCGGAAGGACATCCGGCCGATCTTGTAAAGGAATGTGGCCACGAGGGCGTACTCCCGGTCAGGTCGTGGGGTCGGTTCTGGGCAGGGCTGATCAGCCCGACGACGTGAGCGGTGACGTCAGGTGGGGATGTGACTGAGGGGGTTTGTCAGTCGACGGGAATGCCGAGGGCGGGGAGGACCACGGCGTCGATGTACGAGGTGAGGAACGCCTGCGTGGGCGGCTGGTCGTCGATCAGCGTGCGCGTGGCGAAGGCGCCGACGAGCATGTGCACGATGTAGTCCAGCGCCGGCCGGCCGGCCTCGACCTCACCGCGGTCGACCGCTCTTTGCACCACCCGGTGGAACTCCTCCATCTCGGGCTCGATGAGCAGTTCCTTGAAGGCCTGGAGCAGGTCCGGGTTCTCGTGCACCGCCATGAAGAGACCGCGCATCAGCGCGGCGTTCTGCTGCATGGTGCAGTCGTCCTCACGCGCGGTGAGGGCGTGCAGGTCACCCCGCAGGGATCCGGTGTCGACGTCGGCGATGCTGCCCGGCTTGTTGTGCCGGATCGCCTTCGCCACCAGCTCCGGCTTGCCGCCCCACTGGCGGTAGAGCGTCGCCTTGCTGGACCGGGTGCGAGCGGCCACGGCGTCCATGGTGAGAGCGTCGTAGCCGACCTCGCGGAGCAGGTCGAGCACGGCCGCGTACAGCTCGGCCTCACGCTCCGGGGTGATCCGACTGCGACGCGCGGTGGCGACCTCAGCCATCTCGCTCACCTTCCTGCTCCGAACGACACGGTTTCGTACACCACGAAGATAGCGCACCCCCTTATGGGAACGAAACCGTTTCGTACGTGTCCTGGGTCACGGTCGCGGGCAGGCTGTGGCCCGCCCATGGCCACGTCCATGGCCACGTCCATGGCCACGGTCCGGTTTGCCAGAACTTGCTGCACTCCGTCCCCCGGCAAAGCATGAAGACGTGACCTATCTGCGTCTGCCGCACCTCCATGACGACCTGCTCTGCTTCGTGGCCGAGGACGACCTCTGGCTCGCCCCGCTGGACGGCCCCGGCCGCGCCTGGCGGCTCACCGTCGACCGCACCAAGGTGGGCCACCCCCGTTTCTCGCCCGACGGACGGCACCTCGCGTACACGAGCTGGCGCAGCCTGGTGCCCGAGGTCCATCTCGCGCCGGTGGACGGCGGCCCGGCCCGGCAAGTGAGCCACTGGGGCAGCGCCGACACCCGGGTCTGCGGCTGGACCCCGGACGGCGAGATCCGAACGGCTGCTCGAAGGCCTCGGCGGCCATCTGCACTCCCCCATGTTCGTCGGCGGCAGGATCGCCTTCCTCTCCGACCACGAGGGCGTCGGCAACCTCTACTCGTGCGCCTACGACGGTTCCGACCTGCGCCGGCACACCGACCACGACGCCTTCTACGCCCGGCACGCCGCCAGCGACGGCGCCCGGGTGGTGTACCAGTGCGCGGGCGACCTGTGGCTGGTCGACGACCTGTCACCGGACTCCGCGCCGCGCCGGCTGGACGTACGGCTGAGCGGGCCGCGCCCGGGGCGGCGCCCGTACCAGGTGCCCGCGGCCCAGCACGTCGACGGCATCTCGGTCGACGAGACCGGGCGGGCCAGCGCGGTCGTCGTCCGCGGCAGCCTGTACTGGCTCACCCACCGGGACGGGCCGGCCCGCACCCTCACCGACACCCCGGGCGTCCGGGTGCGGATGCCGGAGATGCTCGGCGCGAGCGGGCGGGTGGCGTACGTGACCGATGCGGAGGGCGAGGACGCGATCGAGATCGCCTCCCTGCCCCGGGCGAGCGGCGACCGCGAGCCCAGGCGGCTGGCCTCGGGCGAGCTGGGCCGGGTGCGCGAGCTGGTGTCGGACCCCGAGGGCGAACGGCTGGCGGTCGCCTCGCACGACGGACGGCTGCTGCTCGTGGACGTCACCGAGGAGTCCGACGGCGAGGTCGCCGAGCTGATCCGGTCGATCAACGGGCCCGTGCGCGACCTCGCGTTCTCCCCGGACGGGGCGTGGCTGACCTGGTCGCATCCGGGCATCGGGCGGACTCTGCGGCAGATCAAGATGGCCCGGATCAAAGACAGGTTCGTCGTCGACGTCACCAACGGCCGTTTCGAGGACGAGAACCCGGTCTTCACGCGCGACGGCCGCTACCTCGCCTTCCTCTCCTGGCGCGGCTTCGACCCCGTCTACGACGTGCACACCGGCGACCTGTCCTTCCCGCTGGGCTGCCGCCCGTATCTCGTGCCGCTGTCCTCCGCGACGCCCTCCCCGTTCGCGCTGAACCCGGAGGGCCGCCCGGCCGCCGGGGGCCTGGACCCGGTGGAGGACGACGAGAACGGGGACAACGGGGCGGTGACCGTCGAGGTCGAGGGGCTGGAGAGCCGGGTGACGCCGTTCCCGGTGGCCGCCTCCAAGTACTCGGCGCTGCACCCGGTGGCCGGCGGCGGGCTGGTGTGGCTGCGCTGGCCGATCTCGGGCGCGCTGGGCGAGACGTTCGCGAACCCGGACGACACCAGCGGCCGGCCGACTCTGGAGCACTTCGGCATCACCAAGGCCAAGAAGTCCGAACTCGCCGTGCACCTGGACTTCTTCGCGGTCAGCGGTGACGGCACGCGGCTGGTGATCGTCGACGAGGGCGAGTTGCGCGCGGTGCCCGCGACCGAGACCGGCGACGCCGACACGACGGTGTGGATCGACGCGCGCCGTATCCTGCACGTGGTCGACCCGGCGGCTCAGTGGCGGCAGGCGTACGAGGAGGCCGGGCGGCTGATCCGCGCGTACTTCTGGGAGCCCGGCATGTGCGGCATCGACTGGGACGGCGTGCTGGGCCAGTACCGTCCGCTCGTCGAACGGGTCGCCTCCCCGGACGAGTTCGCCGACCTGCTGCGCGAGGTGCTGGGCGAGCTGGGCACCTCCCACGCCTACGTCACCGCCGCCCGGCGCAACGAGGGCCCGCCGCACTACCAGCGCCGGCAGGGTCTGCTGGGCGCCAACTTCGTACGCCGGGACGGCGGCTGGATGGTCAGGCGGATCCTGCCCGGCGACTCCTCCGACTCCAAGGCCCGCTCCCCGCTGGCCGGTACGGGCATCCGCGAGGGGGCGGTCCTGACCCATGTCGACGGCCGCCCGGTGGACCCGGACGCGGGCCCGTACCCGCTGCTGGCGGGCGCGGGCGGTACGACGGTGGAGCTGACCTTCTCACCCGCGGAGGGCACGGGACCGCCCCGGAGGGTCGCCGTCGTCCCGCTCGTCGACGAGCGGCCGTTGCGCTACCAGGACTGGGTGGCCAAACGCCGGGCGGTGGTACGGGAGTTGAGCGGCGGGCGGTGCGGGTATCTGCACATCCCGGACATGGGCGGTTCGGGCTGGGCGCAGTTCAACCGCGATCTGCGTATGGAGGTGTCGCGGCCCGCGCTGATCGTGGACGTGCGCGGCAACGCCGGTGGTCACATCAGCGAGCTGGTCATCGAGACGCTGAGCCGCACGATCCTGGGCTGGGACCTGACCCGAGACGCCCAGCCGGTGTCGTACACCTCGAACGCGCCGCGGGGCCCGGTGGTGGCCCTGGCCGACGAGGCGACCTCCTCCGACGGCGACATGATCACCGCCGCGTTCAAGCTGCTGAAGCTGGGCCCGGTGGTGGGGCAGCGCACCTGGGGCGGTGTGGTCGGCATGACCGGCCGGCACGAGCTGGGGGACGGCACGGTCATCACGGTGCCGATGAACGCGGCCTGGTTCGACGCCTACGGCTGGTCGGTGGAGAACAAGGGCGTCGCCCCCGACATCGACGTCCTGCGCACCCCGCTGGACTGGGCGGAGGGCCGTCACGCCCAGCTGACCGACGCGGTGGAGCTGGCGCTCGGGCTGCTGGAGACCAACCCGCCGGCGAAACCGCCGACCTACAGCGACGTCCCGGACCGCTCCCGTCCGAAGCTGCCGCCCAGGACGTGAGGAGGGCCCGAGGGTTCCGGACGTGAGGAAGGGGTGCCCCGCGCGAGGCACCCCTTCCGTTCAGCACGCAACGTCAGGCGTCGTAGTCCTGGTCGAAGCGGTCCTCCCGCTCGCGCTCCCGCTCGCGCTGCGAGGGCTGCGAGGGGTCCGAGGGGTCCATGTCCTCGTCACGCCGGCGACCGCGGCCCTGCATCTGCTCACGGGCCTGGTCGGCCTTCTGCTTGGCCTGGTTCTGCCACTGCTCGGACTTCTCCTGGAACTGGTCCTTCATACCCATGTGGGTTCACTCCCGTTGGGGGTGAGGGGATCTGGCTCGACCAGATTCACACGGCCCGTGACGCTGCGCATGTCGATCATTTACGGAGCGTAGTACGCTGCTGCTCATCGGCCGCTCCGCCCGCCCCGACGAGGCCCGTGCGCATGCCGGTCAGCCGGTCCGCGAACCGCCGCATCTCGCGCTGGCCCACCGTCCCGACGACCCCGGGCAGATATCCGCGCACGCCCTGCATGCCGCGCAGCCACCACTGCCCGTAGACATGGCTCGACCGGCGCTCGATCCCGGCCACGAGCCGGTCCACCGCCGGGCCGAGCGGATACGTCTTGTTGGACGGCCAGGGCAGCCGCTGCCTCAACTCCCGCATGACGTCATCCTGGTCGGCCCCGCGCACCATGTCGGTGTCGGTCCACGACAGGTACCCGACGCCGACCTTCACACCCCGGTGCCCGACCTCGGCGCGCAGGCTGTGCGCGTACGCCTCCACACCGGACTTGGAGGCGCAGTACGCGGTCATCATCGGCGCCGGGGTGATCGCCGCGAGGGACGCGATCTGCAGCAGGTAACCCCGGCTCTCCAGCAGCAGCGGCAGGAAGGCGCGGGCCGTCACCGCGGAACCGATCAGGTTGACCTCGATCACCCGCCGCCAGGACTCCGGGTCGGAGTCGGCGAACGGACCGCCCGTGGCGACACCGGCGTTGGCGACGACGATGTCGACCCGGCCGAAGCGCTCCTTGACCTCCTGCGCGACCCGGGCCATCGCCTCGTGGTCGGTGACGTCGGCGTGCCAGTGGTCGCTGTCGCTGTGCAACCGCGCCGACACCTCCTTGAGCGCGTCCGGTTCGAGTCCGACCAGCGCCACCTTCACCCCGCGCGCGGAGAGCTTGCGGGCCAGCAACTCCCCGACGCCGCGCGCCGCCCCGGTCACCACGGCGACCCTGCCTTCGAGGCTCACCCTGCTCATGCGCTCTCCTCGGATACGACCTGGTTGTGTGCCCGGATATGGGCCTGGACGAGTTCACGTATCGTGCCGGTGACCAGCTCGGGCGCCTCGACGGGCGTCATGTGGCCGATGCCGGGCAGTTCGGTGAGCCCGGTGCAGTGCGGCAGCGCGGCGGCCAGGGCCCGGGCCTGCACCGGCGGCGTGAGCCGGTCCGCCGTACCGACGACGACGGCCGCGGGCACGTCCAGCTCCCGTACGCCGTGGTCGAGGTCGAGCAGGTCCAGCACGTGCGACCAGGTGTAGCGGACCGTGCGGGGGCAGGCGTGCACGATGCGGGCGCAGGCCTCGACCATGTCGGGGGCCGAACCGGGGCCCATCGTCCCGTACTTGAGGATCCGGCGGGCCAGGGGCGTGACCGGGCCGAGCGGCGCCCGGGAGCCGAGGATCCGCCGGGTCAGCCAGGTCCGCAGCCGCCCGGGCCGCATGGGGACGACGGTGGAGGCCGCGACCAGCCGCGAACTGCCCGTGCTGCACAGCAGGACGGCGGCGGTGTGCTCGCGGAAGGCGGTTCTCCCGGAGGCCGCCATCACGGTCATGCCGCCCATCGAGTGCCCGGCGATCACGGCCTGTTCGCCGGGCGCGAGGGTGGCCTCGAGCACGGCTTCCAGGTCGTCGGCGAGGGTGTCGGTGGTGCACGCGGGGCTCGCGGGGCTGCGTCCGTGGCCGCGCTGGTCGTAGGCGATGACCCGGTGGTCGGCGGCGAGGTCGCGTATCTGGGCCGCCCAGAAGGCGGTGGAGCAGGTCCAGCCGTGGGCGAGGACGACGGCGGGGGCTGTCTCGGGCCCGTGGATCTCGACGTGCAGCCGGGCGCCGTCGGCGGAGACGGCGGTCAGTTCGCGTGCGGGGGCGGGCGGGGCGTAGGGCCCGGAGTCGACGGACAGGAGGCGGCTCACGCGTCCACCCCGGCCTTCTGCCCGGCGGCCTTCTCGGTGGTCGTCACGGGGGCCCGCAGGACGTCGTACTCCGCGAGGTCCACCCGCCGCGTCGCCCGCCGGAACTCGGCTGTCGTGCCGGGCCAGATGGTGGTGTTGCGGCCGCTCGCGTCGAGGTACCAGCTGGTGCAGCCGCCGGTGTTCCACACGGTCCGCTTCATGCGCTCCTGCACCCGGTGGTTCCAGGCGCGCACGGCGCTGGGCCGGGCGTCGAGGGCGACCCGGCCGCCCAGGACGTCGACCTGGCGGACGAAGTCGGCCAGGTAGTTCAGCTGGGACTCGATCATGAGGATCATCGAGGAGTTCCCGAGGCCGGTGTTGGGCCCGATGATCGTCATCCAGTTGGGGAAGCCGGCGGCGGAGGCGCCGCGCAGGGCCTCCATGCCGCCCTTCCAGCTCTCGGCGAGGGTCCGTCCGTCGGCGCCGACGACCCGCTCGGCGATGGGCATGTCGGTGACGTGGAACCCGGTGCCGAAGACGATCGCGTCCACCTCGGCCTCGCTGCCGTCGGCGGCGACGAGGGTCGAGCCACGGACCTCGGTCAGCCCGCTCGCGACGACGTCCACATTCGGCTGCGCGAGCGCCGGGTAGTACTCGCTGGACAGCAGGATCCGCTTGCAGCCGATGCGGTAGTCGGGGGTGAGCTTCGCCCGCAGCGCCGGGTCCTTGATGGCGCGGGCCATGTTGCGCTTGGCCAGTTGCTCGACGAAGCCGAGTTCGTTCGGGCGCTTGGTGAACGCCTGGACCTGCAACTCCCGGATGCCCCACAGCAGTGCGCGGCGCAGCTGTGAGGTGAAGGGCAGCTGCCGGTGGAGCCACCGCTCGGCGTCGCTGATGGCCCGGTCGACGCGGGGCATCACCCACGGCGCGGTGCGCTGGAAGAGCGTGAGCCGCGACACCTCGGGCTGGATGGCCGGCACGATCTGGATGGCCGAGGCCCCCGTCCCCACCATCGCGACGCGCTTGCCGCGCAGGTCGTAGTCGTGGTCCCAGCGGGCCGAGTGGAAGACCTTGCCCGGGAAGGAGTCCAGCCCGGGGATCTCCGGGACCTTCGGGTCGGACAGCGGCCCGGTGGCGGAGACGACGATGTCCGCCGACAGGCTCCCGCTGCTGGTCTCGATGTCCCAGCACAGCCGCTCGGCGTTCCACGTCATCCGCTTCACCTCCGAGTCGAAGCGGATGTGCGGCCGCAGCCGGAAGGTGTCCGTCACGTGCTCCAGGTAGGCGCGGATGTGCTCCTGCCCCGAGAAGGTGCGCGGCCAGTCCGGGTTGGGCGCGAAGGAGAACGAGTACAGATGCGACGGCACGTCACACGCGCACCCCGGGTAGCTGTTGTCCCGCCAGGTCCCGCCGACGCTGCTCGCCCGCTCCAGCACGACGAAGTCGGTGACGCCCTCGCGGCGCAGCCGCACGGCGGCCCCCAGCCCGCCGAACCCGGACCCGACCACAGCGACCCGCACATGCTCGCGTTCGTGTTCGCGTTCGCGTTCGCCCATGCCGACACCTCCACACACCACGAGAACCATGCCAGTGAACACTGGCGCAATGGGAGAGTAGGGCAGTCACGTACTGATGGGTAGGGGGCGGTCGAGGAAAGTTACCCTCGGTACGCCTTAAGGTGCCCAGGTGGCCGAGAAGCGTGAATACCGCATGGAAGAGCTGGCCCGCCTGGCCGGGATCACGGTGCGCACCCTGCGCTTCTACCGCGAACGCAAGCTGATCCCGCCGCCTCGCCGGGAAGGCCGTATCGCCTGGTACGACGACCATCACCTCAACCGGCTGCGCACGATCACGGCCCTGCTGGAACGCGGCCACACCCTCAGCGGCATCGCGGAGCTGGCGGAGGCCTTCGACCACGGCCGGGACGTCGGCGACCTGCTCGGCGTCGGCGGCCCCACCGAGGAGGAGCCGGTCCACCTCACCCCCGAGGAGCTCGCCGACCACTTCGCGGGCGAGGCGACCCCCGAGAACCTCGCCGCCGCGATGGAGCTCGGCTACCTCGGCACCGACGGCGACGAGATCGTCCACATCAGCCGCCGCCTCCTGGACGTCTCCTCGGCCCTGGTCCGCGAGGGCATCCCCCTCGCGGAGGTCCTCGGCGCGGCCAAACAGGTCCGCACCCACGCCGACGCCCTCGCCGAACTCTTCACCGGCCTGGTCCTGCGCCACGCCTCCGAGGACGACCTGCCCCGCCTTCGCCCGCTGGCCCGCAGCGTGGTGGAGGCGGAGCTGTCCCTGGCGATGGACCGCAGGATGCGCAGGTCCTAAGCGGTGCCCTGACGGTCGTAGACGACGGTCACCGGCGCGTGGTCGGACCACCGCTCCGCGTGCGTGGCCGCCCGCTCCACGAACCCCTTGACCGCCCGGCCGGCGAGACCCGGGGTGGCCACGTGATAGTCGATCCGCCAGCCGGTGTCGTTGTCGAAGGCCCGCCCGCGGTACGACCACCACGAGTACGGCCCCTCGGTGTCCGGGTGCAGGGCGCGTACGACGTCGACGTACCCGCCGTCCGCGGGATCGAAGACCTGGGACAGCCACTCCCGCTCCGCGGGCAGGAACCCGGAGTTCTTGGTGTTGCCGCGCCAGTTCTTCAGGTCGGCCCGCTGGTGGGCGATGTTCCAGTCGCCGCAGACCAGCACCTCGCGCCCCTCGGCGGCGGCCCGCTCCCGGAGGCCCTTCAGATAGGCGAGGAACTCGCCCATGAAGCGCTCCTTCTCGTCCTGCCGCTCGGTCCCGACCTCACCCGAGGGCAGATACAGGGAGGCGATGGTGACCCCCGGCAGATCGGCCTCCACGTACCGCCCGCTGCCGTCGAACTCGGACGACCCGAACCCGACCTGGACCCGGTCGGGCTCACGCCGGCTGTACAGGGACACCCCGGCCCGCCCCTTCGCGGCGGCCGGCGCGTGCACCACGTGCCAGCCCTCGGGGTCCCGGACCGCCTCGGGCAACTGCTCCGGCTCGGCCCGCACCTCCTGGAGACACAGCACGTCGGCGTCGGTCTGCGCGAGCCACTCCACGAAGCCCTTCTTCGCGGCGGCACGCAGCCCATTCACATTCACAGAGGTCACAGTGAGCACCCCGGCACGATACCGGCACACTGGACGAGGTCCAGTTCCGGATCGAATACGGTAGCCGTCATGCAGATACGCCGGGTCTCCTTCGACCACCCCGACGCCATGAAGCTGAACGACGAGGTCCAGGCCGAGTACGCCGTCCGCTACGGGGACGACGGCGACGCGACGGTCATGGCCGCGTCGGACTTCGAGCCGCCGAACGGCATCTACCTGATCGCGTACGACGATTTCGGCACCCCCGTCGCCTCGGGCGCCTGGCGCTCCCAGGACGCGAACGACGAAGGCAACCTGGACGGCGACGCCGAGGTCAAGCGCATGTTCGTGATCGAGCAGATGCGCGGCCGGGGCATCGCCCGCCGCATCCTGGCCGCCCTGGAGGAGGACGCCCGCGCGGCCGGCCGCATCCGCATGGTCCTGGAGACCGGCCTCAAGCAGCCGGAGGCCATAGCCCTGTACACGTCCGGCGGCTACGAGCCGTGCGCCAAGTTCGGCTACTACCGGCACTACGAGTCGAGCCGCTGCTTCGCGAAGACGCTGTAGACACTTCCCCGGGGCGCCGATCCCCCTCCCCCCAGATCGCTAACCTGGTCCGGTTGTCGAAGCGCGAGGGGGAAGCCGTGGCCGACGTGGTGCTCGAGTACGCCGTGGAAAGCCGCGCCGAGTGGAACGCGGACATGGCGGCTTCCGCGACCGTGCGGGTCGAGCCCGACGAGACGGCCCCCGAGCTCATCCTCGTCGCCGCGACCTGCCCCCGCTGCCGCCACCCGTTCGCCCACGTCGAATCCCTCGTCAGCTACCGCGCGATCAACCGCGACGACCCCCTGCGGCCCGGCATCGCCGCCCTGCTCCGTGGCGCCGCCCGCCGCGCGGCCGGGGCGAACGGCTCGCACGACGTCTTCGCCTCGTGCTGCTGCGGCGTTCCGCACCCGGGCTCGCCCGAGGGAGTGACCGGCTGCGGCGCGTCCTGGTCCCTGCACGTCGAGTGGGGTGGCTGACCGATGGGCGTGCGCGTCACACCCGGCCCGGCCGAGCCGTCCGAGGACCACGCGCTGTCCGAGGCCGTGCGCGCCCGTACCGCCGAGGAGTTGCGTGCGGTGCGGGAGGTGGCGTCCAACTGGCGTACGGCACTGGCCGCCATGCTCACCCTCGTCACCGCGGTCTCGGTCGTCCGGGGCCGGGACTCGATCGCCGGCCTCGCCCAGGGAGCCCGCGTGCTCGTCGGCGTCCTGCTGCTGCTGGCGGTCGTCGCGGCGTGCGTGGGTGCCTTCCTGTCCTCCCGCTCGGCGTTCGGCATCCCGAAGGAGGAGCAGGCGGTCCAGCGGCTCACCGACCTGGTGGCCGCCGAACGCGCCCGCGTCCACCGCGCCGTCCGGGATCTGCGGGTGGCGATCGCCTTGACCTTCGTCACCCTCGCGCTCATCGTCGCTTCGGTGGGCGTGGTCTGGTACGGGCCCACCGCGTGACGCGTGGTCAGCCCTGCCAGCGCTGAAGGGGCCGCACTCCGGCCCGGTGCGCGTCGACAAGACGTGGCCGCAGGTCGCGCCAGAGCATCTCGACGACCTGCTCCATGTTCTCCCCGAGCCCGATCGCGGCGTCGACCTGCGGTGTGCGGTGACGGCTCACCACGTGGCGCAGGATCATGCGCCGCAGTACCGACGGCGGATGGGTCGAGGCATCGGCGCTCACGTTCTCGTGGCCGTGGCGCAGCACGCTGATGGCGCGCTCCAGGACGTGCGTCATGGTGAAGTAGAAGTCGGCCCCCAGAAAGCCGATCGGGAGGTCGTGTCCCTCGGACTGCCCGGCCGCCACCGACAGCGAGACGCCCTGGGCGTCCGCCTCGATCTCCTCCTGGTTGCTCCAGGCCAGCTCCTCCGGGTCGGCCGACTCGGAACCGCCCAGCCAGGCCGCCGGGCGCTGCTGCCCGAGATGGCCCTTCAGGATGTGCCCGTACTCGTGGCCGAGCGCGAACAACCGCATGGAGTGGCAGAGCATTTCGGCCCAGGTGTTGCGCACCGGGTCCTGCAGGTACTGGGGCGCGTTGAAGGGCACGCCCGTCTCCAGATACGCGCGCACCAGCTCGCCGAACCGCCGGGCCGACTCCGGGTGGCGTGCGAGCCGTTCGCGGACCTTGCCGGGTTCGAGCTCGAAGGCCGCCCCGCCCTCCGGGGTCCGCCGGAACGGCGTCACCTCCGCCAAGGCCTTCGCCGACAGGTAGGCGAACCCGGAGAACTCCGACTCGAACAGCACCAGGTGTTCGCCGGTGCCGGGCACGAGCATGGTCATCACGTTCACCCGGCCGGTGGGCAGAGTGCCGAGCAGCGGACGCTGCGGAACCGGGAAGCCGAGGGCCCGGCCGGCCCGCTCGACGCTGTCGGCCATCTTGTGCAGGCTCTGTAACGTGCGCGCGTTCTCGTACTTGCTCACGGTCATCGCGCGCAGTTGCTTCTCGTTCGCGTGGAGACCGGCGCGCAGCTTCTCGATCTGCTCGGGGCTGACCAGCCCGGTCCGCATCCGCAGCAACTCTTCGATGAGCCGCGCGGCCTCGGCGTCGTCCTCGGCCGAGCGCGGTCTCGGCATCAGGCCCATGCCCTGCCAGACCGTCTCGTGCATATGGTCCAGGAACTGCCGAGCCTGTTGAGAAGCCACGCTTACTCCACTCCCTCTCGAGCCGGGGTACACGCTTCCATAACGGAAGCCGGCACAAGAAGTGGTGCGCATACGTCAGAGCCCCGGTCGGTGATCCCGACCGGGGCTCTGAGCTGCGTGGACCTGAGGGGATTTGAACCCCTGGCCCCCTCGATGCGAACGAGGTGCGCTACCGGACTGCGCCACAGGCCCTTGCAACGAGTGAAACTTTAGCACCCCGATCGGCCTGCTTGGAAATCCGTTCCCGAGGGGCGGTCACCTGCGACTTCGCGGGGCTACTCGTTGGCGGCCCGGGGCCGGTCCCCGTCCTCGTACTGGTCGAACAGCGGGGTGCGCCCGCGCTCCCGGGCCCGCCGCGCGGAGGCCGCGCGGCGGGCGTCACTGCGGCCGCCGCCGTCCGCCCTCTCCTCCGTGCGGGCCTCCGCCTCGCCGGGGGCCGCGCTGTCGGCGGGGGCCGGGGCGTCCTCGTGATCGGGGGTGACGGTGCTCGACCGCGCCGAGCTCCAGGTGTCGGGCGCCGCGAGGTCCACGTCGTTGGTGGCCCGGGGCGCGACGGGTGCGGTCACATAGGTCGGCAGGGGCACCGGCACCGGCTCCCAGCTGTCGCCCTGCCCCGGCCGCCGCTGCCGCTCACGCTGCTGGTCGACCCACTCGGCGTGGTCGGTCTGCTCGACGAGTGCGCGCCGGTCCGCCGCGAGGGCCGACAGGCCGGGGTCGGTCGCCGGCTCGGGTCCCGCCTCCGGTTCGTCGGCCTCTTCGTCGGTGGCGGCGTGCCGGCGGGGCTGCCGCTCGCGCTCGCGCAGCCGCTGGGCCGCGGCCTCGGCCCGGCGGCGGTCCATCTGGTAGGTGAAACGGCGGCGCTCCTGGGAGCGCAGGTACGCGATGTACACGCTGAGCATGACGGCGGGCACACCGGGCGCCCACAGGAACGCCAGGCCCCCGACCGCGGCGACGATCGCGCCCAGGGTGAAGGCCAGGAACAGCATGGTGGTGGTGCGCCGACGGCGCGCGAGCACCTTCGAGCGCCGGGCCCGCGCTGCGGCCGCCTGGTTCGCCTGGTTCGTCTTGTTCGCCCGGGGGGTCGCGCCGCGCCGGTCGGCGGGCACCTTTCCCCGGCCGCGTTCGGCGCTCGCCGGGTGCGGTCCGGGTGCCGGGCGGGCCGGCTGCTCGGGGGCGGGCGACGGTACGGGCACCTGGGTCTGCGGACGCGTCTTGGACACGGCGAAGGCCCGGACGTCCACCGAGTCGGTGACGGCGTCCAGGTCGTCGGCGTCCTGCTCCCCCTCCTCGGCGGAGCGCGCCCGCAGGTCCTTGGCGTACCGGCGCTCCATGGCCGCCTTTCCGGACAGAAGCCGGATGGCGGTGCTGAAGCGTTCCGTCGGACGGGCCTCGTTCAGCTCGTCCTGCCTACGGAGCCACATCGGCACCAAGTAGGCGGCCCAGGCCCCGACAATGACTGCGTAGATGAGGCCGCTGCTGCTCACGCCTCACACGGTAGAGGGGTTTGCGTGAGGCCATCTGCCAATTGAGCCGGTGTGTCGCACGATCTGCCTGATATTTCGAACTTTTTTTGTGACCGATGCGATCAGCAGACCTCCCAGGCCGGGAATTCAATGCCCCGAGACGGTCACCAGCCGATCAATTTCGAACACATATTCAATTTCCGGGGTGGTGCCGGATTCCCGGATTACTCTGCGATCGCGCCCGGTGCCAGCGCCTCAGCAACCCGTCCGGCACCTCTTCCGCCGTGAGCGCGAAGACGAGGTGGTCGCGCCAGGCCCCGTCGATGTGGAGATAACGCGGCCTGAGCCCCTCCTCGCGGAATCCGAGTTTCTCCACGACCCGGCGGCTCGGCCCGTTCTCGGGGCGAATGCAGACCTCGATGCGGTGCAGCCCGACCGTGCGGAAACAGTGGTCCACGGCGAGCGCCACCGCCGTCGGCATCACGCCCCGGCCGGCCACCGCCTCGTCCACCCAGTAGCCGACATGCCCGGAGCACATCGAGCCCCAGGTGATTCCGGCCACGGTCAACTGACCCACCAACCGCCCCTGGTACTCGATGACGAAGGGCAGCATCCGGCCCGCGTTCGCCTCCGACCTCAGGTGGCGGACCATCTGGCGGAAGGTCGGGCGATGCGCCAACGGCCCGCCGGGCGTGGGCGGCGGAATGGTCGCCTCCCAGGGGCGCAGCCAGTCGCGGTTGCGCCGGTTGACCTCGCGCCACGCCCGCTGGTCGCGCAGCTTTATCGGCCTGAGGACGACGTCGCCGTCCACCAGCTCGACGGGCCAGGATGGGCTGTTCAGCTCGCACCCCCACTGCCGGGTCTGGGGTGGTCACCGCCGCGGAGCTGCTCGACGGCGTGGATCAGCAGCGGCTCCAGGACGGCCAGGCCGTCCTTCACGCCGCCGCTGGAGCCGGGCAGGTTGACGATCAGCGTGCCGCCCGCCACTCCGGCCAGGCCCCGGGACAGCGCCGCGGTGGGCACCTTCTCCCGGCCGAAGGCCCGGATGGCCTCGGCGATGCCCGGGACCTCGTGGTCGATCACGCGGCGGGTCGCCTCGGGGGTGCGGTCGGTGGGCGAGATGCCCGTGCCGCCGGTGGTGACGATGACGTCGTAGCCGGTCTCGACACCGGCGCGCAGGGCCGCCTCCACGGGGTCGCCGTCGGGGACCACCTGGGGGCCGTCGACCTCGAAGCCGAAGCTCCTGAGGCCGTGCGCGATCAGCGGGCCGCCCTTGTCCTCGTAGATCCCGGCGGCGGCCCGGTTGGAGGCGGTGACGACGAGAGCGCGGTAGATCATGCCCGGCTCCAGTCGCCCGACTTGCCGCCCGTCTTCTCCTCCACCCGTACGTCCGTGATGACCGCTCCCTTGTCGACCGCCTTGACCATGTCGATCACGGTGAGCGCGGCGACGGAGACCGCGGTGAGGGCCTCCATCTCGACGCCCGTGCGGTCCGTCGTCTTCACGGTGGCCAGGATCTCCACCGCGTCGTCCGCGACCGACAGGTCCAGTTTCACACCGGACACCGACAAGGGGTGACACAGCGGGATCAGGTCCGGGGTGCGTTTGGCGCCCATGATCCCGGCGATCCGCGCGGTCGCGAGGGCGTCGCCCTTGGGGACGCCCTCGCCGCGCAGCAGTTCGATCACGCGGGGCGAGACGAGGACACGTCCGCTGGCACGGGCGGTGCGGGCGGTCACGTCCTTCTCGGACACGTCGACCATGCGGGCGGCGCCCGCCTCGTCGATGTGCGTCAGGCGGTCCTGCGTAGGGGGGTCCTGCATGCTCATGCTGTGTGGCGCTCCCGGTCCGGGCCTGCTGTGCGCGACACGGTACCCCCAACCAGCGCCTATCGGCCGAGCAGGACCACCTCGACCTCGGTGCCGGGCTCGACGGACTCGGTGTCCTCGGGGACGACGATCAGTGCGTCGGCGTGGGCGAGGGCCGCGATCAGGTGGGATCCGGCGCCGCCGACCGGGGTGACCCGCCCGTCGGCGTATGTGCCGCGCAGGAACTGGCGGCGGCCCTTCGGCGAGGTCAGCGCCTTGTCGGCGGTCAGGGTCGCCCGGGTCGTGGGCCGGTGGACGTCCTCCAGGCCCATCAGGGCGCGGATGGCGGGGCGGACGAACAGTTCGAAGGAGACGTACGACGACACCGGGTTGCCGGGCAGGGCCAGCAGCGGCGTGTGATCGGGGCCGATGGAGCCGAAGCCCTGGGGCTTGCCGGGCTGCATGGCGAGCTTGCGGAACTCGATGCCGCTGCCCGCCTCGTCCGCGTCGGCGACGTGGGACAGGGCCTCCTTGACGACGTCGTACGCCCCGACGCTCACACCGCCCGTGGTGACCACCAGGTCGGCCCGGACCAGCTGGTCCTCGATGGTGGAGCGCAGTGTCTCGGCGTCGTCGGCGACGGCGCCCACGCGGTAGGCGATGGCACCTGCGTCGCGGGCGGCGGCCGTGAGGGCGAAGCTGTTGGAGTCGTAGATCTGACCGGCGCCCAGTTCCGTGTCGGGCTGGACGAGTTCGCTGCCGGTGGAGAGCACCACCACGCGCGGGCGCGGGCGCACCCGGACCGTGCCGCGGCCGATCGCGGCGAGCAGGGCGATCTGGGGCGGGCCGAGGATCGTGCCGGTCTCCAGGGCCCGGTCGCCGGCCTTCACGTCACTGCCTTTCGCGCGCACGTGCGCGCGGGCTTCGGCCGGGCGGTACACCTGCACGTGCCCTGTGGCACCCTCGGGGCCGAGGCTGCGGGCGCGCATGCCGCGCACCGGGCCCTCGCCGAGCCCGCCGTCGGTCCACTCGACGGGCACGACCGTCTCGGCGCCGGGCGGCAGCGGGGCGCCGGTCATGATGCGGGCGGCCTGGCCGGGGCCCACGTGGAGCAGCTCGGCCTGGCCCGCGGCGACGTCCCCGACGACCTCCAGGGCCGCCGGGAACTCCTCGCTCGCGCCCGCCACGTCCGCGACCCGTACCGCGTATCCGTCCATCGAGCTGTTGTCGAAGGGCGGCAGGGACACCGGCACCGTGACGTCCTCGACGAGGACGCAGCCCTGGGCGTCGAGCAGATGCAGCTCGATGGGTTCCAGGGGTCGGACGGTGGCGAGGATGTCCTCCAGGTGCTCCTCCACCGACCACAGGTGGTCGGGGCCGGAGTGGTCCTGGCCGGTGACGCGGGTCGCGGCGCTGCTCAACGTGCTACATCTCCTCGGCTACGTAACTGCGAAGCCAGGTCCGGAAGTCCGGGCCCAGGTCTTCACGTTCGCACGCGAGTCGGACAATGGCACGCAGGTAGTCGCCGCGGTCGCCGGTGTCATAGCGGCGGCCCTTGAAGACGACGCCGTGCACCGGGCCGCCGATCCTTTCGTTCTCGGCGAGCTGCTGGAGGGCGTCCGTGAGCTGGATCTCGCCGCCGCGGCCCGGCTGGGTCTTGCGCAGTATGTCGAAGATGTGCGGGTCGAGGACGTAGCGGCCGATGATCGCGTAGTTGGACGGGGCGTCGGCCGGGTCGGGCTTCTCGACCAGGCCGCTGACCTTGACGACGTCGCTGTCCTCGGTGGTCTCGACGGCCGCGCAGCCGTAGAGGTGGATCTGCTCCGGGGCGACCTCCATGAGCGCGATGACGCTGCCGCCACGCTGCTCCTGGACCTCGACCATGCGCTGGAGCAGGGGGTCGCGGGGGTCGATCAGGTCGTCGCCGAGGAGGACGGCGAAGGGCTCGTCACCCACGTGCGGGGCGGCGCACAGGACGGCGTGGCCGAGGCCCTTGGGGTCGCCCTGGCGGACGTAGTGCATCGTCGCGAGGTCGCTGGACTCCTGCACCTTGGCGAGGCGGCTGGCGTCACCCTTCTTCTGAAGCGCCGATTCCAGCTCGTAGTTGCGGTCGAAGTGGTCCTCGAGGGGGCGTTTGTTGCGGCCCGTCACCATGAGGACGTCGTCGAGACCCGCGGCGACGGCCTCCTCGACCACGTACTGGATCGCCGGCTTGTCGACGACCGGCAGCATCTCCTTGGGAGTGGCCTTCGTGGCCGGCAGGAACCGGGTACCGAGGCCTGCTGCGGGAATGACAGCCTTGCTGATCCGAGGGTGCGACTGAGTCATGCCCGCCACCTTATCCGGTGCCTTTGCATGGAATCTGCGGCTCCGGTTCATAGGCGCTCATATGAGCGTATTGCAACGGTACGGGAGCAACCTTTGAGTCACATCGGACGTCCGGGCGAGCCTGACAAGCGGAGTTTGCGGCTCGAGTTCCTCGCGGTGAGGAACAGGTTGACGGCGGATGACCTGCGGGAAACGTCGGCCGCGCTGGCCCGGCGGGCGCTGGAGCTGCCCGAGTTGGCGCGGGCCGGGACGGTGGCCGCGTACGTCTCCGTGGGGAGCGAACCGGGGACGCGCGCGCTCCTGGACGCGCTGCGCGCCCGGGGCGTACGCGTCCTGCTGCCGGTCCTGCTGCCCGACAACGACCTGGACTGGGGCGTCTACGAGGGCGAGGGCTCCCTGGCGCGCGTCCAACACGGCGGCAGGATGGCCCTCTTCGAACCCAGCGGCGAGCGCCTCGGGCCGGACGCCGTGACCACCGCCGACGCCGTGCTGCTGCCGGGGCTGGCGGTCGACGCGCGCGGGATGCGGCTGGGGCGCGGCGGAGGCTCGTACGACCGTGTGCTGGCGCGGCTGGAGCGGGCGGGTGCGCATCCGGCGCTGGTGGTGCTGTTGTACGACTCGGAGGTCGTCGAGCACGTCCCCGGGGAGCCCCACGACCGGCCGGTGCACGCGGTGGTGACGCCGTCGGGGGTGCGGCGGTTCGGGCCGGGGACCTGACGTGAAAGCGGCCCTCCACGCGTGCGTGGAGGGCCGCTTTCGGTTTCCGCCTGTCAGCGGCTCACGGCTTGAGCACCAGCTTGTCGGCCGTGCCGTCCTCGACCGCCCTGTCCGAGAAGGACCACGGGAGCAGTTCGCCGTCGGCCCACTTGTCCGTCTGGTCGACGTAGTGGGCGCTGTAGGCGTGCCCGGAGGCGCCGCTGAGGTTGATCCAGCGGGACTTGTCGAGGTCGCCGAGGTTCACGACCATCCGCATGGACGGCACCCACACCACGCCGTAGCCGCCGGCCGCGTTCCAGCCGGTCGCGTTGACCGTGGCCTCGCCGCCGCTGAGCTCCCACGGGCCGCGGTTGAGGGCGTACTGGACGAATCCGGGGCCCTCGGTGCCGAGGGTCTGGTTCTTCAGGAACAGGCGGTGCAGCCGGCCCCAGGTCCAGGTGTCGATGTCCTTGCCGAGCTTGGCGGTCAGCTCCCAGCGGGCGTCGATCATCGCGCGCCTGAACAGCTGGTCGCGGTTGACGGCGCCGGGGCGGGTGCCCGCCTTGGGCGTCTTCCACCAGTCGCTGTCCGGCTGGTCCATCAGCTTGCGGACCACCTCGAACCAGCGGTCGCCGCCGTCGGGCTGCGCCTGGTCGGGGTCGCGCTCGCCGCACTCGCGGACGTCCTCCGTCTCGTCGGCGGGCCCGGTGGTGTTGACCGGCTTCACCCACAGGCACTGGCCCTTGACCCGCAGCTCCTTGGGCAGCTTGTTGCCGAAGGCGAGCTTGAGGATGTTGCGCCAGACCGCGTTGAAGTAGGCGGCGGCCGCCGAGTCGGTGTCCTGGGTGTAGTCCCAGCCCTCCAGCAGCTTCTGCGCCTCGCGGACGTCCTTGTTCTTGGTGTCGATCTTGAGCAGCGTGGGCACCAGCAGCCGGGCGATCTCGCTGCTGTTGTCCAGCTGCATCTGGCGCATGTCGTCCGTGGAGATCTTGCCGCCGTCCTTGATCTTCGACTGGATCAGGTCGGTGATCCGCTGGCTGCGCGTGCCGTAGCCCCAGTCCTCGGTGAGCGTGTAGGGGTACTTGTCCGGGTCGATCACGGCCTGGTTGGCGGTGACGATGTAGCCGCGCTCCGGGTTGTACTCGTACGGCAGCTCGTCCTGCTGGATGTAACCGGTCCAGCGGTACTTGGGGTCCCAGCCGGGCGCCGGGACGGAGCCGTCGTCGTCCTGGGAGCGCTTGGGGATCCTGCCGGGCAGCGTGTAGCCGATGTGGTCCTCGGTGTCCGCGTAGATCAGGTTCTGCGAGGGCACGTCGAACAGGGCGGCGGCCTTGCGGAAGTCGGTCCAGTTCTTCGCCCGGTCCATGGCGAAGACGGCGTCCATGCTGGTGCCCGGCTGAAGCGCGGTCCAGCGCAGGGCGACGCCGTAGCCGTCGCCTCTGTCGGGTGCGGCGGTGTCGACGGTGGCCTTCTTGCCGACCTTCACGAGTTCCTTGGCCCGGTCGGACAGCAGGGGCCCGTTGTTGGTCTCGCGGACGACGATCTTCCTGGGCGAGCCGCCGGCGACCTTGATGGTCTCCTCGCGCGTCTCGAAGGGCTTGACCTTGCCGTCGTACAGGTAGCCGTCGCCGGTGATCTTCTCCAGGTAGAGGTCCGTGACGTCGACGCCGGAGTTGGTCATGCCCCAGGCGATGTCCTGGTTGTGACCGATTATCACCCCCGGCATGCCGGCGAAGGTGTAGCCGCTGACGTCGTACTGGCACGCGCTGGAGACGCTGCGGCAGTGCAGGCCCATCTGGTACCAGACGGACGGCAGCGAGGGCGACAGGTGCGGGTCGTTGGCCAGCAGCGGCTTGCCGGTGATCGTGTGCTTCCCGCTGACGACCCAGGAGTTGGAGCCGATGCCGTCGCCGTTCACGCCGACGGCCGGCGGGAGGTCGCTCAGGGCGTCGCTGAGGCCGGTGAGCTGGCTGTCCAGGTTCGAGGTGCCGGAAGCCGTGCCCGCCGTACCCGCGGCGGTGCCGCCGGTTCCGCCTGTGCCTGTGCCCGTGCCAGTTCCTGTGCCGGCGCCCGTGCCGGTGCCGCCCGTGCCGCCCTGTTCGAACGCGCCCGTCAGCTCGTCGTACTGGCCGTCCTGGACGATCGCCTTGTTCCGGCTGTACGGGTACTGCGGGTACAGCTCGGCGATCTGCTTCGGACCGAGGCGGCTGGTCAGCAGGGCGCGGTCGATCTCGTCCTGCATGTTGCTGCGCAGGTCCCAGGCCATCGCCTTCAGCCAGGAGACCGAGTCGACCGGGGTCCACTTCTGCGGCTTGTAGTCGTTGGTGAAACCGAGCGCCGCGTACTCCAGGGAGATGTCCTTGCCGTCCTTGCCCTGGAGGTAGGAGTTGACCCCCTCGGCGTAGGCCTGGAGGTACTTCTTCGTGGAAGCCGACAGCTTGGTGTCGTACTCCTGCTTGGCGACCCGCTCCCAGCCGAGCGTGCGCAGGAACTCGTCGTTGTCGACCTGGCTCTTGCCGAACATCTCCGACAGCCGGCCGGCGGCCATGTGGCGGCGGACGTCCATCTCGTAGAACCGGTCCTGTGCCTGGACGTAGCCCTGGGCCATGAACAGGTCCGCGTCGGAGGAGGCGTAGATCTGCGGGATGCCGTAGCCGTCCCGTTTGACCTCGACGGGTCCCGAGAGGCCCTTGAGCGTGAGGGAGCCCTTGGTCTGCGGGAAGGAGGCCCGGACGGTGCTGATGGACCAGTACGCCCCGAAGGCGAGGCCTCCGATCAGTGCCAGCACCAGGACGAGCACGATCAGACGTGCTTTGCGCCCCTTTCTCCTGCCGGACTTGCCGGGCTGCTGACCCGTGGAGGCGGTGGTGTTCGGGGGCATCGCTGTCCTTGCTGTCCTAAGTCGAGCGGCAGGTTCGGCTGTGCTTTTAACTGAGCGCTGGAGCAACGATAGGCGCAGGGCTTTGCGCCCCTTGACGCGGAGTCGGGAACCAGCCCGGACGAGCGTTCGATCCCACCCCCGGAAGTGTCAAGAAATCGTCAAGAGTTAGGTAAGGTAACGAAGTAGTTGGCGCGATGCGCCACAGCGTCATGTGCGATGTACGTGAGCCCACACGCGTGTGCGGGTGGGCCAGGGAAGGATTCGGCCGCTGACTGTTCACCACCTCAACCAGCTCCTGCTCGTCTGCTCGCTCGTCCTGCTCGTCGCCGTCGCAGCGGTACGGATCTCCTCGCGCAGCGGGCTCCCCAGCCTGCTCGTGTATCTGGGGATCGGCGTCGCCATGGGCCAGGACGGCATCGGCGACATCCACTTCGACAACGCCGAACTGACCCAGGTCATCGGATACGCGGCCCTGGTCGTGATCCTGGCCGAGGGCGGTCTGGGCACGAAGTGGAAGGAGATCAAGCCGGCCCTGCCGGCCGCCACGGCACTGGCCCTGGTCGGCGTCGCGGTGAGTGTCGGGGTGACGGCGTCGGCCGCGCACTACCTGATCGGGCTGGAGTGGCGGCAGGCGCTCATCATCGGGGCGGTCGTCTCCTCGACCGACGCGGCGGCCGTGTTCTCCGTGCTGCGGAAAATCCCCCTCCCCGCGCGCGTGACGGGCACCTTGGAGGCGGAGTCCGGCTTCAACGACGCCCCGGTGGTCATCCTCGTGGTCTCGCTGTCCACGGCGGGCCCGGTCGAGCACTGGTACGTGCTGCTGGGCGTGATCCTGCTGGAGCTGGCCATCGGCGCGGCCATCGGCCTCGCGGTGGGCTGGCTCGGCTCCTGGGGGCTGCGGCACGTGGCGCTGCCCGCCTCCGGCCTCTACCCGATCGCCGTCATGGCCATCGCCGTGGTGGCGTACGCGGCGGGCGCGCTGGCCCACGGCAGCGGATTCCTCGCCGTGTACCTCGCCGCGATGATGATGGGCAACGCGCGGCTGCCGCACTGGCCGGCCACGCGCGGCTTCGCCGACGGGCTGGGCTGGATGGCCCAGATCGGCATGTTCGTCCTGCTCGGACTGCTGGTCACCCCGCACGAGCTGGGCGACGACATCGTGCCCGCGCTCGCCATCGGGCTGGTTCTGACCATGGTGGCGCGCCCGCTGAGCGTGCTGGTCTCCCTGCGGCCCTTCCGGGTCCCCTGGCAGGAACAGGCCCTCATGTCCTGGGCGGGGCTGCGCGGGGCGGTGCCCATCATCCTGGCGACCATCCCCATGGTGGAGGGCGTCGAGGCGAGCCGCCGGATCTTCAACATCGTCTTCATCCTGGTCGTCGTCTACACCCTGGTGCAGGGTCCGACGCTGCCGTGGCTGGCCCGCAAGCTGCATCTGGGCGACGGTTCGGAGGCCGCCGACCTCGGCATCGAGTCGGCCCCGCTGGAGCGGCTGCGCGGGCATCTGCTGTCCGTGGCGATTCCCGAGGGGTCGAAGATGCACGGCGTGGAGGTCGCCGAGCTGCGGCTGCCGCCCGGTGCCGCCGTGACGCTCGTCGTGCGCGAGTCAGAATCGTTCGTTCCGCTTCCTACGACGGTGCTGCAACGCGGGGACGAGCTGCTCGTCGTGGCCACGGACCCCGTCCGGGACGCCACGGAGCGCCGGCTGCGCGCGGTGGGCCACGGCGGCAAGCTGGCCGGGTGGCTCGGGACGGACGGGGCGGGTCGGTAGGCGAGTCGGTAGGGATGGTTTTGCGCCGTTCATGCTCCTGATTTCACAGGCGGTCGCGCCCGCAGTGCTCTTTTTCACAGGCAGGTCACCCCAGGCGCCTGTACGATGAAGGCATCACCCCAAGATCGAACCAACTCTGCCTGACGCAGAGCTGGCGCGACCGTATGGCGGTCGGGTCACCCCTCCTCACCGGGCCCCGGCATCTACCGCAGTTCCGCGCAAGAGGACAGCTCTCGGCGCCGCCCGTTCACGGGCCCGCGCTACCAGGCGGCAGAAAGGCACGGGCCGTGGCGTCCACGGTCACCTCGAAGAAGTCGAAGAACTCGACGACCTCGAAGGAGTCGACGACCTCGAAGAACTCGACGGCTTCCGCCCGCCCGGGATACGGCCGGCTGCTGCGCACCCGCGGCGCCTGGACCTTCCTGCTCCCCGGCTTCGCGGCGCGCCAGCCGTTCGCGATGCTGACCATCTCCATCGTGCTGCTGGTGCAGCACACCACCGGCTCGTACGGTGCGGCGGGCGCCGCCGCGGCCGTCACCGGTGTCTCCATGGCCCTGTTCGCGCCCTACAGCGGCCGCCTCGCCGACCGTCACGGGCAGCGGGCCGTGCTGGTCCCCGGCGTGCTGCTGCACGCGCTGTCCGGGCTGACGCTGACGGCACTGGCGCTGACGGACGCCCCCTTGTGGGCGCTGTTCGCGGCGGCCGTCCCGACCGGCGCCTCGGTGCCGCAGGTCGGGCCCATGGTGCGGGCCCGCTGGGGCGTGAAGCTCAAGGACTCGCCGCTCATGACCACCGCGGCGGCCTTCGAGTCCGTCACGGACGAACTGACCTTCGTCGTCGGCCCGCTGCTGGCCACCGCCCTGTGCACGGCCGTCGACCCGGCCGCCGGGCTGGTCACGGAGGCCTCGCTGACCCTGATCGGCGGTCTGCTGTTCGCCGCGCAGAAGAGCACCCAGCCCTCGGTCGGAGGCGGCAGCGGCCACGCGCGCGTGGAGCACGCGTCCGCGCTGCGGATCCCCGGGGTGCGCGTGCTGATCGTCACGTTCCTGGGCATCGGGTCCGTCTTCGGGGGGATGCAGGTCTCGCTGGCCGCGTTCACCGAGTCGATCGGCGAACCGGGCCTCAACGGCGTCCTCTACGGGGTCTTCGCCGCGGGCAACATGCTCTCCGGCGTGGTCTGCGGCGCGATCGCCTGGAAGGTGGCCCCGCAGCGGCGCCTCGTCGTCGGCTACGCGGCGCTCGCGCTGACCGCGTCGGGCCTGTGGGCCGCCCACTCGGTGCCCGTCCTCGCCGGGCTCGGCCTGCTGGTCGGCGTGTGCATCGCGCCCGCCCTGATCACCGGCTACACCCTGGTCGAGGGGCTGGTCCCGGCCGGTGCCCGCACCGAGGCCTTCACCTGGCTGACCGGCGCGGTGGCGCTCGGCCAGGCGGCCGCCGTCACGGTGGCCGGACAACTGGAGGACCGCTTCTGGGACGGTTCCGGTTTCCTGGTGCCGATGGGCGGTACCGTGCTCGCCCTGACGACCCTCCTGGCCCTGCGTTCCCGGCTGGCGGGACGCGCCCAGGGGCGCACCGTCGCGCGTGGCGTGGGTCACCGCGTGCCGGTGGCAGTGGACTGATCGGCCGGAATACGTCAAGATGGATCGTCGTTAGCACTCATCGAGTGAGAGTGCCAGGAGGAAGACAGTGCCCACCTACCAGTACCAGTGCACCGAGTGCGGCGAGGGCCTCGAGGCGGTGCAGAAGTTCACCGACGACGCCCTCACCGAGTGCCCCAGCTGCAAGGGCCGCCTGAAGAAGGTGTTCTCGGCGGTCGGCATTGTCTTCAAGGGCTCCGGCTTCTACCGGAACGACAGCCGCGGCTCCTCGTCGAGCAGCGCCCCGGCGTCGAAGTCGTCGAGCTCCTCGTCGTCGTCCTCGGACTCCGGTTCCAGCTCCGGTTCGACCTCGTCGTCGAGCACCGGCAGCTCCACCAGCAGCAGCACCGCCGCGTAAGGCCTGCTTCTCGAGGCTTCTCGAGGCCTGTTTCTTACGGGACCCTGTCGCCTTTCGGCCACAGGGTCCTCGGCGTTTCCGCCTGCGGTTAGGGTGCGGGCATGGCGAACAAGGCGAACGTGGCGAACAAGGGGGACGCCGGGATCGGCGTCATCGGCGGCTCCGGGTTCTACTCCTTCCTCGACGATGTGACCGAGGTCCAGGTCGACACTCCGTACGGGCCGCCCAGCGACTCCCTCTTCCTCGGTGAGATCGCCGGCCGGCGCGTCGCCTTCCTGCCCCGGCACGGGCGCGGCCACCACCTGCCGCCGCACCGGATCAACTACCGGGCCAACCTGTGGGCGCTGCGGTCGGTCGGCGTGCGCCAGGTGCTCGCCCCCTGCGCGGTGGGCGGTCTGCGTCCCGAGTACGGGCCGGGCACGCTGCTGGTGCCGGACCAGCTGGTCGACCGGACAAAGTCCCGCGCGAACACGTACTTCGACGGGCTGCCGCTGCCCGACGGAACGGTGCCGAACGTGGTGCACGCGTCGCTGGCCGATCCCTACTGCCCCGCCGGGCGGGCCGTGGCGCTGAAGGCGGCGCGCGGTCGTGACTGGGAGCCGGTGGACGGGGGCACGCTGGTCGTCATCGAGGGGCCGCGCTTCTCGACCCGTGCCGAATCGTTGTGGCACCAGGCGCAGGGCTGGTCGGTGGTGGGCATGACCGGCCACCCCGAGGCGGCGCTCGCCCGTGAGCTGGAGCTCTGCTACACGTCCCTGACCCTGGTCACCGACCTCGACGCCGGCGCCGAGACCGGCGAGGGCGTCTCGCACGACGAGGTGCTGAGGGTGTTCGCGGCGAACGTGGACCGGCTGCGGGGCGTGCTGTTCGACGCCGTGGCGGGGCTGCCGGAGGAGGACAAGCGGGGCTGTCTGTGCGTGAACGCGCTGGGCGGGATGGATCCGGGGTTCGCGTTGCCGTAGGCAGACGTTGCCATGGGCGGAACTTGCCGTTCGGGTGAGGGAGTTGTCCACAGGGCGGCGGTAGGTCCACAGGGCTGAGCGGGCTGCGCCGCGAAGCCTCATCGTGGGGAGCGCCAGCCGGTCGCTCGTCACAGGTGGTGGTTCCCCATGTCCCTCGCTCCGTCTTCCTCGTTCCCGACCCTGCCTTCTTGGTCTGCTGCCGCAGGCCCGCCGGGCCCCGAGGTGCCGGCGACCCGTGAGGTACCGCGGTTCGACCCCGTACGGGTACGCGGCCGGGCCGGCCGGCTCGTGCGCAACCGGTGGCGTGCCCTGGCCGTGGGGCTCGCGGTCACCGCGACCGCGCTCGTGGCGGCGGGACCGCGGGGTGCCGACGGGGCCCGTGGGCACCCCCGGGCCCAGCCGCCCGCGCACGCGGCCGCGGTGTCCGGGGAGCAGCCGGTGCGCACGCGTCGCGCCGTGGGGGCGGTGACGGCCCCGGTCCGGATCGCCGACGCGGCCACCGTGCGGCTGCTGCGGCCCGGCGACCGGGTCGACGTGATCGCCGCCGAGGAGACGGTGTCGGGCGGCGATGCCCGGGTGGTCGCGCGCGGGGCCCGGGTGACGAAGGTGCCGGAGCCGCTGGAGGGCGCGAGCGACACAGGGGCGCTGGTCGTGCTGTCGGTGCCGCGTGCCACGGCGGCCCGGCTGGCCGGTGCGAGCACCACCGCGCGGTTGGCGGTGACCCTGTGGTGACGTCCCTGGTCTCGTCAAGTCGCTCGTTCGACGGACCCAGGTGCTCCGTTCGGAGCATCGTTGACGTAGGTTGCGGAGCGTTTTGTTCCGCAAGCTGCTCGTGCGAGGAGAGACCCCGAGGTGAGCGAGAAGAAGGATCCGAGCGTCTGGGAGGGCTTCAAGGCCTTCCTGATGCGCGGGAACGTCGTCGATCTGGCCGTGGCGGTGGTGATCGGCGCCGCCTTCACCAACATCGTCAACGCCGTGGTGAAGGGGATCATCAATCCCGTAGTCGGGGCCATCGGGACCAAGAACCTCGACCACTACAGCTCATGTCTGAGCTCGACCTGCGAGGGCGAGCAGGGCATCCGGATCCTGTGGGGTTCCGTCCTCGGCGCCGCGCTGAGCTTCGTGATCACCGCGGCGGTCGTCTACTTCCTGATGGTCCTGCCGATGGCGAAGTACCTGGCCCGGCTGGAGGCCCGCCGCAAGGCGAAGGAGGGCACCCAGGAGGTCATCGAGGTGACCGAGCTGGAGGTGCTGAAGGAGATCCGGGACGCGCTGGTCGCACAGCGCGGCTCCGGGCACGACCGGCAGTAACGCCGGCAGGAGCGCTACGGACGGCCGCCCGGGCGGCTCAGAGGTGGTGGGGCGGCTTCTCGTCGAGGAAGCGCTTGAGGTCGGCCGCTGCGCCACCGGTGTCGGAGCGCTCGCCCCAGCCTCGGTCGGTGTCGTCGGAGGACTGCTGGTCGAGCGGGTCGTCGAAGACCAGCGCGGGCTTCGGCGCGCGCGGCTCGGGATCGGGGGCGGTGCTCATGCGTCCAGGGTACGGTCGCGGAGAAGGTCGCGGTGAAATTCCCCGCTTCTTCTGTTGTGCTGGGAACCATGACGTCCAGCTCCGCTCCCCCGCCCGTCCCCTCCCCTGCGCCCGGCCCCTCCGGCATGCCCGGCGACCGGGGGCCGCTGCGCAGGCTCACGGCCCGTGGCCGGGACGAGGCGCACCGGTCCGCCTCGCCGCTGGAGCTCTTCTTCGATCTGTGCTTCGTCGTGGCGGTGGCCCAGGCGGGCATCGAGCTGGTGCACGCCGTCGCCGAGGGGCATGCGGGCGAGGGGATCCTCGACTACGCGATGGTGTTCTTCGCCCTGTGGTGGGCGTGGATGAACTTCACGTGGTTCGCCTCGGCGTACGACAACGACGATGTGCTCTACCGGGTCGTCACGCTGGTGCAGATCGCCGGTGTGCTGGTCCTCGCGGCCGGGGTCTCCCGGGCGTTCGGGGAGCACGAGTTCTTCGTGGTCTGGCTGGGCTACCTGATCATGCGGCTCGCCCTGGCGGCGCAGTGGCTGCGGGCGGCCCGCGCCGGCGAGGGCCCGGAGCGGACGACGGCTCTGCGCTACGCCGGTGGCGTGCTGGCGTGCCAGGTCGGCTGGCTGGGGCTGCTGTTCCTGCCCGAGGGGGCCCGACCCTGGTGGTTCCTGGTGATGGCGCTGCTGGAGATGTGCGTGCCGCCGCTGGCGGAGAAGGACCGTCCCACGTCCTGGCATCCGCGCCATATCGCGGAGCGGTACGGGCTGTTCACCATCATCGTGCTCGGCGAGACGATCGCCGCGGCCACGGTCGCCGTGAAGTCGGGCGTCGACGAGAACGACGCCCTGGGCGAGCTCCTCCCCATCGCAGCGGGCGGGCTTCTGATCATCTTCGCCGCGTGGTGGGTCTACTTCGTCGTGCCCATCCACAGCCATCTGCGGTCCAACCGGCAGGCGTTCCTGTGGGGCTACGGCCACTATCTGGTCTTCGCCTCGGCGGCCGCGATCGGCGCAGGACTGGAGGTGGCGGTGGAGCAGACGGTCGGCAAGGCGCACATCTCCACGCTGGCGGCGTCGGCCGCCGTGACCCTGCCGACGGCCCTGTACCTGCTGACCTTGTGGGCCCTGCACTCGCGCCACTTCAAGTCGGGCATCGCCCAGCAGCTGGTGCTGCCGACGACGGCACTGCTGGTGATCTGCTGCACGTTCCTCGGCGACTGGGCGGTGCTGACGGCGGGCGTGGTCTGCGCGCTGTCGGTGGTGGCGGGAGAGACCCTGGCCCTGCGCAGGGCGGCCCGGGCCGCTCGGGCCGCCGGGGCCGACGGGCAGACGACGCCGACCGGGTGACCGGGCGCCGACGGGGACCGACCGCCTGGGTACCCCCGCGAGGGCCTGCATCTGGACAACACTGGGCGGCATGACGTTTGACGCTCTGGTGGACGCTCTGACGGATGTCTCCGGCCTGCGGGTGGGGCACGCGACCCGTGCCGGTGACGGCTGGCTCACCGGCACCACGGTGGTGCTGGCCCCGGAGGGCGGGGCGGTGGCCGCCGTGGACGTGCGGGGCGGTGGCCCCGGCACCAAGGAGACGGACGCGCTGGACCCGCGCAACGTGGTGCGGAAGGTCGAGGCGATCGTGCTGACCGGCGGCAGCGCGTACGGGCTCGACGCGGCGTCGGGGGTGATGGCCTGGCTGGAGGAACAGGGGCGTGGGATCCGGGTCGGGGCGGATCCGGCGCATGTCGTGCCGGTGGTGCCCGCCGCCTGTGTCTTCGACCTGGGGCGGGGCGGCGACTTCCGGGCCCGGCCTGGCGCGGCCACCGGGCGTGCGGCGGTCGAGGCGGCCGCGGCGAGCGAGCCCGGCGCACCGGTGCCCGAGGGATGCGTGGGCGCCGGCACAGGGGCGGTGGTCGGGGTCGTGAAGGGCGGGGTCGGCGGCGCGAGCACCGTGCTCGGCTCGGGGATCACGGTGGCCGCGCTGGTGGTGGCCAACGCGGCGGGGTCGGTGCTGGATCCGGAGACGGGGGTGCTGTACGGGGAGTTGTTCCAGGGGCGGGTGGAGTACCCGGAGGCGCGGGTGCACGAGGCCGCGCGGCGGCGCCTCGCCGAGACGGCCGCGAGAAGCTCGGCTCCGCCACTCAACACCACACTGGCGGTGGTCGCCACGGACGCGGACCTGTCGAAGGCGCAGGCGCAGAAGCTGGCCGGTACGGCACACGACGGCATCGCCCGCGCGGTGCGGCCGGTGCACCTTCTCAACGACGGGGACACGGTGTTCGCGCTGGCGACCGGGGACCGCGCCCTGGACGCCGCGAACCCGCTCGCCCTCAACGAGATCCTCGCCGCGGGCGCGGACGTCGTGACCCGGGCGATCGTACGGGCCGTGCGCGCCGCGGAGCCGGTCGACGGTCCGGGCGGGGCGTGGCCGTCGTACGGGGAGTTGTACGGGGGCCGCTGAACGGACGGGCACAGCACAGCGGCTCCACAGCGACACCGGGCGGCGACACCGGACATTGTCCCGGCCCTGTAACGGTGATGTCGCTCATGGCGCACGGACGCAACCCGACCGGCCGCACCGCCCCTCTTCTCCCACGTACTGGAGCGGACCACGCACATCACATGAACTGGGAGCAGCCCGTGACAACGCCGGACATTGCAGCGCGGCGCAAACTGGGGGCATGTGCCGCCCTGATGGTCGGCGCCCTGACGCTCACCGCCTGCGGTGGCAGCGCCAATGCCAAGGACGACGCCAAGGGTGGCGGCGACTCGGCGAAGACGTCCGTCGCGAAGATCGCCATCTCGGCGAAGGACGGTTCGACCGACGCCTCCATCAACTCGACCGGCGTGAAGGTCAGCGACGGGAAGCTGACCGACGTGAAGATGACGGTGGCGGGCGGCGGTCAGGCCGTGCCGGGCTCGATCTCCTCCGACGGCAAGGTCTGGAAGCCGAAGGAGCAGCTGGAGCGCGGCACGAAGTACCAGATATCGGCTACCGCGAAGGACACGAAGGGCCGTACGGCCGCCGCGAACTCCATCTTCACGACGGTCACCTCGGCGAACAGCTTCATCGGGACGTACACGCCGGACAACGGCACCACGGTCGGTGTGGGCATGCCGGTGTCGTTCACCTTCGACAAGGCGATCACGAACCGCAAGGACGTGCAGTCGCACATCACGGTCACGTCCAGCAGCGGGCAGAAGGTCGTCGGGCACTGGTTCGGCGCGCAGCGGCTCGACTTCCGGCCCGAGGAGTACTGGAAGGCCGGCTCCAAGGTCACGATGAAGATCGACCTGGACGGCGTCGAGGGCACGAACGGCGTCTACGGCGTGCAGAAGAAGACGGTCACCTTCACCGTCGGGCGCTCGCAGGTCTCCACGGTCGACGTCAACACGCAGACGATGACGGTCGTGCGGGACGGCAAGACCATCAAGACGGTCCCGATCTCGGCGGGCAGCCCGGAGCACACCACGTACAACGGGCAGATGGTGATCTCCGAGAAGTTCGTGCAGACCCGGATGAACAGCCGGACGGTCGGGCTCGGCGGGGAGTACGACATCCCGGACGTGCCGCACGCGATGCGCCTGACGACGTCCGGCACGTTCATCCACGGCAACTACTGGTACAACAAGGGCAATCCACCCTTCGGCCGCCAGGGCACCAGCCATGGCTGCGTCGGCCTGGCGGACGTCCAGGGCGCCGGGGGCAACACGCCCGCCAAGTGGTTCTACGACAACTCGCTCATCGGTGACGTGGTGATCGTCAAGAACTCGCCCGACAAGACGGTGTCGCCGGACAACGGGCTCAACGGCTGGAACATGGACTGGAGCCAGTGGGTCGCGGGCAGCGCCTCGTGAGCGGCTGAACGATCGTACGAACTGGGGTTTTTGACGGACCGGCCGGGCCGCGCGGGAACTTTTCGCGCGGCCCGGGCGTTTTCCTGGACGTACGTTTTCTCGGTTCCCGGACATGATGTCCGACCGAGGGGCTACGGTATGCACCCACAAGGTGACATGCAGCAACGCCGGGAGAAACCTTGAGCGTTCCGTACGAGACGGCAGCGTACGAACCCCACGACTCGCCCGAGTCTCCGGAGGAGCACCTCGCGCGACTCCTCGGCCGCGCCCTGAACTCCTTCGAGCTGCCTGACGAGACGATAAGGCGGCTGGACTGCGCGCTGGCGCACGACGGTTCGCTGCACTCCGCGCACCACAGCGCGGGACTGCACCGGGAGACCTACCGGCACACCTGGCTGCTCGCCGACGGTTCCGCGCTCACGCTCTGGGAGCTCGTCCACAACACGGCGCCGGGCAGCGAGCCGCAGCACGAGGTGTACGTCGACGAGGAGGAGCTGCGCGCCGCCACCACGCGTCTGCCGCTGCCGCCCGACACACCCGACTTCGAGCTGCCGGTGGCGGTCCAGCTGTCCCCGGTCCCCGCGCCGCGGCACGCGTACGCCGGGGACGACTCGGCGGACCACGCGCGGCGTTTACTGCGCCGCGCGGAGAACGCGGACCGGCCGGGCGCGGACACGGCGGCCCTGCTGGCCACAGCGTCCGGTCACCAGATCACCCAGGCCTTCGGCCGCCCGTGCCGCGCGGGCCGGGCGGGGCTGGGTTACTCGCTCTACGAGCACGCGTTCCTGCTGCGCGACGGCGCGGAGGTCTCCCTCTGGGAGGTGGAGCACACGGCGACGCCGGACGGGCGGCACATGTGCGAGGTGTACGCCAGCGAGGACGCGGCACGCGAGGCGATGGAGCGGCGGGCGGCGCAGCTGTCCTAGGCCGTGTCCGCACAGTCCCGCCTGCCCCGCGACGCCCGGCACGCTCCCCCCTGCCTTAAGGGCGTGGGAGGTGCCCCCACTCGCCGCACCGACCCGAAAGCCCGAGTACGCCCAGTACGAGGGCTTCCGGCCGGCACTCCCGCAGCCTTCGGCCGGGGGGACCCCCAGAGCACGCACCGGACGCCGCGGGGCCCGTCCTCCGGGCGGACGACGGGACTTTGCGGACACGCCCTAGTCGTGGTCGCCGAGGTGGCGCACCAGCTCGGCGAAGGCGTCTCTCTCCTCGCGGGTCAGTTCCACGGAGTCCGACCGGTGGCCCGTCTGCCGCTGTTGCGGGAGGGCGGGGAGAGGGTGGCCTTCGGGCCATCGGGAGACGTGCTCGGGCATGCGCCCCAGTAGACACCACGGCCCGGGACTTCGGTCCCGGGCCGTGATTTTCGTGATCTATCTCGCAGGTGCCGTGAACGGTTCACACACCCCGAAAGGGGCGAACCCAGGACCCTCGGGCGGGGGCGTCACGCCGCCACCGGCTGCTTCGCCTCCGCCGACTGGGCCGCCGCCCCGCCGGAGCCCGGTGCGGTGCCCGCCGGCTTGCGCATGCCCTTGAGGACGACCACCAGGGCCGTGGTGACGCAGACGCCCGCGGCGATGGCGACCAGGTAGAGCAGCGGGTTGCCGATCAGCGGGACCACGAAGATGCCGCCGTGCGGGGCCCGCAGGGTGGCGCCGAAGGCCATCGACAGGGCGCCGGTGATCGCGCCGCCCGCCATCGAGGCCGGGATGACGCGCAGCGGGTCGGCCGCGGCGAAGGGGATCGCGCCCTCGGAGATGAAGGAGGCGCCGAGCACCCAGGCGGCCTTGCCGTTCTCGCGCTCGGTCTGCGTGAAGAGCTTGCCGCGCACGGTCGTGGCGAGGGCCATCGCCAGCGGAGGCACCATGCCGGCCGCCATGACCGCCGCCATGATCTTCATCGCGGAGTCGCTGGGGCTGGACACCGCGATACCGGCGGTGGCGAAGGTGTAGGCGACCTTGTTGACAGGGCCGCCGAGGTCGAAGCACATCATCAGGCCGAGGAGGGCGCCGAGCAGGATGGCGTTGCTGCCGGACAGGCCGTTCAGCCAGTCGGTCATGCCCTTCTGGGCCTCGGCGATGGGCTTGCCGATGACGACGAACATCAGGAACCCGACGATCGCCGAGGAGATCAGCGGGATCACCACCACCGGCATGATGCCGCGCAGCGCCGTCGGGATGTTCACCTTCTGGATCGCGATGACCACGCCACCGGCGATGAGACCGGCCGCGAGACCGCCGAGGAAGCCGGCGTTGATGGTCAGGGCGATCGAGCCGCCGACGAAGCCGGGGACGAGACCGGGCCGGTCGGCCATGCCGTAGGCGATGTAGCCGGCCAGGACCGGGACGAGGAAGCCGAAGGCGACGCCGCCGATCTGGAAGAGCAGGGCCGCCCAGCTGTCGGCCTGCGCCCACATGAAGTGGTCCATCACCGACGGGGCCTTGTCGACCTTGTAGCCGCCGATCGCGAAGCCGAGGGCGATCAGCAGACCGCCCGCCGCGACGAACGGCACCATGTAACTGACGCCGGACATCAGCCACTTGCGCAGCTTGGTGCCGTAGCCCTCGCCGGCGTCGCCGGAGCGCTCCACCGGAGTGGACGGGGCGGACCCGGAGGTGACCTCGCCGCGGGCGGCCTTCTCGCGGACCTCGGCGATGAGTTCCGCGGGGCGGTTGATGCCCGCCTTCACACCGACGTCGACGGTCGGCTTGCCGGCGAAGCGTTCCTTCTCCCGTACGGGCACGTCATGGGCGAAGATCACGGCGTCCGCCGCGGCGATGACCGACGGGTCGACCCGGGTGAAGCCGGCCGAGCCCTGGGGTTCGACGGTGACCTCGACGCCCGCCTCACGGCCGGCGTTCTCCAGCGACTCGGCCGCCATGTAGGTGTGGGCGATGCCGGTGGGGCAGGAAGTGACGGCGACGATGCGGAACGGGCGCTCCTCGCCCGCAGCCGTGTCGTCGTTGTCGTCGTCGGTGACCGTGGCGGCGGCGGGAGAGGCCGCTCCCGCCGACGCCACGGGGTCTTCGGAGGCGGCCTCGGCGGGCTCGCCGGGCTCGTCACCGCGGATCAGCGCGGCGGCGGCCGTCGCGTCGCCCACCGCACGCAGGGCGTCGGTGAACTCCGTGTTCATCAGCTGCCGGGCCAGCGACGACAGGATCGTCAGATGGGCGTCGTCGGCGCCGGCCGGCGCGGCGATCAGGAAGATCAGGTCGGCGGGACCGTCGGCCGCGCCGAAGTCGATGCCGTCGGAGCTGCGCCCGAAGGCGAGCGTCGGCTCGGTGACGTGCTCGCTGCGGCAGTGCGGGATGCCGATGCCGCCGTCGAGGCCGGTCGGCATCTGCGCCTCGCGGGCGGCCACGTCGGCGAGGAAACCGTCGAGGTCGGTCACCCGGCCCAGGGCCACCATGCGCTCGGCGAGGGCACGCGCCGCCGCTTCCTTGGTGTCGGCGGACAGGTCGAGATCGACCAGGTCCGCGGTGATCATGTCGCTCATCGCGGGCTCCTTAGCACGCGTATCGCCCGGTCAGTCGAATGGGCGGGGGAGGGGACGGGGATGCGGTGGGGGGTGACGGGGTCGGAGGCGGGCCGTAACGGGGAGGTCTGCCGCTCGCGGGTCGGTCCGCGCTGCTCCTCGTACGTCATGACACCGGCTCCTTCAGCGCGCGGTCCGCCGGGATCCGGGCCGTGACCGTCACCGCGGCCGGGTCCAGGTCGCCGGGCCCGGGCATGACACTGCCGGGCAGCTGGACGGCCGCCGCGCCGTGGGCGACCGCGGAGGCGAGGGCTTCGGGGCCGCTGCCGCCGGCGATCAGGAAACCGGCGAGGGAGGAGTCACCGGCGCCCACGTTGCTGCGTACGGCGTCCACGCGGGCGCTGCCGAACCAGGCGCCCTCACCGGAGACCAGCAGCTGCCCGTCGGCGCCGAGGCTCGCGAGGACGGCCCGGGCGCCCATCTCGCGCAGCTCCTCGGCCGCCTTCACGGCGTCACCGACGGTGGCGAGGGAGCGGCCGACGGCCTCCGCGAGCTCCTCGGCGTTGGGCTTGACCACGTCGGGCCGCTCACGCAGGGCCGCGAGCAGCGCGGGCCCGGAGGTGTCCAGGGCGATCCGGGCACCGGCGGCGTGCGCGCGGGCGACCAGGTCGGCGTACCAGGAGGGGGCGAGGCCGCGCGGGAGGCTGCCGCAGCAGGCGATCCAGGCGGCGTCGCGGGACTGCTGCCGTACGGTCTCCAGGAGCAGTTCGCACTCGGCCTCGGACAGTTCGGGCCCCGGCGCGTTGATCTTCGTCAGGACGCCGTCGGCCTCGGCGAGGGCGATGTTGGAGCGGGTGGCGCCGGCGACCGGGACCGGCGCGACCTCGATGCCCTGCGTGTCGAGCAGGTCGGCGACGAGCGCGCCCGGCGCACCGCCCAGGGGCAGAACCGCCACGGTGCGCTGACCGGCCGCGGCGACCGCGCGCGAGACGTTCACGCCCTTGCCGCCCGGGTCCATCCGCTCGCCGGTGGCGCGGATGACCTCGCCGCGGTCGAGGGACGGCACCTCGTAGGTGCGGTCCAGGGACGGGTTGGGGGTGACGGTGAGGATCATGCGCGCACTACTTCCGTGCCGCCGCGCTCGATCGCGACGGCGTCTTCGGGGCTCAGCCCGCTGTCGGTGATCAGCAGGTCCACGTCGCTCAGGTCGCCGAAGCGGGCGAAGTGCTCCTGGCCGTGCTTGGAGGAGTCGGCGAGCAGCACCACGCGGCGGGCGGCGGCCAGGGCCGCGCGCTTGACGGCGGCCTCGGCGAGGTCGGGGGTGGTCAGGCCGTGTTCGGCGGAGAAGCCGTTGGCGGCCACGAACAGCACGTCGGCGCGGATCTCGCCGTACGCGCGCAGCGCCCAGGCGTCCACGGCGGCGCGGGTGCGGTGCCGTACGCGACCGCCGACGAGGTGGAGCTGGATGCCGGGGTGGTCGGCGAGGCGGGCCGCGATGGGCAGGCTGTGCGTGACGACGGTGAGGGCGGACTCCAGGGGGAGGGCCGCGGCCACCTTGGCCACCGTCGTACCGGCGTCGAGGATCATCGTGCCCTCGGTCGGCAGTTCCGCGAGGGCCGCCTTGGCGATGCGGTCCTTCTCGTCGGGGGCCGTCGTCTCGCGCTCGGCGAGGTCCGGCTCGAAGTCGAGCCGCCCGGCCGGGATGGCGCCGCCGTGCACCCGGCGGACCAGTCCGGCGCGGTCGAGGGCCTTCAGATCGCGGCGGATGGTCTCCGCCGTCACCTGGAACTCCTCGGCCAGCGACACGACATCCACTCGGCCGCCGTCACGGGCGAGCCGGAGGATCTCCTGCTGCCGCTCCGGTGCGTACATGTCTGTTCGCCTCCGCCTTATGCCCGAACGTGTGGTTTCAGCGGGAGGCTACGCCGAGATTTCCGCGAAGTAAACAGGTTCGGACCCAATCGGGCATGATCGGAAATGGAAACGGGCTCGGCACGCATGTGCCGAGCCCGTCCTCCGAGGAGGGAGACGAGGGAGCAGACGTGATCAGGGGACCAGCGCCGCTTCCTTCGGCTCCGTCGCCGCCGCCTGCTCCCCCTCGACGTGCTGCGCCGGCCGCTTCGGCAGGGCGAACATCAGCAGGAAGATCACACCCATCACCGCGGCCACCCACCCCAGCGAGTTCCGGAAGGCGTCCGCGAAGGCCGGGCCCACCTGTTCCGGGCGCAGCCGGTCGCCGATCGTGCCGAAGAAGACGACCGACACCAGGCCCAGCCCCAGCGCGTTGCCCATCTGCTGCACGGTGTTGAGCAGGCCGGAGGCCGAACCGGAGTGCTCACGCGGCACCTCGGAGAGGATCGCGTCGGTCAGCGGAGCGACGATCAGGCCCATGCCCACACCCATCACGACCAGCGGCAGCGCCATCTGCCAGGGCTCGATGTCCAGCCCGTAGTGCCCGGACTCCCAGAGGTAGAGCAGCACTCCGGCCGCCATCACCAGCGCGCCCGCCTGGAGCACCTTGCGTCCGAAGCGCGGGACCAGCTGCTGCACCGACATCCCGGCGGCCACGGACACGGCGATCGAGAACGGCACCCCGGTCAGCCCGGCCTTCAGCGCGCTCCAGCCCAGGCCCATCTGCATGTACAGCGTCCACACCAGGAAGAACACGCCGAGCGCGACCCCGAAGACGGTCTGGACGGCGATCCCGGCCGCGAAGCTCTTGACCCGGAACAGCGACAGCTCGACCAGCGGGGAGCCGTCCCGTGCGCTCTTGCGCCGCTCGTACGCCACCAGCGCCGCCAGGACGACGAGCGAGCCGGCCATCGAGACGTACCCCCACACCGGCCAGCCCAGCTCGCGGCCGCGGATGAGCGGGTAGAGCAGCATCAGCAGGCCCAGCGTCACGAGCGCGACACCCACGAGGTCCAGCTTCAGGGCCCGCGGCGCCTTGGACTCGGTGATGAAACGGCTGCCGAGGATCAGGCCCGCGACGCCGACGGGCAGGTTGATCAGGAAGATCGAGCGCCACTCCCACCCGAACACGTTCCACTCGGTCAGCAGCGCGCCGAGCAGCGGACCGGACACGGCCCCGAGCCCGACGACCGCGCCGAACAGGCCGAACACCTTGCCCCGCTCGTGCGCCGGGAAGGTCGCGTGCACGATCGACAGCACCTGCGGCACCATCAGCGCCGCCATGGCGCCCTGCAGGAACCGCGAGGCGACCAGCATCTCCGGGTTCACGGCGAGGCCGCACAGTGCGGAGGCGAGGGTGAAGCCGCCGATGCCGACGAGGAAGATCCGCTTGCGGCCGTGGATGTCACCGAGCCGTCCGCCGGTGATCAGCCCGGCGGCGAAGGCCAGGGCGTATCCGGCGGTGATCCACTGGATCTGGCCGAAGGACGCACCCGACTCCCGCTGGATCGACGGTATGGCGATGTTGACGATCGTCACGTCGACGAGGTCCATGAAGGCCGCGGTCATCACGATCGCGAGGGCGAACCAGCGACGGCGGTCGGTCCCGCCCGCGGTGCTGAGAGGGGTCTCGGTGGAGGTCATGGAGAGAAGGTAGAGGGCTATTAGGTCAGATCGTGTCCTATTGGTGCGGCATCCTCGTCGGTATGACGACGGACACACCGGCACGGCTGCTGACGCTCCTCTCCCTCCTCCAGACGCCCCGCGAATGGCCCGGCGGCGAGCTCGCCGGCCGGCTCGGGGTCTCCCGCCGCACGGTCCGGCGGGACATCGACCGGCTGCGCGAGCTGGGCTATCCCGTGCAGGCGAGCAAGGGTGCCGACGGCGGCTACCGGCTGGTCGCCGGCAAGGCCCTGCCGCCGCTCGTGCTCGACGACGAGGAGGCCGTGGCCATCGCGGTCGGGCTGCGCGCCGGAGCGGGGCACGCGGTGGAGGGCCTGGACGAGGCGTCGGTGCGGGCGCTGGCCAAGCTGGAGCAGGTGCTGCCGGGCCGGCTGCGGCACCGCGTGACCACACTCCAGGCCGCGACCACTCCCCTGACCAGCGGAGACGGGCCGAGCATCGCGCCGGAGACCCTGACCGTCATGGCCTCCACGGCGGCCGGGCACGAGCGGCTGCGGTTCGCCTACCGGGCGGCCGACGGCACCGAGTCGCGGCGCCTGACGGAGCCGTACCGGCTGGTGTCCACGGGCCGCCGCTGGTACCTGGTGGCGTACGACATCGACCGGGACGACTGGCGCACGTTCCGCGTCGACCGCGTGAGCGAACCGTTCGCCACGGGAGCGCGGTTCGTGCCGCGCGAGCTGCCGACGGGGAACGCGGCGGAGTTCCTGCGGCAGTCGATGCAACGGCAGCAGGAGTCCTACGACTTCGAGGTCACGTTCGCCGCGCCGGCCGACTTCGTCGCCGCCCGGCTGCCGAAGTGGCTCGGCACGCCCGAGCCGTTGGACGCCGGCAGCTGCCGGCTGCGCGGGTCCGTCGGGGACGCCGTGCAGTGGGTGGCGTTCCGGCTGGCGATGCTGGAGTGCGACTTCACGGTCCGCGAGCCGGAAGAACTCGTGCGGGCGGTACGGGAGCTGGGGGCGCGGTTGAGCAGGGCGGCGGCTGCGGGTGCGGGTACGGGCGCGGGTGCGGGTACGGAGTAGGTATCCGGCTCTGGGCCACTAGCCAGCTCCGTCAGGCCTCCCACGGAAAGTCCCGCAACGCCCTCAGATTCCGCAGCGCGAGTTCCGCCGGGCTGCCCGGGCCCTGCACCGGGCCGTCCCCCTCCGCCCAGCCCTCCAGGGCCGTGCGTACGGCGGCGCTCGCGACGGCTGCGGTGAAGCGCGGCTCGGGGGCGGCGGCAACGTTGTCGTCACCGGCCGCGGTCCCGGTCCTGGTCCCCCGTTCCGCCAGGACCTCCCCCAACGTCCGTTCCGACGCCTGGCACACCTCCGCCCACACCCTGCGCAGGGACGGGTTCGCCTCGGCGAGGCGCAGGAGCGTGCGGACCCACTCCCAGGAGGACGCCGAGACGCCGGCGCCCGGAGTGAGGGTGTGCCGCACGCCGTGCTCCAGGGCCCGGAGGACGCTCACGTCGGCGGGGGCGGCGCGTACCGCCTCGGCCCAGCGCTGGGCGCCGGCCGCGTAGAGCGGGGCGACGGCCTCCTCCTTGGTGGCGAAGTACCGGTAGAACGTGCGCGGGGCGATGCCGGCGGCTTGGGCGATGTCCTCCGCGCGGGTGGAGCGCAGGCCGTGCCGTACGAAGAGGCCGGCCGCGGCCCGGGCGATCGCCATGCGCGTCTCGGCCTTCCGCCGCTCGGTCAGCGAGGCCTGAGGAGGGGTCGGGGTGGTGCTGCTCACGCTCGGCAGGCTATGCCCATGTGACACAATCTGCCATCTGGCGGGCCACCCCGTGGTTCAGGTACGGGGTGACCCGCTCTTCACTTACCCGCCCGGCGAAGAGGCGGGTTCCCCGCGCACACAGAGAGCCGGGCCCCGGCACCCGGGGGGAGGGGCGCCGAAGCCCGGCTTTGGGAGAGTCCCGGCGCCGGGGGGAGTGCGACGGGACTTGGTTCTTGGTTCTGGGGGGCCAGGGGCGGGGCCCCGGCCCGAACTGGTGGGCCCGGAAGTCTTGTTCCCGGTGCCCCGCGGGTTGAAGCGGCGTTACATCGCCATGTTTGCGCGGTCTTTCGCCACCCGGCGTACGCGGGGCCCCCGGGCGCACATCGTCCGTCACCCACAGGCACTGGGGCAACACCCCATGGGCTGTGGCACGAGCCGTACGCCCGGGCTCCGGGACGCCCCTCGGCGAGCGCCGGCACCGGCGAACACCGCACCGGCGTCACGCCGCCGCGTCGAACCCCGTGCTGCGGGCCAGCTTCTTCAGCTCCAGCAGCGCGTGCTTCTCGATCTGCCGGATGCGCTCGCGGGTCAGGCCGTGCTCCTTGCCGACCTCGGTCAGCGTGCGCTCCCGGCCGTCCTCGATGCCGTAGCGCATCTTGATGATCGAGGCCGTGCGCTGGTCGAGACGGCCGATGAGGTCGTCGAGCTCCTCGCTGCGCAGCAGCGTGAGCACCGACTGCTCGGGCGACACCGCGGAGGTGTCCTCCAGGAGATCGCCGAACTGGGTCTCGCCCTCGTCGTCCACCGACATGTTCAGCGAGACCGGGTCGCGGGCCCAGTCGAGCACGTCGGTGACGCGCTCCGGCGTCGAGCCGAGCTCGGCGGCGATCTCCGCGGGCTCCGGGTCGCGCCCGTGCTCGCGGTTGAACTCGCGCTGCACCCGCCGGATCCGGCCAAGCTCCTCCACGAGGTGGACGGGCAGACGGATCGTACGGGACTGGTCGGCTATGGAGCGGGTGATGGCCTGGCGGATCCACCACGTCGCGTACGTGGAGAACTTGAAGCCCTTGCGGTAGTCGAACTTCTCGACCGCGCGCACCAGGCCGGCGTTGCCCTCCTGGATCAGGTCCAGCAGGGGCAGCCCGCTGCGGGGGTAGCGGCGGGCGACGGCGACGACCAGGCGCAGGTTGGAGCGGATGAAGACGTCCTTGGCCCGCTCCGCGTCGGCGACCAGGGCTTCGAGCTCCTCACGGGTGGCGTCCGCCTTGGTCTCCTCGTACCCGTCGAGGACCTGCCGCGCGAACACACCCGCTTCGATGACCTGGGACAGCTCGACTTCCTTGGCGGCGTCGAGCAGCGGTGTACGCGCGATCTCGTCGAGGTACATGCCGACCAGGTCGCGATCGGCGATCTCGCCGCCATGGGCGCGAACACTGCTTGCCGCGTCGGCCGTCTCGCCGGTGGCGGACTGACGACGGGCGACGGCACGGGTTGCCATGCGTGCTCCCTTGCGATGGTGAGGTCAGCGGGTGGTCCTTCGGACGCTGGACTCCGTCTCCGGGACTCTCCGGACTCTCCTCGGGTGCCCTGCATCCGATGGAAACAACGACTGGAATCAGGACAGAATTCCCAACCTGTCCTCCAATTTTTCGGATCATGCAGTACCCTGTCGGGCCCGATAAGGAGGCGCGGTGCCGACGGAACGTACAGAGGTGCAGGTCAGACCGGGAGTCGAGGCCGACCTCGAAGCCCTCACGGCCCTCTACAACCACTACGTACGTGAGACGGCGATCACATTCGATACCGCGATCTTCACTCCGGAAGAGCGCCGCCCTTGGCTGCTCTCCCACCCTGTAGACGGGCCGTACCGCCTGATGGTTGCCACGGATGCGCACTCACAGGAGATTCTGGGCTACGCCACGTCCAGCCCCTTCCGGGCGAAGCCCGCCTACGTGACCTCCGTGGAGACGACGGTGTACGTCGCCCCGGACGCCGGCCGCCGCGGCGTCGGCACCCTCCTGTACAAGGCCCTCTTCGAGGCCTTGTCCGGGGAGGACCTGCACCGCGCCTACGCGGGCATCGCGCAGCCGAACGAGGCGTCGGCGCGGCTGCACGAGCGCTTCGGCTTCCGGTACGTCGGCACGTACCGGGAGGTCGGCCGCAAGTTCGGCCGCTACTGGGACGTGGCCTGGTACGAGAAGGACCTCACCTAGGACCCCGGGTCGGTCCCGGACCCGCGCCCGGCCTCAGCCGAACTGCACCGACCGCTTCGCCAGTCCCATCCAGAAGCCGTCGATCACCGACTTCTGCGCGTCCAGCTCACCGGCGGCGTCGGCCGCGCCCATGGTCACGAACAGCGGGGCGAAGTGCTCGGTGCGCGGGTGCGCCAGCCGCCCCGCGGGCGACTTGCGGGTGAAGTCCAGCAGGGCGTCCACGTCCCGCGCCTCCAGCGCCCGCCGGCCCCAGTCGTCGAACTCCGCCGACCAGGCGGGGGTGCCGCCCTGCCGGAGCGCGGCCAGGTTGTGGGTGAAGAAGCCGGAGCCGACGATGAGCACGCCCTCGTCCCGCAGCGGGGCGAGCCTGCGGCCGATCTCCATGAGCCGGACCGGGTCGAGCGTCGGCATGGACACCTGGAGGACCGGGATGTCCGCCTCCGGGTACATCTCGACCAGCGGGACGTACGCGCCGTGGTCGAGGCCGCGGTCGGGGACGTCCTGGACGGGAATCCCGGGGGCGCGCAGGAGCTTCCGTACCGACTCGGCGAGCTCCGGTGCGCCGGGGGCCTCGTAGGTCACCCGGTAGTAGTGCTCGGGGAAGCCCCAGAAGTCGTAGACGAGCGGGACGGTCTCCGTGGCGCCGAGGGCGAGCGGGGCCTCCTCCCAGTGGGCGGAGACGATCAGGATCGCCCGGGGGCGTGGCAGGCCGGCCGCCCAGGCGGCCAGTTCACCGGGCCAGAGCGGGTCGTCCGCCAGCGGCGGGGCGCCGTGGCTCAGGTACAGAGCGGGCATGCGCTCCTGGGTGGCGGCGGACATGCTGCGGCTCCTTCCAAAACATGGTTCCCTAACAAAACTGTACGGGGCATTTGTTTAAAGTTCAAGGAGGGGCCACGTAGAGTGGAAGACATGAAGGCACCCGCATCCGCACCGACCCCGGGCTCTGTGGCAGAGCCTCCGGAACCGCGCTGGCTCACCGACGACGAACAGCTGGTATGGCGCTCGTTCATCGAGGGGACCACCCTCCTCGACGACCACCTCGACCGTCAGCTCCAGCGCGACGCGGGCATGCCGCACGTCTATTACGGCCTTCTGGTCAAGCTCGCCGAGGCGCCGCGGCGGCGGCTGCGGATGACGGAGCTCGCCATGCTGGCGAAGATCACCCGCTCCCGCCTCTCGCACGCCATCGCGCGCCTGGAGAAGAACGGCTGGGTGCGCCGCGAGGACTGCCCCGACGACAAGCGGGGCCAGTTCGCCGTGCTGACGGACGAGGGCTACGAGGTGCTGCGGCGGACCGCGCCGGGCCATGTGGAGGCCGTACGGCAGGCGGTATTCGACCGGCTCACCCCGGAACAGCAGAAGTCCCTCGGCGAGATCATGCGGATCATCGCCGAGGGACTCCAGCCGGCCGAAGCCGGGGCGGACCTGCCCTGGCTCCGCTGAGCCGGGGCAGGTCCTGGAATCCGTAGGTACGAGGCGTCCCCTCCCCGTACCTACGGAAGGTCCCGAAGGGGTTTTCCCGGTACGGCCGTCAGTGGGCGACGACCGGGACCGGCACCTCGTCCGCCGCGCCCTCGCGGGAACCGGAACCGGTGACGGCGGTGCTGCCCGGACGGCCCGCGTTGACCAAGGTCAGGGCGATCGCGGCGGCCACGACCAGGATGCCGACGGCGAACCAGATGGCGCTCGTGTAGCCCTCGACCATGCCCTCCAGCTGGACCAGCTGCTGCTGGGACCGGCTGCCGGCCCCGGCGATGTGGTCCGCGATGTAGGACGTGGTGGCCGAGGCGGCGATCGTGTTCAGCAGCGCCGTACCGATCGCGCCGCCCACCTGCTGCGAGGTGTTGACCATCGCGGAGGCGACACCGGCGTCCCGCGGCTCGACGCCCTGCGTGGACAGCGACATGGCCGGCATGAACGCCGTACCCATGCCCAGGCCGAGCAGCAGCATCGCCGGCAGCAGCAGGGCCGCGTACGAGGAGCCGATCTCCAGCCGGGTCAGCAGCAGCATGCCGAGCGCGGCGACCAGGAAGCCGGGGCCCATGAGCAGGCGCGGGGCCACCCGGGTCATCAGGCGGGTGCCGATCTGGGTGGAGCCCGTGATCATGCCCACGATCATCGGCAGGAACGCGAACCCGGTCTTGACCGGCGAGTACCCCTTCACGATCTGGAGGTAGTAGGTCAGGAAGAGGAACAGGCCGAACATCGCGATGATCGCGAGGCCGAGGGAGAGGTAGACGCCCCCGCGGTTGCGCTCGGTGATCACGCGCAGCGGCAGCAGCGGGGCCTTCACCCGGGACTCGACGATCACGAAGGTCGCGAGCAGGACGGCGGACGCCACGAACATGCCGATGGTGACGGAGTCGCTCCAGCCCTCGGACTCGGCGCGGGTGAAGCCGTAGACGAGGGCGACCAGGCCGAGGGTGGACAGGACGACGCCCGGGATGTCGAGCGGGGAGCGGTTGCGGCCGCCCTCCGGCTCACGGATGACGAAGTACGCGCCGGCCGCGGCGACGATGGCGAACGGGATGTTCACGAAGAACGTCCAGCGCCAGTCCAGGTACTCGGTGAGGAAGCCGCCCAGGATCAGACCGACGGCGCCGCCGCCACCGGCGATCGCGCCGTAGATGCCGAACGCCTTGGCGCGCTCCTTGGCGTCGGTGAACATCACGGCGAGCAGGGAGAGCGCGGCGGGCGCGAGCAGGGCGCCGAAGGCACCCTGGAGGGCGCGGGCGCCGAACATCATCGCCTCGTTGGTGGCCGCACCGCCAAGCGCCGAGGCCACGGCGAAGCCGCCCAGGCCCACCACGAAGGCCTTCTTGCGGCCCCACAGGTCGGCTATCCGGCCGCCGAACAGCAGCAGACCGCCGAAGGCGAGCGCGTAGGCCGTGACGACCCACTGCCGGTTGCCGTCGGAGATGCCCAGGTCCTGCTGGGCGGAGGGCAGGGCGATGTTCACGATGGTGGCGTCCAGGACGACCATCAGCTGGGCCAGCGCGATGAAGACGAGCGCTTTCCAGCGGCCCGGATCCGGTTCGGCCGGAGCGCCGAGCGCCTTTGAGGCTGTTTCAGACATGGGGATACCCACTTCGGGACAAGGTGATGGAAAAAACGGAAAAGCTGCGAAAAAAGGGTGTCGTTGAGGGACGACTCGACGACCGGCGCCGGCCGTGAGTTCTGCGTGTGGTGACTGGGGTGACGCCCGGAACTGATCGGTCCGGCTGGTCAGGCTTGGCGGAGGTCCTCCATGGTCACTGCCGTGCCCGGCAGGGCGGAGCGGGCCGGGGCCCGCAGTCCGTCCAGGAACAGCTGGAGATGACGGTGTACGAAGGGGTCGGCGCTGAGGCACGCCGTACCGGCCGGGGGCCGGCTGAGCTGGGCCACGGCGACCATCAGGTCACCGACGCCCACGTCGGGACGGAGCTGGCCGGCCGCCTTGGCACGGTTCATGACCGTCTCGAGGATCCGCTCCACGCGCTCGCGCGCCGCTTCGAGATCGGGGTGGTTCTCGTCGAACGTGCTCGAGACCATCGGGCACAGCGCGCTGATCCGCTCGTCGGCGGAGGTGTGCACGAAGCGCTCCAGGGCCTCGAACGCGTCCCCGGTCTCCGAGAGCGCGCGCTCGGCCGCCGCGACCGTACGGTCCAGTACGGAGCAGACGACCTCGCGCACGAGCGCGTCGCGGTCCGGGAAGTTGCGGTACACCGTGGCGTTGCCGACGCCGGCCCGTCGGGCGATCTCGTCGAGCGGCACCTCGGGGCCGTGCTCGACGAACATCTCCCGGGCGGCGGTGACGATCCGCTCCCGGTTGCGCAGGGCGTCGGCACGGGGCCGGGGCGCCTTGCGCGGTATGGGGGTGGCGGTCTGCACGGCGTACTCCTGGGTGGGTGGTGCGGTCTTGGTCTGCGGTGAGCCGATCCGGGGAGAGGCTCCCCGTTTCATTCGGACACTTGGCTAAACGGGGACTGGGTCCCCGGTATTTCCCGGACCTGGGTTTTTTGTTTGTGACCTGGCTCACGGTGTCGGCGGAACCGCTACCGACGGAAAACCCACGATCGGTCTCCTCCAACGCGCGCCCCCACACCCCTCGACGCAGGGTGATCGCATGGGTGCAGCCGGAGACCGGGAGGCTGCCGTGGCGCGGGAGGTCCCTTGCAGGTCCCTGGCATGCAGCCACAGCCCCAGCGACCCCGGTCGGACGGCCCGGGGCCGCCCGGCCGCCGGATACCCCGGCGGCGTCTGGCCGCTCTCGCCTGCGTGACCGCCCTGACCTTCACGGTCAGCACCTCGGCCGGCACGGGCCACCTCGCCCCGGGCGCCACCACGGCCGGAGCCGGTCCGATCGCCCTGGCCCGCAGCTCCGCGCACGGTCCCTGCCTGATCCGCAGCGCCCGCGAGGTCCAGATGTCCGAGGGCATCCCCACCACCGACGGCTACGCCCGCTCCACCGGCACCGTCCGCGCCCTCACCCTGATGATCGACTTCTCCGACGCACCCGGCGAGGGCAAGGCCCTGGACCGCTACCGGGAGTTCTTCCCGCAGACCCGCCACTGGTTCCGCACCAGCTCCTACGGCCGCCTCGACTACCGCCCCGCGGCCCCGATCCGGGAGTGGCTGCGCATGCCGAAGTCGTTCCGCGAGTACGGCATAGAGCGCGGCGCCCCCTTCGACCCCGGCTACCGCGCGCTGGTCCAGGACCTCGTGGCCGCGGCCGACCCCGAGGTGGACTTCCGCAAGTACGACCTGCTGAACGTGCTGGTCACCCCCAACGCGGGCCCCTCCGCCCTCGACACCGTCCTCTCGGTCACCTTCGCCGGCAACCCCGAGGCCCCGAAAGCCGACGGCATACCCGTGGCCAACGCCTCCTTCGTCTACTCCCGCCAGGACGACGGCTCCGGCTCCTACGACCGCACCGGCTACCGCGTCCTCCCCCACGAGAACGGTCACGTCTTCGGCCTGCCCGACCTGTACACCGCTCAGGGCGGGGGCGCGGTCGGCCACTGGGACATCATGAGCGAGGACTGGGGCGCCAACAACGACCTCCTCGGCTGGCACAAATGGAAGCTGGGCTGGCTGGACGCCGCGCAGGTGCACTGCGTGGCGGCCCCCGGCACCACGGAGTACACCCTGACGCCGCTGGCCCGCAGGGGCGGCTCCAAGCTGGTCGTCGTCCCCCTGGACAGCGGGACGGGCTACGCCGTCGAACTGCGCACCCGCGCCGGCAACGACGAGGCGGTCTGCCGCCCGGGCGTCCTGATCTACAAGATCGACGCTGGGGTGGACACGGGCATGGGCCCGGTCACCGTCCAGGACTCCCGCCGCGACAGCGGCGGCTGCACCCGTGCGCCGAACGTCCACGCCGAACTGTCCGACGCGCCGTTCGCGCCCGGGGAGACGTTCCGGGATCCGCGCAGGGGGATCGTGATCAGGGTGGTGGGGGCGGACCGGGAGGGGGACCACCGGGTGCGGGTGACGCGGGAGTCGATAGCGGCAGGTAGCAGGAGGTAGCGGCGGCTGGGGCCGATCGGCGCACGATGGCCGGACGAATTCCGGATTACGGTAGGCCTGCCGCGACTGCCGCACCTGCCGCGACCGCCGTACCGGAGAGCCGATGCCAGCGAAGCCCACGCACGACGCCCACGAGGCGGCCCCCCGGGCCGGGGGGACGGGGGCGGCTGCCTCACCTTCTTCCGGGGCCGGGGCCGGGGCGCCCACGGAGGCGGTCGCACGGCTGAGCGCACCGTCTGCCGGGGCAGGGACCAGGGCTGGGGCCGGGGCTGGGGCCGAGGCGCCCACCGAGGCGGTCACACCGCTGATCCGCGGCATCGCGGTCCTGCGGGAACTGACCGAGGCGGACGGCACGCTCAGCCTCAGCGCCCTGGAACGCGCCACCGGCCTCGCCCGCTCCACGATCGACCGCATCACGGCCACGCTCGCCCGCATGGACTACGTCCGCGTGGACGGCAGGGACGTACACCTGGCCCCCCGCCTGATGGAACTGGGCAACGCCTACCTCTCCGCCCTGCGCCTCCCCGCGCTCCTGTCCGCCCGGGCGGACGCCCTGGCCGACGAACTGGACGAGTCGGTGTCCCTGGCGGTCGCCGACCGCGACGGCATCCGCTTCATCCACCAGGCGACCCGCCGCCGCGCGATGTCCCTCAGCTTCCGCATCGGCGACCTGCTCCCCGCCGAACGCACCGCACCGGGCCCGCTGTTCGCGACGCAGTGGACGGACGCCGACTGGCAGCGCTGGCGGGACCGCAGGGCGTCGGACCCGAGGGACCTGTCCTTCACGGCCGTACCGCCGCGCAAGTACGGAGCGGACCAGCGAAACGACGAGGCCTTCGTCAGCCGCACGGAAGAGGCGGCCGCGAACGGCTGGGCCCTCGACGACCAACTGATCGAACCGGGCCTGGTGGCGGTCTCGGTCCCGGTCCGGTCCGCGCACACGGGCGACAGCCGGAAGATCGCGTGCGTGGCGAGCGTGGTCAGCCACACGAGCCGCCACACGGCACACGACCTGCGCACGACCCTGCTGCCGAGGCTGCGCTCCGCGGTGACGGAGATGGAACGCGAACTGCGCCGCACGCCGCCCCCGGAGCCCGGCCCGCCCCCCTCGGACCTGGCGCTGTGGACGGGCGCGTCCAAGCAGCAGTTGGGCCGCGACTTCATCGAGTCCCTGGCCCGCGGCCTGACGGTCCTCACGGCCTTCGGCGAGGGCAGGCCGGAGCTGACCCTCACGGAGGTGGCCCAGGCGACGGGCCTGGCCCGGGCGACGGCCCGCCGGGCCCTGATCACCTACGAACACCTGGGCCTGGTGACGACCCCGAACCCCCGCACCTTCACCCTCACCCCCCGGGTCCTCTCCCTGGGCTTCCCTCCCCTCTCCCGCACGTCCCTGCCCGAGATCGCCCAGCCTCATCTGTCCGACCTGACGTCCCGCATCCACGAGTCGACGGCACTGGCGGTGCTCGCCGATCCGGGCGAGGAGATCCAGTACACGGCCAGGGTGGCGACGGGCCGCGTGATGAGCGTGAACATCACCGTGGGCACGCGCCGGCCGGCACACGCGACGGCCCCGGGCCGGGTCCTGCTGGCAGACACACCCACGGATCACGAAGGACTCGACCTGACCTCGATCCGCTCCCAGGGCTACGCCTTGGTCGACGAGGAACTGGAAGAGGGCCTCCGTTCCCTCGCGGTCCCGATCCGCGACCGGGCCGGACGCGTGGTGGCCGCCCTCAACACGGCGACGCACGCCAGCCGCCACACCCTGCGCGAGTGCATGACGGACCTCCTCCCCGCACTCGCATCGACAGCCGCCCGCATCGAGTCGGACCTCCACACCGCCGGCCGCTTCACCCGTGTGTCGCTGACCTGACCCCCGCACCGGGAGAGCCACGGGTGTTCCATGCCGCTCACCGGATCGCCAGGTGGTCGAGGTAGGAGCGGACGTTGCGGCGGGTCTCCTCGACGTTGTCGCCGCCGAACTTCTCCGCGACCGCGTCCGCCAGCACCAGCGTCACCATCGCCTCGGCCACGACGCCGGCCGCCGGCACCGCGGACACGTCCGAGCGCTGGTGGTGGGCGGCCGCCGGCTCGCCGGTGGTCACGTCCACCGTCCGCAGCGCCCGCGGCACCGTCGCGATCGGCTTCATCGCCGCCCGCACGCGCAGCAGTTCACCCGTGGACAGCCCGCCCTCGGTGCCGCCGGAGCGGCCGGACGTCCGCCGGATGCCCTCCGGCGTGCCCACGATCTCGTCGTGCGCCTCGGAGCCGGGCACCCGCGCCAGGTCGAAGCCGTCGCCGATCTCCACCCCCTTGATCGCCTGGATGCCCATCAGCGCGGCGGCCAGGCGGGCGTCCAGCCGGCGGTCCCAGTGCACGTGCGAGCCGAGGCCCACGGGGACGTCGTACGCCAGCACCTCGACCACGCCGCCGAGGGTGTCGCCGTCCTTGTGGGCCTGGTCGACCTCCGCGACCATCGCCTTCGACGCGTCCGCGTCCAGGCACCGCAGCGGATCGGCGTCCAGCTTCGCCACATCGGCCGGCGTCGGGTACACGCCGTGCGGCGCCTTCACCGAACACAGCTCCACCACATGCGAGACGACCTCGATGCCCGTCGTCTCCTTCAGGTACGACCGCGCCACCGCGCCCAGCGCCACCCGGGCCGCGGTCTCCCGCGCGGAGGCCCGCTCCAGGATCGGACGGGCCTCGTCGAAGCCGTACTTCTGCATCCCCGCGAGGTCGGCGTGGCCGGGGCGCGGGCGGGTCAGCGGGGCGTTGCGGGCGAGCCCGGCGAGGATCCCGGGGTCGACCGGGTCGGCCGCCATGACCTGTTCCCACTTGGGCCACTCGGTGTTGCCCACCATGATCGCGACCGGGGAGCCGAGGCTGCGACCGTGCCGGACGCCGCCGAGGAAGGTGACCTCGTCGCGCTCGAACTTCATCCGCGCACCACGGCCGTAGCCCAGGCGCCGCCTCGCCAGGTGGTCCGCCACCATCTCCGTCGTGACCGGCACACCGGCCGGAAGGCCCTCCAGCGTCGCCACGAGTGCCAGACCGTGGGACTCCCCCGCGGTCAGCCAGCGCAACCTGCTCAACGGTGCTCCCCCGACCCGCCGATACGAGCCCCGTGCAGCCACTCGACCTGGTCGTACAAGTCCTCGACCGTGAAGGAGGACAGCATCGCGTTGCGGGCGGCAGCCGCGTCGTCGGCCGGGTGGTAGAGCCGCTCGCCCATGGCCCGGGCCACCTGCTGCACCCTGGCGGCACGCTCGTACCGCTCGGCGTTGTACTTCTCCAGACGTTGTGGCACGTCCCCGGCGGCTTCCCCGAGCAGGTGGCCGATGACGACGGCGTCCTCGAGGGCCATGCAGGCGCCCTGGGCCGCGTACTGGAGCATCGGGTGCGCGGCGTCACCGAGGAGGGCGACGCGGCCGTCCGTCCACCGTTCGACCGGGTCGCGGTCGCACAGGACCCATTCCTTCCAGTCGCTCCCCAGTTCCAGCAGTCGCCGGGCGGTGTCGCTCAGTCCGGGGAACTCGGACAGGACGTGCGCCCGCTCGGCGGGCCTGCCGACCACGACGTCCTGTGCGCCGTCGTCCCGCGTGGCCGCCAGGTTGAGGAACTTCCCGCTGCCGATGGGGTAGTGGACGACGTGCCATCGGGGGCCGGCCCACAAGGTGACGGTGTTCCAGCGCAGTTCCGGCGGCACCCGCTCCATGGGGATGACGGACCGGTAGATCGTGTGGCCGGACACGCGCGGCGGGCCGTCCCCGACGAGCCGGCTGCGCACGGCGGAGCGGATCCCGTCGGCGCCGATGAGCGCCTCGCCGGTGAAACGCCGCCCGGTGTCGGTGATCGCCGTGACGCTTTCCGCGTCCTGCTCGTACCGGGTCACGGAGCACTTGGTGAGCAGCGTGATGTTCCGCTCCCCGACGCAGCCGTCGAGGAGCGCCTGGTAGAGATCACCGCGGTGCACGACGGCGTACGGATTGCCGAAACGGGTGCGGTACGCGCCGGTGAGCGGCATGCTCGCGACGCGGTGCCCGGTCGTGCCGTCCATGAACCGCAACTCGTCGATGTACACGGCGCGTTGCCGCACCGCCGTGCCGGCGCCCAGCCGGTCCAGGGCGTGGAAGGCGTTCGGGCCCAGCTGGATGCCCGCGCCCAGTTCGCTGAAGGTGTCCCTTCGTTCCAGCACGACGACCCGGTGGCCGTGGCGTGCGAGGCTCAGTGCCGCCGCGAGGCCGCCGATACCGCCCCCGGCAATCAGTACCTTCATCGTGATCCTTGTCGCAGTGGGGAAGGTGGTCGAGAGGTCTGAGGCCGTCCTGCCGGCGTGGCTCAGCCGGTGAAGGCGAGGCCCAGACGGGCCAGTTGGGCCGTGTCGTAGGCGCCCTCCGTGGTGGCCTCGACGTCGAAGACGTGCCTCTCGGTGGGCGGACGGCCGATGAGTTCGGCGGCCCTGGCCGGAAGGGGCGCGGCAGCGGCCTGCGCCGACTCCCACAGGAAGACGGCGCCCCACCGGTTGGTGCGCTCGTCGGAGATCCACACCTTCAGGCGCAGCCCCGGTACCCGGGAGAAACGGTCCACGGCCTCGTCGCGCAGGAAGTCCCGGAGGGAGGCGATGGTCTGTTCGGACCCGTCGAGGTCCCACCAGGCGATCACGACGCGCATGTGCGCAGCACCCCTTCCAGCGCGTCACCGACGATGCGTACGCCGTCCTGGGTGAGCACGGACTCGGCGTGGAACTGCATCGAGGCGAAGCCGGGCCCGCGCAACGCGTGCACTTCCCCGGTGTCGTCGTCCCGGCTCGCCTCGACGAGCCCCACGCCGGGAACGTCGAACGCGTCGCGCGCGCTGCGGGCCGCGAACGTGTTGTAGAAGCCGACCCGTTCCCGCGCTCCGAACAGGTCGATCTCCCGCTGGACTCCCTGGTTGGGTACCGGCCGGCGCACCAGTTCCAGGCCGAGCAGGGTGCTGAGCACCTGGTGACTGAGGCAGACGGCGAGGAAGGGCCGGCGCTGGTCCACGAGCGCGTGGATCGCGGACCGCAGGTGGGTGATCTTGGGGTCGTGGGTGTCGCGCGGATCACCGGGGCCCGGCCCCATGACGACGAGCTCGTGGTCGTCGAAGGAGTACGGCTCGTCGAACCGCCGGACCGTCGGCTTCAGCCCCATGGCCCGCAGCTGGTGGCCGATCATGGAGGTGAAGGTGTCCTCCGCGTCCACCACGAGGACCCGGCGGCCCGCCAGCGCGGCCCCCTGGCCGGCCGGACGGAGGCGCTCACCGGTCCAGAAACCGGCGATCGAGTCGTTGCGCCGCTCCAAGGCCTCGCGCACGCGGGGGTGTTCGGCGAAGCGCGCGGAGCCCTCGGCGCCCAGAGCGGCGAGGAGGCCGGCGGCCTTCGCCCGGGTCTCGTCGACCTCCGACTCCGGGTCGGAGTGCCGGACCAGGGTGGCACCGACGCCGATGCTCAGCCGACCGGTGCCGTCGATGTCGGCGGTGCGGATGAGGATCGAGGAGTCGAGCGTGCGCCGCCCCCGCTCGTCCTGCCCGATCAAGGCGGCCACACCGCTGTAGTAGCCGCGCCCGCGCGGCTCGTACCGGTTGATCACCCGGCAGGCGCTCTCCAGCGGACTGCCCGTCACCGTCGGGGCGAACAGGGTCTCGCGCAGGATCGTGCGGGGATCGTGGTCGCTCGCGCCCTCGATGAAGTACTCGGTGTGCGCGAGCCGGGCCATCTCCTTCAGATACGGCCCCACGACCCGGGGAGCGGGGTCGCAGATCCGCGCCATCATCTTGAGTTCCTCGTCGACGACCATGTACAGCTCGTCGGCCTCCTTGCGGTCGGCGAGGAAGTCCATGACGCCCGGCAGGGTGGGGCCTGAGGCCGGATAGCGGTAGGTGCCGCTGATCGGGTTCATCACGGCCCGGCCGGCCCGCAGGCTCACGTGCCGCTCGGGGGAGGCACCGACGAAGGTGCGGTCGCCGGTGTGCACGACGAACGTCCAGTACGCCCCCTGCTCCCGCTCCAGCAGCCGCCGGAAGAACGCCAGGGCGCTGTGCACCGTGTAACCGGTGATGTCGGCGACGAACGACCGCTTGATGACAAAGTTCGCTCCCTCGCCCGTGCCGATCTCGTCCGCGATCACCTTGCGGACGATCCCGGCGTACTCGTCGTCGTCCAGGTCGAAGGCGCCGCCGCTGAGCGCGACCGTCTCGCCCGGCAGCCGCCGCAGGGCGTCGCTCACCGCGACGGTGGTCTGCTCCTCCACGGTGATCGCGATCAGCGGTTCGCCGTCGTCGGCACAGGCGTAGCCACGCTCGGCGAGCTGGCGGTAGGGGATCAGCGCCAGGACCTCCTGACGTGCCCCGGCGTCGGGGTCGGGTGCCTCGCTCAGGGGGATCCGAGCCACGGCGTCCACCGTCGACACCGCTCCCGTCAGGACCTCCAGGGTGTCCGGGCCGCTCACTTCGGGGCGGTGCAGCAGCGCGAAGGCGGACGGTTGCGAACCCCCGCCGAGGACCCGGTCGAGCAGGTCGTGCCCCGTGCGGGGGCTGTGTTCGTTCATCGGCCGATCTCCTCGATCACGGACTTGGTCGTGGTGACCAGGGCGCACCGCTCGGCGGCGTAGTCGAGGGCCAGCCGGTGGTACGCCTCGGTGAAGTCGGCGACCGCGTCGGCCACCAGAAACGTCTCGATGTCGTTGGTGAAGGCCTCCACCGCGGTGGACAGCACCCCGATGTGCGCGTACACGCCGCACAGGATCAGCTGGTCGCGTCCGTGGGCGCGCATCCTCTCCAGCAGGTCGGACCGGAAGAACGCGCTGTAGCGCCACTTGGTGAGCAGCCAGTCCTCCGGGCCGGGCGCGAGCGGCTCCACGACCTCCCGGTCGGCGGGGTCGACGCGCATGCCCGGCCCCCAGAAGTCCTTGAGCAGTCCGCGCTGTTCGTCGGTCATGCCGCCCGGCTGCGCGGTGTACGCGACGGGCATGCCGGCGGCGACCGCCTGTTCGCGGAGCCGGGTCGCGTTCCGCACGAGGTCGGCTCCGGGGGCCTCGCCCTCGGGGAACTGCCGGACGAAGTACCGCTGCATGTCGTGCACGAGCAGGACCGCGCGGTCCGGATCGGCCTGCCACGCCGCCGTGTTGGCGGGCAGGTCTCCGGCCTGGGGCATGGGGTAGGGCTGGATGGGGGGTATCCCTGGCATGGTCTTCCTCGTATGGCTTGGGCGGTCAGACGCCGAGGGTCGCGCCGCCGTCGACGGTGAGGTCGTGCATCGTGATGTGCGAGGCCTGATCCGAAAGGAGGAACGCCACCGCCTCGGCCACGTCCGAGGGGCGGGCCAGCTTGCCGAGCGGTATGCCGACCCGGTAGGCGCCGGGCGAACCTTCGAGCGTCGCGGTGCGTCCGTGGTCGTCCTTCCACATGGACGTGAGCATCGGTGTCTCGGTGGAGCCGGGAGCGACCACGTTGCACCGGATGCCGTACGCGGCGACCTCGAGGCCGAGGCACTTGGTGAACATGGTCGCCGCGGCCTTCGACGCCGAGTACGCGGCCATGTCCATACGGGCCGTGCCCGCCGCGTTGGAGGCGATGGTGACGACGGCGCCGGAGCGCCGCGGGACCATGCGGTTGACCACCGCGCGCGACATGAAGAACACGCCGGTGGCGTTGACCGCGAACGTCGCCGCCCAGTCCGCGTCGGTGAGGTCCCGGGTCTTCGCCAGCCGCAGGACGCCCGCCCCGTTGACCAGGTGGTCGAGCGGTCCCAGGGCGTCCTCGACGTCCGCGACCAGGCCCTCGGCCGCGGCGCTCGTGGTGATGTCGGCGGGGAACGCCCGTACCCGCAGCCCGTCGGCGGCCAGTTTCCCGGTCACCTCGCTCAGCCGGTCGCCGTCCTTGTCCACGGCGGCCACCTCGGCCCCGCGTTCGGCCAGGGCGCGGACGACCGCTTCGCCTATTCCGCCCGCGGCTCCCGTGACCAGCGCGATCTTGCCCTGCATAGTGAACAGGCCTCCTTTTCAGCGGCGCCAGGCCGACGCGACCTCCACGGCCTGACGCGGATTGAGCCGCGGGTCGCAAAAACTCGTGTACTTGTCTCCGACCGAATCCATGAACGTGGCGTCGGCGACGCATTCCGTGACCTGGTCCGGAGTGGTTTCCAGGTGCAGGCCGCCAGGAATTCCACCGGCCGTCGCGACGGCTTCCTGGAATTCCTCGACCTCGCGTATGACGCTCTTCACGAAACGCGTTTTCAGACCGTCGGGGCCGCACTCGGTGTTGCCGTGCATCGGGTCGGTCAGCCAGATCACCGGATGCCCGGCGTCCCGTACTGCGGCGACCAGGGCGGGGAGCTTCCGTGGTGCCGTACCCGCGCCCATCCGTGCGATGAGCGTCAGCCGCCCGGGGACCCGGTCCGGGTCCAGCCGCTCGCACAGGCGCAGCAGTTCCTCCGGCGTCATGGCCGGCCCCACCTTGCAGGCCACCGGGTTGCGCACCGCCGCCAGGAGCGCCACGTGGGCGCCGTCCACCTGCCGGGTGCGCTCGCCGATCCACGGCCAGTGCGTCGAGGTGAGCAGCAGGCCGCCGTCGTCCTGCCGGCGCAGCATGGGCAGTTCGTAGTCGAGCAGGAGGGCCTCGTGGCTGGTCCACACGGGGGCCTGCGCGCGCCCGGCGCTGCCGGCCCAGCCGAGGTGTTCCATGACCTCGCGCGCGGCCCGGTAGCCGGCCGGCAGACGCCGGGGGTCGGGCTGTCGCAGCACCGGGTCGGGGTTCGGGTCGTTCACCATGTGCCCGCGATAGACGGGCAGTTCGACGCCCTGGACCGTTTCGGTGGGCTTGGATCGCGGCTTGGCGTACTGACCGGCGAGCCGGCCGACGCGCACCACGGGCCTGCCCGCGTTGACGCGCATGACGCCCGCCAGGAGGTCGAGCACCGCCGCCTTGCGGGCGACGTCCACACGGCCGTTCTCCGCCCAGTCCTCGGCACAGTCACCGGCCTGGACGACCTGGGCGTGCCCCTGGGCGACCGCCCCGAGGTGGTCGTGCAGCCGGGTCACGTCCGCGGCCTTGACGAGCGGCGGAAGCGCGCTCAGTTCCCGCCTCGCCCGCTCCCTCTCAGGATGGCCGTGCCAATCGGGCTGCTGAAGAGCGGGGAGCGATTCGATGTGAGCGAGCTCGCTGTCCAACTCGGTTCCTCTCTTGGCGATGAAGAAGGATTTCTTCGGCTGAACTCGTGAGTTGCTTGCACCGATTCTGCGAAATCACGGAATCCCCGTGAAGGGAAGTATCGCTACTTCGTCATGTTCCGGTCGAGCAGAAAGAATTCATCCGCGGGCGGGGATGAATTCATCCGACCGGGCCCGGGAAAGTTCCGGACAGCACGCGTCCCGGCCTCGTGGCCTGGTGAGGCCACGAGGCCGGGACGCCGTGGATCAGGTCAGGGGACCGGGGTCCGGATCAGCTGGTGACACCGCCGTCGATGACGAGGTCGTGGCCGACGACGAAGCTCGACTCGTCGGACGCCAGCCACAGCACCGCGTTGACGATCTCGTCCGTCGTCGCGACGCGGGCGATCGGGACCGTCGTGGCGAGCCGGGCGGCGCGGTCGGCGTCGGTCTCCCCGGGACGCAGCGACATGCTGGTGTCCGTGGCACCGGGGCTCACCGCGTTGATGCGCACGTTGTCCTTGATGTGGTCCAGCGCGGCGACCCGGGTGAGGGTGCTCACGGCGGCCTTGGACGCGGCGTAGGCGGCCATGCCGGGGCGGCGGCCGTGGTAACCGATGTTCGACGCGGTGTTGACGATGGCACCACCGCCGTTCGCCCGCATGTGCGCGATCTCCTGCTGCATGCTCAACAGAACGCCGTTCAGGTTGACGTCCAGGACGGACTGCCACACGGACAGGTCCAGGTCGCCGACCGGGGTGGGCTTGCCGAAGACGCCCGCGTTGTTGTGCGCGACGTGCAGGCCGCCGTGGCGCTCCACCGTGGTGCGCACCAGGCGCTCCATGTCCTCGGGCCGGGTGACGTCGGCGACGACGGCGCTGGCGGTGCCGCCGTCCTCGTCGACGAGTCGCACCGTCTCCTCGATGGAGTCCGGCCGGGCCCCGGCGGCGACCACGGTGGCGCCCTCGCGGGCGAAGGCCCTGGCGCTGGCCCGGCCGATGCCGGATCCGGCCCCGGTGACGATGACGACCTTGTCCTTGAATCGGGCGGTCATGAGGGTGCTCCTTGGTACATGTCGTAGCGGATGGAAATGCGGGGTGTCCGAACGGCGGACGGACCAGGGGCTTTCCGCCGGCGCCCCGGGGCGGCGGCGCAAGGACCCGGGGATAGGTCAGCCGCCGTCCCGGGCCGGGCGGGGGCGCAGCAGGACGAGTGCGCACACCGCGGCGGCGGCGAAGGCCACGGCCGCGAGGGTGAAGGCGAAGCCGTAGCCGGAGGTCAGGGCCGACGCCGTACCCGTGCCCGTGTGCACCAGGTCCGTGGTGCGTGCGGTGGCCAGGGTCACCAGGACGGCGAGGCCGATGGCCGGCCCGGCCTCCAGCGCGGTGTTGACCACGGCGCCGGCGAGACCGGCCTGGTCCTGCGGGACGTCGGTGGTCGCCGTGACGGTCGATCCGGCGAAGACCAGCGCCGCCCCGGCGGGGAAGAGCACCAGCCCGGCCAGTACGGCGCCCACGTACGGCGTGTCGGTGCCGATCCGGCCCAGCACCGCCAGCCCCAGCCCGGCCAGCACCAGTCCCCCGACCAGCACCGCACGCGGGCCGAAGCGCTGCACCAGCCGGCCCACGCACAGGCCGCTGACGACCAGGGTCAGGCCGAAGGGCAGGAACGCCGCCGACGTCTCCAGCGCGGAATAGCCCCGGACCTCCTGGAAGTACAGCGCGAGCATGAAGAAGATCGTGGTGATTCCGGCGGCGCCCAGGAAGACCGCCAGCAGCGCCACCGCCCTGCGGGGGGAGGCGGGGAACGACAGCGGCAGGAGCGGTTGCGGCACCCGTGCCTCGGTGATGACGAAGGCCAGCAGCAGCGCGCCGCCGCCGGTCAGTGTGCCGAGCGCCACCGGGGAGGTCCATCCGCGCTCCGGCGCCTCCACCAGGCCGTAACTGAGCAGGGCGATCCCGGTGGTGACCAGGGCGGCCCCGAGGACGTCCAGGCGGCCACCCCGGCCGGCCGTGCCCTCGGGGAGCAGCCGCGGGGCGGCGACGAGGGTCACCGCCGCCATCGCGACGGGCACGACGAACACCCAGCGCCAGGAGTTCGACGAGGCCACCACCCCGGACAGCAGCATCCCGGCGGTCCCGCCGGAGGCCGCGAGCCCGCCCCAGACGGCCATGGCACGGGCGTGCCGCGCGGGCTCCGGGTGTACGACGCTCACCAGCGCCATCGCGGCCGGTACGGCCAGTGCGGCTCCGGCCCCCTGGGCGAAGCGGGCCACCAGCAGCGTCCACAGCCCCGTGGACACCCCCGCCAGCACCGAACTCACGCCGAACACGCCGGTACCGAGGAGGAACACGCGCCGGTTCCCGTACAGGTCGGACAGCCGGCCGCCCAGCAGCAGCAGCCCGCTGAACGACATGCCGTAGGAGGCCGAGAGCAGGGCGAGTTCGGCGCGGTCGAGTCCGAACTCGTGCTGGATGTCGGGGAGTACGACGTTGAGCACGCTCATGGCGAGGATGAGCACGAACTGGACCGACGCCAGCAGGGCGAAGGCCGGGCCCCTTCTGCTGTCGCGTGCCGCTCCGGGAGCCGTTCGGGCCGGCTTCGTCTGCTCCGCCTCGACGACGTCATGCTGCTGCACAGCTCGCCTCACGTGTGGTCGGGAAGGGTGATGGACTGCGAGTGCCGGAAGGTGTTCCGAGGGTCGTACGCGGCCTTGACCTGCTGCAGGCGCGGGTAGTTGGCCTTGTAGTAGAGCGTGTACCAGGGCACGCCGGTGGTGTTGACCTTCGTGTCGGTGATGTCGGCGTCCGGATAGTTGATGTAGCAGCCGTCCGTGGCCGCGCCCGGCACGGGGTAGCCGCCGGTGGCCGAGAAGACCTCGCCGTACACGTCACGCACCCAGCCGATGTTCGCGGCGTCGTCCTCGGCGCTCGACCAGAAGCTCTGGAACAGCCCCTTGAAGATCGAGTCCCGCTGCGCCGACGCGGTGTCGCCGGAGCCCACGGTGTTGATCTTCCCGCCGTACGACAGGAGGACGACCATGGACGCCGGGTTCTGCTGATCGGCGCGCGTCAGGTGCCGGTACATCGCCGTGGCCTGTGCGGTGGTGACGTTCTTGCGCAGGTAGGCGGACTTGTGGTGGCCGCGCAGCGTCGGATTGGTCAGCGTCGGGTTGCTCGTGCCCAGCAGCTTGACCGAGTGCAGCCACGGAAGTCGCTGCGGCGTGAACAGGTCGGGCAGCGCGCCCAGTTCACCCACCGGCTCGGACATCGGTCGTACGGCGGCGTCGGAGAGCGACGAGGTGACCTCGGTGAGGAAGTCGTCGAGCACCTTCTTCGCGCCGGGGACGGTGGCGTCGATCTGGGTGAGCAGGCCGATGCTGCCGTTGGCCTTGTGATTCATCATCAGGAAGCTGCACAGGGAGGCCGCGGCGGAGTCGGCGGAGCTGTTCCTCTCGTGCCAGGCGCCGAACTTCCGCACGAGCGAGGTGAAGGAGTCCTTGTCCAGCTCGCTCCAGGGCAGCGCGAGCGCGCTGACGAGAACGTCCTTCGGGGGCTTGGGCAGGAGCGAGGAGGGGTCGGTGCCGGTGGCACCGGGGCTGCGGAACCAGTACCGGGTGATGACACCGAAGTTGCCGCCGCCACCGCCGGTGTGCGCCCACCACAGGTCGCGGTGGGGGTCGTCGGCCTCGCGCGTGGCCACCACGCTGCGCGCCTTGCCCTTCGCGTCCACCACGACGACCTCGACCGCGTACAGGTGGTCGACGGTCAGGCCGTGCCGCCGGGACAGCATCCCGTAGCCACCACCGCTGATGTGGCCGCCCGCCCCCACCGAGTAGCACATGCCGCCGGGGATGTTGACGCCCCAGCCCTTGAAGAGGGAGTCGTACACCTGGAGCAGCGTCGCGCCCGCGCCCACTTCGAAGGCCTTGAGCTCCTCGTCGTAGCCGACGGTGTCGAGCAGGGAGGTGTCGATGACCACCCGGACCTCGGAGTTGTAGACGAAGTCCGCGTAGCAGTGGCCGCCGCTGCGCACCGAGATCCGCTTGCCCGCGTCCACGGCTTCCTGAACGGCCCGCACCACCTGCTCGGTGGTGCGCACCAGCCGGACGGCATCGGGCCTGGCGACCCAGCGGGAGTTGTTGCCGACGACGAGATCGGCGTAGCGGGGGTCGCCCGGAAGAACGGTGACGGCGTCGGAACCGGGGGCGGTGGGAGCGGCGGTGGCGGCCGTCGCGCGGGGGCCGGTCTCCAGGGTGGTCGTGGCGGCTATCGCGGCAGCCGTGCCGGCCAGGACGCTTCGTCTTTTCATGGAACTCGCGTTCTCTTTCTGTGTCGGTGCAAGCTTTGGACAGTCACACAGGCCCGGTGCATGCCGAACGGTCAGTCGCCCCAGACCACGCCGAGTCCGAGATTCTCCGCGAATTCCATGGTGCGGTCGACCGACCACGACTCACCGACCGGCGCCGCTTTCCCGAGCTGGGTCGGATATCCGGTCTCCGAGAAGAACCTCTCGAATCCACCGGGCGTGGTGATGACATAGAAACGGGCGGATTCGCTCTCCACCAGGTAGGAATGCGGTATGCCCCGCGGAAGGAACAGCACACCGGCGCCGTTGACGATTTCAGTGCGGTCTCCGACCGTGAGGCGGACCTCCCCTCCCTCGATGATGAAGATCTCGTCCTCGAGCGTGTGGGTGTGGCGCGGAGCGCGTTCTCCCATCACCGCGCTGAAGTGCGTGATCCCCAAGGCGCCACCGGTCTCCTCGGCGGAGAGTTTCGTGGTGACCACCGACCCCTTCCCCCAGAGCCGGGCAACCCCCTCGCCGGCTCGGCGAATCACCGTCGACCGTCCTTCGAGCCCTGCGGTCAAGGTCCCTCCCGAGAACGCTGCAATTACTCACTCATCATTTCGCCGGGAGCCTCACACGCCGCCGTCGCCGCCCGCAACGTGCGCGGAACTATTTTGTCAGGTGTCGCCCCACGGCCTTCCGGAACACATGACGCACCGATATGCAACCCGCACGGAATACTTTGTCAGGTGTCCGGGTCGTGATCACGCAGTAACCTCGCCGTTATGTCCGCACGTGCGAAATCGTAATGCCGGGCCCTAGAATTACGGATGCCTTTTACGTCTCGTCGACTGCTGGAGTGGAGGCAGTCATTGACCACATGGCCGCGCTCGAAGCGCAGTGACGTCCTGGACCAGCTCACGGCGGAGGGGGTCGGCCTCTGGCTGGACGACTACCATCGCGGCCGGCTGGCCGACGGCAGCCTGGAGAAGCTGGTGGCCGACGGACTGGTCGGCGGGGTCATCTCCCGGCCCGCGGCCGTCGCGCGCGCCATGTCGGACACCACGGCCTACGGGGAGCAGCTGAACCGGCTCTCGGGCGCGGCCGCCTCGGCCGAGGAACGCGTCTACGCGCTGATCGCCGAGGACGCCCGTGCGGCCTGCAACACGCTGGAACCGGTGTTCCGGGAGACGAAGGGCATGCACGGCTGGGTCTCCCTCGGCATCGCGCCCCAGCCGGCCGCGGATGCCGAGGCCATGGCCGACCACTCCAGACGGCTCGCCCGGATGGTCGACCGCCCCAACGTCCTGATCCGGATCCCCGTCACGGGCAGGGGACTTGCCGCCGCCGGTGACGTGCTCGCCCACGGCGTCGGCGTGCACGTCACCTCCGTGTACTCCGTGCAGCGGTACGCCCAAGCCGTGGACGCGTACTTCCGCGGCCTGGAGCGCGCCACGGCCGGCGGTCACGCCGCGTCCGCCGTCACCTCGCTCGTCTCTGTGGACCTCGGCCGTCTCGACGCCGGCGTCGACGCCCTCCTGGACGGCTCGGCGGACCCCCGCGCCGCCGCACTGCGCGGACAGGCCGGGGTGGCCACCGCGCGGCTCGTCTACCGCCGCTACGAGGAGAGCCTCGGCGGTCCGCACTGGCGCTCCCTGGTGGCCGACGGCGCCCGCCCCCAGCGCCTGCTCTGGACGTCGGAGAACGTGCCGGAATCCCCTCGGGCCGCGCTGGACCGGGTCGAACGGATCATCGCCTGGATGACCTCGCACGCCCTGCCGCAGCAGGCGCTCGAAGCACTGAACCGCCGCGAGGGGTTCCACGGCGACACCCTCTCCGGTGAACACGACGCGGCCTGCCGGGTGGTGCAGGCGCTCGGGTGGGCCGGTATCGCCCTCGACTCGATCGCGCGCGACCTGGAAGCCGCGGCGATCGAGTCGGAGCGCGCCGCGTGGGAGGAGCTCCTGACGGCGGTTCAGGCGGGCTGAGTCACCGTCCGGGCGGGCCGGGTGCGCAGCCCGCCGCGGTGCGCGGCACCGTCGTACACCGACGACGGCCCCTGGCCGGAGCGGATGTCCACCAGGAAGTGCTCGACCACGTCTCCCCGGTCGACGACGGTGAGCTTCCTGAGCACCCGCAGCCGCCGCCCCGTCTCCTCGGCGATCCGGTGCAGTCCGTCCATGTCCCCTCTGCTGCTGAAGTGCAGCAGGGCCCGGCCGTCCCTCGTCAGCCGGCGCGGCGCCTCGTCCACGTACCTGCGGTGCGCTTCGTATCCGGGATCCACGTAGGCGCGTTCCAGGTCAGTGGCGAAGCGGTACTCCTCCGGTGCGCGGACGTACGGCGAACTCCAGACGATGCTGTCGAAGCGCTCCCCCGCGGGCAGCGCCTCGAAGAGGTCGCTGTGCACGGCTCGCACCCGGTCGGCGACTTGGTGCCGCCGCGCGTTGAGCGCGGCGTTCGCCACCGCCTCGGCGTTGATGTCCGAGGCGACGACCCGCTCGCAGCCCGCGAGGGCGGCGGTCACGGCGACGACCCCGGTGCCGCAGCCGATCTCCAGGAACGAGCCGCGCAGAGGGCCCACGGGATCGCACAGGCCGAGCATGTCCAGGACGATCTCGGTCGTGCCCGCGTGCAGAGGGGCGAAGACCCCGTCGAACAGGTCCCACTCCCGTCCGCGCAGCGAGAAGACCCCGGGCCGGTGCTCCGCCCGCATGGAGTCCCGGCTGCGTTCGAGCGAACGTCGATAACTCTTGATCTCGGACATCCCCCGCAGTTCCCTCCGCTCCGGGCGCGCCTTCCGCGCTTCCCGTCACCGTTCGTATCCTCGTGCTCACGGGCACCGGCCCGATCTTCCCCCGGCACCCCGGAGAGCGACAGGTGATCCGGCCACACAACCGACCGGGGAGAGGGGTGACTCGGCCACCATTCGAGTGAACGTTTGCGCGAATATGTAAAGGGGGCTGTTGCAGTCCGCGAGGCCCCAAGCTTAGGCTCGCTAAGGATCAGCTCGCCTGATCATGGGGGCCGATGATCGCGGGGAACGATGACCACGGGGGAACGATGATCGCGGGGGATCGATGGTCATGGGGGGAACGACGATGACGGGGGGACTGGCGCCGGCCTCCTCGCCGGATGTGATGTCCGTGCTGGAACTGCTCGCCGAGGGGGCACCGGCAGCGCGGTTCGAGGAACTGCTGCGCGCCGCCCGGCATGACGAGGCGTGCGAGGGCACCCTCGCAGAGCTCGACCAGGCCGTCCGCCTGGCTTCGCGCGTCCAGGCCCTGATCGGCCACGCACAGCAGCGGGAGGCCGGACTCGCCGCGCTCGTCGACACCGCCCACGACCTCACCCTGGTCCACGGCATGGACGCGCTGCTGCACGAGATCGCACGACGGGCCCGCCGACTGCTGAACTTCGACATGGCCTACGTCGGACTGCGCGACGGGGGCGACGGACGGCCCATCTCCATCCGCGCGGCGGAGGGCGAGACCACCTCACGCAGCGTAGGCCTGAAGACCTCCGACGACTCCGGCCTCGGCAGCCTCGTCCAGCGGAGCGGGGCGCCCGCCTGGAGCCCCGACTACCTGGCCGACAGGGACATTCCGCACTCCCCCGACATCGATGCCGTCGTACGGGCCGAAGGCCTGCACGCCATCCTGGCGGTTCCGCTCGGCTACGGCACCACGGTCTTCGGCACCCTCTACGGCGCCGACCGGAAGAAACGGCACTTCACTCCGGACGAGATCAGCCTCATGCGCTCGCTCGGCAAGCTCGCGGGCGTCGCCATCGAACGCGCGCGGCTGCTGGAGGAGACCCGCGCCGAGGTGACCGAGCTGGAACGGGACACCTCCCGCGCCCGGAGCAGCCTCGACGTGCAACGCCGCGTCGAGGCCGCCTACATCCGGCTGATCGACCTGGTGCTCAGCGGCTGCGACCCGCAGACCCTCGTCGAAGCGGCGATCGAGGACCTGTCGGGGTCACTCGTCGTCAGGGACTGCGTCGGCCGCGAGGTCGTCGTGACCGGTACGCCGCCCGAGCTCGCCGAGGACGACCTGCTCAGATGGACCTATGACGCGCACGCGGCCGGCTGCCCGGTGCCCATGTCCGAGGGCGGTGCCGGGGGCGGCTCCGAGGGCGGCTCCGGAGGCGGCTCCGAGGGCGGCTGGGTCGCGCCGGTCACCGCCGGCGGCGAGAACCTCGGCGCCATCATGCTGGTCCCCGACGAACCGCTCACGGACGGCTTCGGAGTGCGGTTACTCCAGCTCACCGCGCGGGCGGTCGCCCTCATCCTGCTGCTGCAGCGCACCTCGACGGTGGCCCACGACCAGATCCGTGACGAACTGCTGGAGGAGCTGCTCAGCGACATCCGCCCGCAGCCACACCAGTTGATCCCGCGGGCCCGCCGGCTCGGCATCGCCATCGACGAACCGCACGTGATGGTGGTGGCCCGGCCCGAGGGAGGCCCGGAGAGCCGGGCCGCCGCCTGGGCGTCGTCGTACGCCCATCGCATGTCCGGGCTCATGAGGTTCCGGGACGGCTGCGCGACCCTGCTGATCCCCGGCGAGGACCCGCTCGCCGCCGCCACCGCCGTGTCCGGGGAACTCACGCCGCTCGTCGGCCATCCCGTCACGGTCGGGGCGTCCGGACCCGTCTCGGGCCCGGCCCATGTGGCACAGGCCCACCGCGAGGCGCTCAGCTGCCTGGAGGCACTCACCGAGCTGGGCAACCACGGTGCTGTCGCCACCCCACAGCAGATGGGCTTCCTCGGTGTCCTGCTCTCCGAGACGCACGGCATCGGCGACTACGTCGAGTCCGTGATCGGCCCCGTCGTGGACTACGACACCCAGCGCTTCACCGAGCTGACCCGGACACTCGACGCCTACTTCGCCGCCGGTTCGAGCCCGACGCGCGCGGCGGCGAGCCTGCACGTGCACCCCAACACGGTGTCCAGACGGCTGGAGCGCATCACCGAACTCCTCGGAGCCGACTGGCAGGATCCCGAACGGGCACTGGAGATCCAGCTCGCGCTCCGCCTGCACCGCACGCGGCGCACGCTGCGGCAACGGGGGGCGGGTACGTAGGGGGCGGGTGCGTAGGGGGCGGGTACGTAGAGGAGCGGGGTGCACAGAGCACGGGTTCACCGGGATCAGGCGGAGGCCCGAAGCGCCCAGACACGCGGCTCAGTCGACGCACACGACTCATGGGAGTCACGGGACTCATGGGACCCATCGGACGCGCCGGACACGCCGGACACGCCGGACGCATCTGCCAGCACAGACACCGCGTGGGCGACGGAGGCCAGGGTCATGTGGCGGTGCCAGCCCCGGAACGAACGCCCCTCGAAGTCCCGGACACCCACCTGCTCGCCGGTCCGCTTCTCGTCCTGGGCGACCCGCTGCGCCAGCCACGTCAGCCGCACGAGATCACCGACCGGTGCCGTCGCCGGGGCCGCGAGCCACAGGGCCGTCGGTGCCTTGCCTCGTTCGTGCCACTCGCCGATCAGCAACAGCTCGGGCCCGAGGCCCGGCCGGGGAAGTCGTACCCGGACCGCCGCCGCGAGCATGGTGCGCCGCACCGGCCCCCGGGCGGCGTCCAGCGGACGGCGCAGCCCCTGCACGGACTCCATGATCTGGCGGGCCGAGATCGCTCCCGCCCGGTACCCCGGCATCGCGCGATCCGCCACGATCAGCCGGGTGCTCCCCTGCACCCGGGCGAGCAGGGGAATCCCGGCTTCGGCGAAGGGCCGGACGACCCCGCCGAGGCCCGTCACGTGCGTGTCCAGCACGACGGGACGCTTCGGCACCGCGGGCCGGCCGAGCAACGTGAGCGCCGTGGCGGTCGCGCACTCGTCCGGAGTCTCGGCCTGGGCGCTGTCGGGAATCTCCGCCCTACGGCGCCTGCGAGCGTCCCCGAGCCAGGACTCGGGAAGATGCAGCCGCCACTGAACGGGGACACTGGTCCCCTCGGTCGCGGCCCAGGCCCCATAGGCCAGCTGGCCGTTGAGCACCTGTCCGCACCCCGGGGAGAACTGCCGCTCCACCCCCACCGAGTGCTCGCCCGCCTTCGGAATGAACAGCGGTCGTACGACCCAGGCCCGTGGCGCCAGCACCCGCGCGACATGGTCGGCGAGGGCCTCGCGTATGGGCGACCAGTCCCAGGTGGAGCTGCTGATGAAGTGGTGCAGGCTCTGCTCCGCCGCGGCCCCGCCGACGGACGCGGCGATGTTCCGGATCGACTTGCGTCCCTGCGCCGCCAGCAGCCCGGTCAGATAGTGCCGCGCCCTCAGCCGCTGATCACTGCGCCGTAACGACGCGAAGAGCGCAGCACTGAACTCGTCTCCTGGATGGGTGACCTCGCAGGCGCCTTCTCGTATGCGATGACTGGAGACGACCTTCGCGTCCACGTTTCCCCCGCTCGCCGACTTCACGGTTGCGCGCTCAACACTGACCGCCCAGGTCCGACACGGGTAGGTGCACCGAACACACACCTGCGAGCGACAACGGTTGCCGGGCCACCCCCCTGGCTCCGGGGGACGCAACCACGGCCTCACCCCACCACCCCCACCCCGATCCGCTACCCTGTCAGGGGCCGCCACCTCGGTGGCGTCACCACCCTTGCCGCGATCGAGACGAATAGTCACACAGAGTATTCAGCCACGGTTGCACAAGGCCCGCCTTCGTAGCTCAGGGGATAGAGCACCGCTCTCCTAAAGCGGGTGTCGCAGGTTCGAATCCTGCCGGGGGCACCAGCCAAAAGGCCCCGGACCGATCATGGTCCGGGGCCTTTGACATCTACTTCTGACATCAACGCGGGCGGTCACTCGCGGATGCGGCGTCTCCTGAGCAGGCGGTCCATGTGGCTCATGGCTTCGCGCTGCGTGTCCTGGACGACGTGGGTGTAGACGTCCATCGTGATGCTGATCTGGCTGTGCCCGAGGATCTCCATCACCACGCGGGGCGCGACTCCGGCCGCCGTGAGGAGGGTGGCCGTCCCGTGGCGAGCGTCGTGCAGCCGGATCACGCGGAGGTCGGCGGACTCGGCGACGCGGGTGAAGGAGCGGTACAGGTTGCGCGGCTCCACGGGGCGGCCGGTTCGGGTGGCGAACACGTAGTCCAACTCCTGCCACCTCTCCCCCGCCTTGGCACGAGCCTCTGCCTGGCGTAGGCGGTGCCAGCGCAGGGGCGCAATGCACAGGGCGGGGAGAGGAACCGCCCTGCGACGGCGACTCTTGGGGTCGTCGTCATACAGGACGCCACGGCGACGCTGGACCTGGTGGCGGACGTAGAGGACGCGGTTGTCGAGGTCGACGTCCGACCAGCGCAGGCCCACGATCTCTCCCCGGCGGAGCCCCATGGCGATGGCGAGGACGAAGGCCGCGTAGAGCGGATCCTTGCGGGAGGCCGCGAGGAAGTCGAGCGTCTCGTCGAGGGCCCATGGGCTCAGGTCGGGCTTATCCGTGCGGGGCGGCTCGACGAGCTTGGCGACATTACGCGTGATCAGTTCCTCGCGGCAGGCTGAGGACAGCGCCGAACGCAGAACTCGGTGCGATTCCTTGGCCGTTGCGGCGGTTGTCTCCTTCTCCAAGCGGACGAGGAAGCGGCGGACGTCGGCGACGCCGAGCGATTCGAGCCGCTTGGAACCGAGTAGGGGCACCAGATAGAGCCGGACGTGCGCCTCGTACTTGTCGAACGTGCTGAGCTTCCGCCGAGGCTTGATGACGTTGTCCAGCCAGTACGGGAGCCAGTCCGAGAGCTTGGCCGACTTGGTGGGCACGGGCACGCCCTGGTCGACCTTGTCGAGCAGTTCGCGGCGCTTGGCGTCACACTCGGCCCAGGTCTTGCCGTAGGCGAACTTGCGGGCACGTGTGCCGTCCGGCTGGAGGACGTAGACCGCGCACTGGAAGCGGCCGTCCTTGCGCTTGGTGATGGTGCCGGCGCCGTTGGGGTTCCGCTTGCGTTGCTGGACCATCAGGCGGCCGCCTCCAGTTCGTGGGTGATGTACTCGCGGACAGCCCGCGCGGGGATGCGACGGCACCGGCCGATGGTGATCGAGGGCAGACGACGGGAGCGGATGAGGTCGTAGACGGTTGAGCGGCCGAGCTTCAGCCGCTCCATCACGTCAGGCACCGTCAGCAGTTCGTCGTCATGCATGGGTGGGCTCTCCTAATTCCTCCTTAAGGGGTCCTTGCAGAATGATCTTCCTGTGGCACGGTGGAGATGGAAGTGATTCCCTCTTTGTGGGAGTGGCCCGTGGCACGGCGGAAGCCGTG